>NZ_JAXCFK010000006.1:0-376750 GCF_056150025.1 Micromonospora aridisoli | reverse complement strand
CCGGGTCCGACCCGACGAAGACGCGCTGCCACCGGGACTCACCCGCGAGTGACACCCAACGCCTGACCCGCTCGCGCTACCCCAGATGGAAAGCGCTCACAGTAAGTGACGCCTACTGCCGCCGAGTACCACGTGGTTACAGCTGTTTGATCTTGCCTTGTGACCACAGATGTGACCACGCTCAGTGTGGGAGGCTTCGTGCCACTCGGTCCAGCCGCTCGCACCCGAGTTTGATCAACTGAGGCAACACTTGGTCCGGCAGCCCCTCGACGACATCGAGTCCTGGTTTAAGGAAGCGCCATTGGGCCCGAACCCGCGTCCGGGGCCGGTCGCCAGCCGAATCTGCGGCTACAGGTCACACCTTTTCGAGCACGACCTGACGGTTAAGATCCGAGTCACCGACGTGCCAGTAAAGAATTACGCTTCCGTCGACCGTGTTCGACAGCAGCCGCGAGCCATAGTGCTCCGTATTCACTCTGATCTAGCGACATAAAATCGAAGGTGACCTCACCACCGTCGGCGTCGCGCCACGCGCCTACCACGATGTCCCTGGTGAGACTAGGGCGAATGCCCCCCTCGAAGACCCTGTTGAACACATAGATCGCTATGCCCAGAACCAGGACCAAGGCGCAATGAAGACTAACGGACTGTCTTCACCCTGGAACGCCGCCGTCCTCGGGAGATCCTCTCGCCTCCTCGGGAACAGGGGCATGGGTATATGCGGCCTGACCCTCGAACCCAACTTAGCCTAGCCATTCAGACCTGTAATCTATCGATGGAAAAGACCCGGGAGGGTGCTAGAGAAGTTAGCACCCTCCCGGGCCTTCACATCAATTTACATACAGGAGATCAGGCTTCATATCGCGGAGCATCCAACTGCCCCTAATCGCCATTATACGCCTTTCAAGTGTGACGCGGTGACCGAGATCAGGGTCACTGACGATCCAGAATAGAACCAACTTCCCGTCAGCCAGATCCGATACGAGCTTGACCGAGAGAAGGGGACGGGAACGTCGTCGAGATCCTCGAAAACCAACGCAAGCTGGGTTTTCTTCTCACTGGAGTCGTTCACATCCGCCTGAATGGACCATCTCCCGACACCGGACACGGTAGACGTAGTCGCCTGCGAGCCAACCAGCGAAGACGGGAGCCCTTTGGCGGAGAACGTCCGGTCGCCCGCAATGATCAGTTCAGACGCGCCACTCCCCCGCCACGATGATCCCACCACTGCTGAATCAGTAAGTTCGGGGCGTTGGCCACTGGACCATCTGCTTACCGAAAAGACCACAGCGACAGCAGCAAGGCAGGCCAAGGATACGACAATCCCCGCCGCCAACCGCCCATAACTCCTAGTCATCACTGGCATGCGGAAACTCGGTCGAAAGTTTCCCGTTTCCCGCTGTCGGGGTCGCCCAGGTAGTGCCAGAACTGCACATGTCCTAGCCAACTCCGCTTCACTCTCAAATCGAACCCAACCGCGGCACCGTCTAGGTTAAAGGCCACCTTTGCGCCCCCAATGCCGCCCTTCTCAAGCCGCCAATCACCGCTCCCGGAAATTCTTTCCCTGCCGCTGCGCCCTTCGTTGATGTCGAAAGAAACGTTCGAAATCGACGCAGCGCCATCAGCGCTCAGGACAATTGCTCCCCCCAGCGGAGACTCGAAGTGTCCACACAAGGAGTGTTCTCGCACTGGAGGCCAGATACCAGCGCTGACGATGCCACCGCAGCAGATGATGACGAGGACGGCGGCGAAGAGCGCCAGAAGGACCCTTCGCCCCCTTCCTTTAGCCTGAGACTTCACTAGCAGCTACCGTTGCCGGAAATAGCGTTCGACAGATGGGGTTAAGAGGTGGGCGGTTCAGCGGGTCATAGCCGGGAATTCGGAAATGAAGGATGATGGTCTGAGTTTGGTTTTGCATGCTATCCAACTACCTGAGGGTGTTGTTCGACTTCCGGTACTGCGACCAGGTATCCGCGTATCCAACCGCTACAGCACCGCCGCTGGGTCTGCTCATCGTGCATGCACGGTCTCCGGACTCGCCGGAGACCGTGCATGACCCTCGATTACTTATTAGTAGGCAACGAAGCAAATCTCAGGCGACTAAGGTCCTCGACGTAGACGAAATCCTTGCCATCAGGCGAGAAACTCGGATGGTACGCCTCTTTACCATCCACAATTCTCGACATCTCCCCACTGGCCACGTCAACCGACCACACCCCGCTTTCTTCGCTTCGAGCGTGGACCGCCACGACAATACTCTGATCGTTCGCCGCAAGGTCAGCAATGCCAGGAACTTCGGCGACAATCCTCGCTGAACCAGTTTTGGGATCCCACTGAACGAGCTGCCAGGTGAATTCCTCCAGCACACTCGGCCCCTGGACCGGCAGTCTGCCGACCGAGTTCGTTGCGATCAAGAAGAACAAGCGCCCGTCAACCACCACAGGCGACTGCACCCAGGCAGCCGATGCACAATCGCCGTCCTCGCCGCTAATATCAAACGCTTTTCCGTCTGTCGTTACGACGGAATCAAAATCCTCAAGCTTGCCGTTTACAAGAGATTGGAGGGCGATACCGCATCCGCGTGGTACTTCCGCATATCCAGTCGCCTTACTATCGACGAGAGCTACATCTCCTAGAAACGGAACCGATGCAAGTGACTCAAGCTGGTGTTCACCCTCGGAGTAGGCAAGCAACTCCGTGCGGGTGCTGGAATCGCACTCCACCGCCACTCTCAGCCCTCCACTTGGGGAACGATGGAGAAAGCTTAGAGAGCCATCGGCACACACCGATCTAGCGGCGGTCTGGTCCAGAACAAGCTCGCCCGACCGTCGGTCCGGCCGCTGCCGCCACAACTGCCTGCCCTCGGATGCCTCTTCGCGAAGATAATATACCCACCCGTCATTCGACCAGACCGATTCGGAGATCGTGACATGCACGCCCGTAAACGAGGACCACTGACACCCACCTGCAAGCGCGAGAAGCAGCAAAGCTATCGGAGCGGCCACCAAGAACGACAATCTCCGAACGACTAGTTGCCCTTGTCGCGACCCAGTTCTTCGCACGTTCTACTTCCCTGGTTCGATCATGACGAGCCAACCGTCGCGGGTGCACACCGAGACGTAAGAGGCGCGTCCCTTCTCGGGTGCTCCGGGGCCACGGCCTGGAGCACCTCCTCCTACCATCAGAAACAGCCTATCCTCAAGCGCCTTCTCATGCTTGGTGGTGGCTCCGACCCCGGCGGCAGCCACATACCATGGTCGAACGTCCACGCCGATCCGCGCACCCACCGAATTGTTGTGCAGATCAGCGTTCGAGTCAGCAGAACCTGGAAGTTCCCCTGGTGTGTCCGTGTCCTTCTCGTGCGCGACACCGAGCGCGACCGCGTCGTCATACGTGAAGCCGTGCACGGTCATCAGTCCCATCCAGTAGGAATGGCGAAATGCGTTACGGCGCCCGGTCGACCAGCGGAAGTTGTCAGCAATCCGATTCGACACGTCGAGCGCCTTCTGTTGAATCACAATCCCTCTCGCGCATGCCAGAAGCCCCATGTCCAAGCACCACCGCGCCTGGTAGAAGCCTAGTGAGCTACCAGTGAAACCGTCATTCGAGTTAGCACCCGAACCCGGGCCCTTGTTACTCTTGCTCTTCCCCTTGCCATGCGCGGTAGTGGTAGCACTCCCCTTCTTGCTAGGCACCTTCACCGGCCGCCCGGAGACTTTAACCTTGCTCTTTCCGGAAGGCGATTTGACGACCTGGGCTCGACGCCCTTGGCCGTGACTGTCCTCTTCAAAGTAAAGACCCGTTGGATCGCTATAGGTGGCCGGCGAATTGTTACTGTAGGTGTAGCCATGCATTTGCTGTGGATCCGCGAGATCCATGACGGGGTCAATCGATATGAAGCGGCCGAGGAAGGGGTCGTATTCTCGGGCGCCGATGTGGGTGAGGCCGGTGGTGTCTTTGGTGCCGCCGACGAAGCCTTTGTCCATGGTGGTTGGCCAGGTGCCGGTGGTGTTGCCGCGGGTGTCGCCGTAGGGCAGGGTGCGGCGTTTGGCGACGGCCAGGGTGGTGGCGTTGATGGTGAGTTCGGCGGTGCCGTGGTGGTCGCTAATGATCCAGTGCAGGCTATTGCTCGTCCGGACGGCGATGGTGGCGCCGGCGTGGCTGTAGTAGCGGGTTGCGGTCTTGGCGGTGGTGGAGTTGGTGTAGCGGACTTCCAGGCCGCCGGGTAGGTAAAGGGTTTTACCGGTGGCGTCGGTGCGGGTGAGTCGGTTGCCGTCAGCGTCGTAGCGGAAGCTGGTGGTGGCGGAGCCTTCGGTGAGGCTGTCGACGCGTCCCTCGGGATTCCAGGACAGGGTTTGGGTGGCGCCGCTGGCGGTGGGTCGGGTGATGGTGTAGCCCGCGTTGTCGTAGCCGTAGTTGCGGCTCCACGTGGCGCCGCCGGTGGCGGTGACGTTGGTGACGGTGTGCGGCCGGGCCGAGCCTGCCGTCGGGTGGGTGTAGGTGTAGACGGTGTTGGTCGCCGCGTGTCGGGTCTCGGTCCGTCGATTTCCGGTGGCGTCGAAGGTCCAGGAGTGCCAGTAGGGTGCCGGGCCACCGAGGCCGGCCACGGTGGGACTCGCCGCGCAGTCACCGGTGTTGGGTGTCCATGCCCGGGTCATTCGCCGAAGGTAGTCGTAGCTGTAGCACTGGCTGTCGGCGGTCTGCCCCTGCGGCTGTTCCTTGATTTTGGTGACGTTGCCGGCCGGGTCGTAGTCGTAGGTCCAGTTCGCCGCTTCCGGCTTCAGCTCTGGTACCACGTTCGTGGTCTTGAGCCGACGCGTGGGTTCGTCGAAGTCGGAGGTGACCGCGACGCGGTAGCCGTATTCGCCGAACTCTCGACCGGTGAGCTGTCCGAGCTTGTTGTAGGTCACCGCCTCGTAGATCTGCGCCGGTGACAGCAGTGACGCTTCGGCGTCGACATCGTTGTAGCCGAACGTCAGCCGTTCTGACGGCAGGTCCGCCGCAGCCGGGAGGGTGACCTGGTGGACCTTGCCGTTGACCCGGTAACTCGTGGTCGTGGTGTAGATGCAGGGGGTTGGTGCTGCTGCCGCGCACAGCTGCGATTCGGCCGCTGGCACCTCTGTTGAAGTGGAGGTGGGGCGGCCGTAGGCGTCGTAGGAGTCAGTTCGGTTGATCCAGGCCTGCCCGCCGACGTAGCGGGTCGCGGAGGTGAGTTTGCCCTTGCCGTTGGGCAGGGTGTCGTAGACCCACTCGGCCCGCTTCGCCCCGGTCGTGCTGCCGTCGCGCACGGTGGTCTTACGGCCGAGTTCGTCGTAGGTGTAGGCGAGGTTTACGGTCGCGGTTCCTGTGCCCGTCGGCGACGTGGTGGTCTCGATGTTGCCGGCCGCGTCGTAGGTGGAGGTCGTCTTTCCCTTGTCCGGGTCGATCGATTCGACTTCCCTGCCGCGCAGGTCATAGCGGTACGACCAGGTGTTGCCTTCCGGGTCGCGGACGGTTTTCTGCTGGCCGAGCAGGGTGTAGGTGTACTGCGTCTCGTCGTACTTGGCCGGATCGGTCGAGCCCACGTCGGCCTGGTTCTTGTACTGCCGCAGCTTGCTGACCTGGCCTTTGGCGTCGAGGATCGTGGTGGTTGCGGTGCCACCGACCGGTGGGGTGGTGTGAGTGCGGTCCCCGCCGTGAATGGTGGTGGTGCTCCACTTCTTCACCCCGAGGGCCTTGAGGATTTCCTCGGTCTGCCGGCCCGCCCCGTCATACTTCTTTTCGGTGATCGACGGGATCTGTCCCTGCGGGGTGCCGAGCGTCGTCGATGGTGCGGCGTTAGTGGTGTCGTGGTAGGGGGCGGAGGTCCACTCCACCTCGCCGCGGGCGTTGTGGAACGTCTCGGTCAACAGCCTCCCGCCGCCGGTGGCCTGGGTCTGGGTCTGACGTGGCCGGAGGAATCCGTCGAAGAGTTCGACGGACTTGCGGTAGGTGCTGCCGGTAACCAGCAACGTTTCGGTGGTGACCGCAGTCGGACCACCACTGTTGCGGACCAGGTAGCTGATCTTCATGTGCGGGGTCTGGGTGGCCTTGTTCCGTCCTGGCTGCCACACGTTGGTGAGTCGGCCCAGCCCGTCGTACGTCTGATCGGTCACCGCCCCGTTCGGGTCGGTCACCTTCGTCGGCAGGTCCCACGCCGGTTCCCGATCGGTGGTCGTCGCCTGGGTCAGAGCGTTGGTCACCACCGTCCGGGTCACCAACCCGCCATTGCTGGTGGTGTAGCTGGTGGTTGTGGTGTAGTTCCGGGCGTCGGTGGTCGAGGTGACCCGGCCATTGGTGTCGTAGGTGTGCGTTGCGGTGCGGACGTATTCCGGGGTGGAGCCGTTGAACCGGTCCAGGTCCTCGGTGCGGACGATGTTGCCTCGGCTCGGGGCGGCGCCGAATGACGAGTCGTTGGTGTAGGTGTCGTAGAAGGCCCGGGTCCGTTTCAGCACCGTGGTCGGATTCGCCGGTTTCGTCGCGGCGGCGCAGGTGCCGGAGAGCACCTCGGTTTGGCTGACCCGGTCGAGCATCCACGTGGCCGCGTTACGGGCATAACTGATCCGGCTACAGGTCTCATCGCCGGTGGCGTTCTCATCACCGAAGTCGTCCACCTCCTCCGGGAATCCGTCCGAGTTATAGGTAGTAGCGGTTTTGGTGGTACGGAACCCGCCAGCGGCCAGCGCGGTACGGGCACGGGTCGAGGCCGTGTCGACGCGCCACGCGTTGGTGGTCACCCCGTTACGTTCCCGGGTGGCGGTCGGTCCCACCCGCAGCGGATCGTTCACCGTAGAGGACACCTCGGCACCGTTGACGCCGCTGCTACTGGCCCCGTTGTAGGTGATCTCCTGCCGCAGGAAGCCACGTAGCGCCTCGTGGTCGGTGATGGACCCACCCCAGGTACCAGACACCTGCACGTCGCGGGTGCCGGTGGGTTGCTTGTCGCCGTGCATGCCGCGCAGGTAGCGGTACTCGACGGAGGTCTGCACCCCGTTGGTTGGGTCGCCCTGGCGCACGCGTACCCGGCCGTAGCCTCGCCAGTCGCCCCAGGTGCGGTACTTGTCCTTAGTCAGCTCGTCGGTGTTGTACGCCCAGGCCGGATTGTCCAGGTAGTCGTAGAAGGTCGTTTGAGGTGGTTGGTCGGTGACCAGGTCATCCTGATCGACGCGGGTCACCACATATTTGTGGAACCAGTCCAGGGTCGGGTCGCCGCTGCCCGGCCAGGAGAAGTACGCCGGCATACACCGTTTGGTGTTCGAGTGCGGCGTCGGCAGGCTGCTGCGGGTGCAGTCATGCCCCGAGTAGGTGATCAGGATGTCGCCGCCGGACTCGGTGCGGATCTGCTTGATCCGCCACCGGTTCAGCTCGGTGCGCTGGTCGGCAGGCCCGTCGACCCGGTTGGCCAAGGGCTCGGCCCCGGGGTTGAACGTGATTTCCGGGTCGGAGACGACCGCGCCGTCGGCGGTGGTCACGTGGCCGGTGCGGGTGACGCCGCGCAGCCACATCGGGGTGCCCTCACCGGTGCCGGCGTTGATGAACTCGTGCCGCAACGCCCAGGACTCCACGTCCCGGTACGACGAGGTGCCGTTACGCAGCTGCGCGGTGACCTTCGACAGCCGCCGCGCCGACCAGAACGTCGGCGAGACGAGTTCGGTGCACGGGGATTCCTTGCAGTACTGGTCCCACGGGGTGTCGGGCCATGAGTTCGGCTTCGGATCCGACGTCCAGGCAGTGCCCGTCCAGCAGTTCGACAGGCACCGCTCCTTGGTCTCGAACAGCACCCGCAGCGGTGCGGCGGCACTGTATTCGGAGCCCTCACGCATGCCGTACTCGATGCGGTCCAGGTAGCCGCCCCGGTCGTAGGTGGTCCGCTGCGTCGGCGTCATGTTCCGCCCGTACGCGCCGGTCTCCTTCTTGTAGAAGTACGCCAGGGAGTTGTTGTTAGGGTCGACCACGTAGTCGAGGTTCCACCGCCATCCCTGGTCACAGCGGGCGTTGGCGAACGTCGAGTTGTAGCACGGCTCATCGACGTTGTTGCCGTAGACCGGGGCGGTCCACGTCGAGTTGGTCACCGGCTTGTCTGACGACCAGCCCGGCAGCTTGTGGTAGCCGAAGTAGTACTGCACCCCGTCCGTGGTGGTCATCTTCCAGTACTCGTTGTCGTTGTCCCCGTTGTCCCGCGCCGAGCCGGTGAGCCGCTCGATCTTCGTGCCGTCGTCGTCTTTCAACCGCCACACCGAACCGTCCCGGATCAGCTCCCCCGCCCGGCCGTTCATCGACAGCGTCGCGTTGTCGCTGAACCAGCACAGGTCGCCGGTCTTATGGCTCGGGTTGTCGTCCGCGCAGGAGGCGTAGCGCCGTTCGATGAAACCGGGCCAGGAGGCCCAGCCGTCGCCGACCCAGCCACCCTGGTTGTTCGACATCGCGGTCAACCCGTCCACACTGCCCGACGAATACGCCAGGCCCACCGACGGCTCGGGACCACCCAGCCCCGGCGGCATCCGCATCTCGTACGACCAGGAAAAGTCACCCGTCTGGGTCGACACATCCCACGTTCCGGCCGGCGACAGGTCCGTCGCCTTGTAATCACCGTTGTCGCCGCCCGAGTCCGCCTGCACCGCCAGCAGCGTCACCGCCTCACCCGACAGGCTCACCTGCGCCGACACCGTCGACGCCTGCGGATCGTTCACCGTCGGCACCGGCGTGGACGTCTGGCACTCCGGCAGCTGTGGCGTGGTCGCCGCGCAGGCGGGACGCTGCACCAGCCGCAACCGCGAACCCCAGTCACCACCGAACGCGTGCGCAAACCCCGAGTAGTCCACCCCGACCGACACCCGGCCAGCGCCCGACCTGTCGTCCGCGCGGCCCAGACTCAACAGCACACCCTGCGCACCCGCCCGCGCTGTCGCCGCCCGGTCGAACACCCGCACCGACACCGCCTCCGGCGCGGCAATACCTCGAGCGCCGACGCCCTTCGGCTCCACGGCCGACACGGTTACCGGTAGGTCACCGGCCCGATGGGCACCCGCCACCGTGGGGCGGGCCATCGCCGTACCCGCCGGCCAGGTCACCGGGCGAGCGCCTCGCACCACCCGCGACTGCGGGAAAGCCGCCGCGGGGACGGCTTGCGGCTTTGCGTCAGTCACCCGCAGTCCGGCAACATCCTTCGGCTTCGGCGGATCCCACTTCGGCGCCGCCTCGGCAACCGACGGCTGATCGACCAACGTCACCGCCAACACCACCGCCAACGGCGCAGACAACCACCGCAGCCGGCGCCCGACACCTAGCCTTGCTTGCGTCCGCCGGAGCGGACCATCGACTGCAACCCTCATAGCGCTGCTCCCCTATGCATGCTTCTAGCGACCAACCGGAAATGGGAACGTGACGAGCCGGCGACACGAATCGGGGACCCCGGGCAGCCTCGCCGCGATGGCAGTCGAGCCTTGACCAGCCGATGACGGTACGGCTGCCCGGGATCGTGGGGAATTACTGGACGGCTTGCTGGCAGATTTCCAGGGCGGACAAGGTCCGTTGGTAGGCATGGACGTCATCGATCTGGCCGCGCCAACGGTTCGCGGCCGCACCCGACGACTGTCCGCGGCCGATCGCGAACGATCCGGTGGCCGACCAGGTTCCGGTGAAGGACGTCTCGGCGTTCTCTCCACCGCAGCGCAGTGGATCACCCATCACGTACACACGGATCTTGCCGGCGGTCACGTCGTAGACGCCCGCCAGGTGCACCCAGGTTCCGTTGGCTGGCAGCCCCCATGCGGAGCCGTCCGTGCAGGCGCTGGTGGAGTTTCCGCCGTCGGTGGGGCGCATGGCGAAACACCAGCCACCCGCGCCGCCGTTGGCGTCCTTGTTGTACATCAGCTGGAAGCGGCTGGCCGTCGTACCGTCCTGACTCAACGCGATCTGGTAGTCGTGTGCCGCCAGGTCGGTTGCGCGGACCCAGGCCATCACCGTGAAGCTCCTGGTCGTGTCCAGCACCGGCCCGGTGGTGGTGATCTGACCGCCGGTCCCGGTGAACGAGGCCGCGTTACCGAGGTAGCCCGGCCCGAACGCCACCGAACCCGACAAGCTTCCCGGGGACAGGGCGCTCCCGCCTGAGCCCGAGTCCGCCGCGGTGGTGCCGGACGCCTCGTCGAACTTCCAGCGGGCATACTTGTTCGGCACCGGCGACACCCAGAACTGGTGCAGGTGCGTCGGACTGGTGTTACCGGCGACGTCCTTGGCCACCACGTTCAGCGTGCTGACCATGTCCTTGGTCGGGGTGTGCGTCACCGACGCCGTCTTCGGATTCGCACCGGAGGCGGCGACCGTGGTCGCCGAGCCGCTGTCCACCCACCAGGTGAAGTCCGCGACATCCGAACCGCCCGACAACGCGAACGTTCCGGCGGTGCCGAACACGGCACCCCACTCCCGCAGCGGGTACTGCGCCGAGGTCACCGACGAGATCACCGGTGGTGTCGTATCCACGCTCAATGTCTGCCACCCCGACCAGCCGCCCACCAGGTTGTTCTCATCCTTGGACTGGGCGCGCCAGTAGTAGGTCGACCCGTTGGCCAACCCGGACGGCACCCGCCACGTGGCGGTACCCGGCGCCGCTGTTGTCGTCGGCGCCGCTGCGTTGCCCGCCACCAATGTCGCCGACGCCGAGGCCGACGTGCGGACCTCGAAGGTGGTTCTCAGGTTTCCGTTGTAGGGGTCCGATACGTTCGCCCGCAGCGTCGGCGCCGTCGTGCGCACCACCGCCGGCGACGTGCACGCCTTGTAGCAATCCGTCGTCGCCGAGAACGCCTGCGCGACCGGCGCGTTCGGCGGCTTGTCGTACGTCGCGATCAGATACGTTTGGCCGGTATAGAACTTTTTCCACCGGTCCTGGTTCGACTCGTACTGGCCCTCGCTGTTGCACGCGCACAACCCGATCGTGTAAATCAGGGCGTTCTCGGTCGCCCGCGTCTGCACATCCGCCCTCACACCGGGAGCGTCGAACACCGCATCCGCGTCCGGCTGAATCGACCCACAACCGCCGGCCTCGTTCGCGTTGCCCGACCACGACCCCAACCAGTACGGCGACGGCAACGGCCGCGCCCCCCACGCCTCCCGACCGCCACTGCTCACCGAGAGACCGCCGGTACCGGCGCGGAACAGATGCACCGGCGTCGGGTCGCAGGACCACGAGTGGTCGAGCTTCATCGTCACCTTCGCCGACAGGACCTGAGTGCCCCGCAAGGTAGCGACATCGAAGTCGAAGAACGACCGGTACAGCACACCGTCGTCCGAGTTGCGACCCACCCACGCCCGGTTACCCACATCCCAGTTCTTGTTCGCGTTGTTCGCATAGGCCCACTTCGAGCGCAACCCGTTGAACGGCGGATCCACGAACACCGGCCAGACGACGTCCGGGTCGATCAGCATCTCGTCATCCGCCAGCACCGTCAGGTCCGACCCGGCGACCTGCACGTCGACGCTGGTGCGCTTGGAGGTGACCGCCGGCTCCGCACCGGTCGCCGGCTCCGCCGCTCCGCTGCCGCCAGGCGACGTCCGGACCTCTCCAGCCAGCGACGGATCCAGCGACGAATCCCACATCGACGCCGCGTGCGTGACCCCCACCGGCTGCCCGGCTGGGTCGAGCAACCGCAACCCGCCCCGCGCGTCCCGCTCGACGCGCATCGAGCCGCCCAACGCGTACCGCAACCCACGCACAGCCGGGTTCGCCGCCGCGGCCGGCGTCAGGACTTCCACCGAATGCGTAAACCCCTCACGCAACGCCGTCACATGCAAGTTCACCCCAGGCAACACCCCGTCGTACACCGCCGTCGCGCCGAGCAACCTCGGCGCCGGCAACGCACCCAACGGCCACGACACCGTGAACGACGAACCGTCCTTCCGCCAAGTCACCAACGGCCCCGATCCACCGGCGGAGAACCGCACATCCGTCAACGTCGCCGTCGGCACCACCGCGCCACCCGACACCGACAGAGTCGGGTCTATCGCCGCCCATGAACCATCGCCCCGGCGCACCCGCTGCGGCACCGCCGCCACCGTCAACGTCTGCGAACCCGACGGGTTGACCACCACCTGCTCGAACTCGGTCCGCTCGCTCAGCGCCTCCACCGCGACGCCACACTCGGCAGCCAACGCAGCGGCGGCGGCCTCATCGGCGGCCTGTGCCACCGAACATTCCGAACCAGACGTTGACGCCTGCGCCCGCTCAGACCCAGAACCCACCACACCAAGACCGGCCCCAACCAACGAGGCCGCCAAAACTCCGGCCAACCACCTCAAACAGCGTGACTGCGCTACACCGAATACAGACGAAAACAAGACCCCCAAGGCAAACCTCCCCGTGAAACGGCCACAACTGCCGCTGACTGCTACAGACGACACAAAATACTGATAGCCACGAACACCGCACCCGAGCCACGCGTCACGCCACGACGCCGCCGCTCACGCCAATGCAGACGCTCAGCCATCCGACACCCCCCGTGATAAATCCCAATCGATGCGCGAACTGTAACGATCTCGAACAGTCGAGGTAAAGAGAGGTCACAAGCTGCAACCACAAATCGGACATCGCCCTGCTTAAGCGTCCGGACAATCGCTCTGCGCAACCACGCAGCAGACAAGCAGACAGAATTTCACAACCCTCTATTAACGTTGCGGTTGCATCTTGTATGGCATGATGACTTGTAAAGGATGCAGGGGAAATCCTGCGGGCCATGGCCGACGTGCGCGAACTGTGGCAGCCAAACAGCGGCATACCACCGACGAACGCAACCGGAACCCCGGCGCCTAGCACCCGCACGCGCGCGAAGCCGCCACAGCGCCGGCCACCGTGCAGTCGCAGCCTCAAGCTCACTTCATAATCCCGAAACGCTCTGCCCCGCGGACCAAGGACGGAATCAGGCAGCTCGATCATGGCGAGGGCATCAGATGATGCATCTTATGGGTGATCGAAGGGTTGCCGCTGCGCCAGGAAAATGGCGGGAGAGCTGTTCAAGATCACAGTCGGGTTTCTTCAACACCATCCGTAAAGTGCAAGCACTTCAACATGGTCGTCGCATGTAATGCTGCGCAAATTTCTCCGGCGATCGGCGGAGTCCGAAAATGCAGGATCTTCCATAACCTTCGCTTTTATGAAGAGCGGAGTCGGTCAACACCAACCCTGCCAACCTCACACGTCGATGGATTTCGCGAAGGTGGCGCGTCCGGTTGCACCGTTTCCAGTCCCCATACTGCGCCTCGATCTCGTCGGCGACCACCGGCCTTTGGGCTCGCCTCGATCCGTGCGACTCAAATCATGGTCAGCCACCCCGCCACGCACCAAGCGGGTACGCCAGCACACCGGCGCTGCCGTATCTGACGACACAGGTCGGCACCCTGGTACCACACTGCCTTGCGCCCCACATTCCGCCCCGGCAGCACTCGGACAACACGCGCAGTCGAAAGATCCCTGGTCAGAGGCCGGTTCTGACGAGACCTCAACACCGATCTCCGAAGTGCAGTGTGGGGCGCTGCGTGACCACGGCCGTGACCACGAGATCACAGAAATCGGCACCAGTCGATGACTGATGCCGATTGACCTGCGTAAACAAGGGTGGAGCCGAGGGGACTCGAACCCCTGACCCCCACACTGCCAGTGTGGTGCGCTACCAGCTGCGCCACGGCCCCTTGCTGTCGCCCCCGGTCGCCCGGGCACTGGGAGAACTATACACACGCCCGCCAGCATGGTCATCTCGCGGGGGTGTCCGCCGGTGTCGGTCAGTTCAGGGCCACGTCCGGCGGGAAGTGCGCGACCGCGGCCATCATGCCGCCCTGCCGGCGCAGCACCATGGGCCAAAGATCGTCGGGCCGGTCGACGAACGCGTCGCCGGGCAGCGCCTCCAGCACGAACCACGAGCCGTCCTCGATCTCCTGCTCCAGCTGCCCGGTGCCCCAGCCGGCATACCCGGCGAAGACCCGGATGCTCTGCACGTTCTCGCGGAGCCGCTGCGGGTCGACCGACAGGTCGAGGGTGCCCACCGCGCCGGAGACCTGGTGGAAGCCCTTGAGGCGGCGCACCGGCGGCCGCATCCGGGCCAGACAGATCGCGGAGTCGGGCTGTACGGGACCGCCCTCGAACAACACTGCCGGGTGGCGGGCCAGGTCGCCCCAGTCACGCAGCACGTCCGCCACGGGCACCTCGGTCGCCCGGTTGAGCACCACACCGAGCGCACCGCCGGGCTCGTGCGCGACCAGCAGCACGACCGTACGGTCGAAGTTCGGGTCTTTCAGCGCCGGTGTCGCCACCAGCAGCTTCCCGGTCATCGACTCCGTCGCCCGCCCGCCGATCGCCTGCCCCTCTCCCTGCATCACGCGCACCCGTCAGCCGTGCACGGAAAGGCGGAACCGGTCACACTCGTCGACGGTGGGTCCAACCGGTGACATCCGCGCTGTCATCGCCATGCCTGGCACCATAGCCTGCGTCCCCGACCCAGGCGAAGGTCTGACGGTCGGGTGATCGACAGACGGGCGGGCGGGGCCGGACGGCCCTCGGGGCGGGTCGCCGCCACCGCGGCGTGGCGCCGCTGTGCGCGGCAGGGGCCGTTGCCCGATCAGTGCCGAAAAGCCCTGGACAGCCGAGTCACCCCGATACATTCAGAACTGATGGCAACGGTCCGCGACACCACCTACGACCTGCTCCGGGCCCTGGGCATGACCACCGTCTTCGGTAACCCCGGTTCCACCGAGGAGCCGTTCCTGCAGGCGTTCCCGGACGACTTCCGCTACGTGCTCGCGCTGCACGAGGCGTCGGCGGTCGGCATGGCCGACGGGTACGCACAGGTGACCGGGGCTCCGGCGCACGTCAACCTGCACACGGCGCCCGGTACCGGCAACGCCATGGGCAACGTCGTCACCGCCTGGCACAACCGCACCCCGCTGATCGTCACCGCCGGCCAGCAGACCCGGGAGATGCTGCTGCTCGAACCCCGGCTCACCGCCCGGCACCCCACCGAACTCCCCCAGCCCTACGTCAAGTGGGCCCACGAGCCGGTCCGGGCCCAGGACGTCCCGGCGGCGCTCATGCGGGCGTACGCCACCGCGGTCCAACCGCCGACCGGGCCCGTCTTCCTCTCCCTGCCGCTGGACGATTGGGCGCAGCCCGCCGGCCCGCCGCCGCAGGTCCGCACGGTGGCGACCCGGTTCGCCCCCGATCCAGAGCGCCTGCGCCGGTTCGCCGCGACGCTGGCGACGAGCCGGTCGCCAGCGCTGGTGTTCGGTGCCGCCGTGGACCGGTCCGGGGCCTGGGAGGCCGGGGTCGCCCTCGCGGAGCGACTGGTCGCCCCGGTCTGGTCGGCACCGGCGCCCGAACGGACCGCCTTCCCCGAGGACCATCCGCACTTCCGGGGCGTGCTGCCCTTCGCCATCGGTCCGCTGGCCGAGCAGCTCCGGGGACACGACACGGTGCTGGTGGTCGGCGCCCCGGTGTTCCGGTACTACCCGCACGTGCCCGGCGAGACCCTGCCGGACGGTGCCCGGCTGCTGCACGTCACCGACGATCCGGAGGAGGCGGCCCGCGCGCCGGTCGGCGACAGTCTCCTCGGGGACGCCGGACTAACCCTGGCCGCGCTGGCCGACCTGATGCCGCCAGCGGACCGACCGCCACCGCCGGCCCGGCCCGCACCGTCGCCGGTGGAGGATTCTGTTCCGCTCAGCGCCGACGCGCTCTTCGCCGCGCTCGCCCGGCACTGGCCCGAGGACGGGGTGCTGGTGCAGGAGTCTCCGTCCAACCTGTCGGCGCTGCGTCGCCGGTTGCGGTTCAGCACTCCCGGGTCGTACTTCACGATGGCCAGCGGTGGTCTCGGCTACGGCCTGCCGGCGGCCGTCGGCATCGCACTGGCGCAGCGCGACACCGGCCGCCACCGGCCGGTGGTCGCGGTGATCGGCGACGGCTCGTTCCACTACTCGGTGCAGGCTCTCTGGACCGCCGCCCAGTTGCGCCTGCCGCTGGCCGTCGTCGTGCCCGTCAACCAGCAGTACGCGATCCTCAAGGCGTTCGCCGAACTCAAGAACACCCCGGGCGTACCCGGGCTGGACCTGCCCGGCGTCGACATCACCGCGATCGCCCGTGGCTACGGCTGTGCCACCACCGTTGTGGACGCTCCCGATCAACTCGGTGCCGCGCTGTCCACGGCGTTGCGGGCGGAGGGGCCGACCGTGCTGCCGGTGCCGATCCGCACCGACGTACCGCCGATCCTCTGAGCCCCGGGCGCGGATGGTGCTCCGGCCGACGCCGTCCCGGGACCGGACGGCGTCGGCCGGAGGGGTCAGTCCGCGGCGAAGCGCAGCGGCGCCGCGCCGACCACGTCCAGGACCGGACGGCCTCCCAGCGGTGCCCGCAGCGTCACCGTGACCGGTTCCAGCTTGAGCATGTCGTTGCAGGCGCCGGTGGCCCGCACCACGGTGCCGCCGACCACGACGACATCATCGTGCTCCTGCACCAGCGGGGTGATTCCGGTGTCGCAGCTGCCCACGCCGAGCCGGAAGGTCAGCGTCGCTCCGTCGACCGCCGCGATGTCCTGCGCGCCGACCAGCTCCTGCGGTGTGGGCCCGGACGGGGTGATCGGCTCAGGCAGGGCCGCCACGGCGCTCGGCGCGACCGCGACCCGGGCCACCACGGCGTTGATCTCCTCGACGCTGAACAGCCATGCCGGTGCCTGCGCCTCGCCCCGGCTGGTGTGCACCGGGACGGAGCCCAGCTCGACCCTGGTCACGGTCAGCGGGACGCAGGCGGTCAGCGGCTCGCTGCTGACCGGCGCGTCCGGTCCGTCGGGCGGGTTGGCCGGCGGCGGTGTGCCCGGATCCCTGGGCCGCCCGGGGCAGGGCGGCGGGTCTCCCTGGTCGAGCTGCCGGTACGCCTCGACCGCGGTGACGAGTGGCACGCGGAGTTCCCCGTCCGGGAACCGGACCGTGCCGTCGTCCGGCTGCCCGGGCGGCAACGGCACCTGCTCCCGGTACCAGCCGGCGTGGAAGGCGACCTTGGTCTCCTCCGTGAACTCCGGGTCACCGACGAGCACCGTGGGCTCCTGGAGCGGCAGGTAGCCGGAGGTCCACGCCGCATCCGGGCGCCACGCCTCGGCGACCGCCGTCGCCCGCTGCTCGAATCCGTCGTGACGGTCGCTCGACGTGCCAGGTCCGGTCTGCTCGGTGCCCACCGGGGCACATCCGGCCATCATCAGCAGTGGCAGGCCCAGCAGGGCGAGTGTGCGGCGCATACCGGGTCTGACGGACCGTCGCCCCGGACGGTTCCATTCGATACACGACTGCGCGCCCCGGTCGGGTGACCGGGGCGCGCAGTCAGGTGGTGGAGGTGCCGGGAATCGAACCCGGGTCCTTCGCCGCCTTGTCAGGGCTTCTCCGAGCGCAGCTCGCTGTGCCTCTACTCGGCCCCTCCGATCACGCGAGCGAGTCGGTGTGACGGGCCCAGTCGCTGATTGATCTCGCCGCACGGACCCCGCGACCGGGTCCGGTTGGCCAGCCTTCTAGCTGATGCCGGCTAACTGGGTCGAAGGCGCTCCCAGGCCGACAGACTTGCTACTCGCCTCAGGCGGCGAGAGCGAAGTCAGCGCGATTGTTCTTGGCGCTTATTGGTTTCCGACGAACGATTCTCGAGACGACGTCGGCTTCCTCGGCTCGCTTCCCCTGCCGCAACGTACGAAGTCGAAACCAGTCACCCCCTCGACAGGCCGCCGGTGCTGGCGGCTCCGACAAGCCTAACGCCTGCCGCAACCGGATTCATCCCGAGCCCACGCCGAAACGCGGCCACCGGACGATCTCGGACAAATCAGTCTTCCATCCCCTTACCTCGCCGGCCGACCGCCCGCTGGATCTCCCGGTCGGCGTCCCGCTTGGCGAGGTCCTGACGCTTGTCGTACGCCTTCTTGCCCTTGGCCAACCCGATCTCCACCTTGGCCCAGCCGTCGGAGAAGTAGACCTGCAACGGCACCAGGGTCAGCCCGCTCTCCCGGAGCTTGCCGATCAGCCGGTCGATCTCCAGCCGCTTGAGCAGCAGCTTCCGGGTGCGTCGCGGTTCGTGGTTGGTCCAGGTGCCCTGCACGTACTCGGGGATGTGCATGTGGTGCAGGTAGATCTCGCCGTCACGTTCCTGGGCGAACGCGTCGACCAGCGACGCCCGCCCGGCCCGCAGCGACTTCACCTCGGTGCCGGTCAGCGCCATGCCCGCCTCGTACGTGTCGAGGATGGCGAAGTCGTGCCGTGCCTTCTTGTTGGAGGCGACGACCTTGCGCCCCTTTTCCCGTGGCATTGCCGCGCCACCTCCCTTCCGTGTTGCCGCCCTGGCCGGCCGAGCCGGCCGGAGAGCGGAGATCATGCTACCCGAACGACAAGGGCCCTCCCGCGCCGTTTATTCCGGCACGGAAGGGCCCCCGAGCTTACGAGCCCCGCTAGACGCGCAGGTAGAAGCGGAGGGTGACCCAGGCGGTTATCGCGCTGATCAGACCACCGACACCGGCCATCACCGGGAAGGTCAGGAACACCTCGCCCCAGCTCACTGGCGCGAAGAGGCCCTGCAGGGCGCTGAGCGCACCGTCGAACAGGAATATCTTGAGCGCTATCAGTGCGCCGAGACCCAGGATCGAGCCGATCAGGCCGGCGACCACCGCCTCCAGCACGAACGGTGCCTGGATGAACCAGTTGGAGGCACCGACCAGCTTCATGACCGCGACCTCACGGCGCTTGCTGTACGCGGCGACCTGGATCGTGTTGGCGACCAGCAGCAGCGCGGCGATGGCCATCGCGACCGCGGCGACCAGGGCGATGTTCTGCCCGGCGGTGAAGAGGTTGAAGATCTTGTCGAGTACCTGACTCTGGTCGACGACCTGGTCGACCCCCTCGACCGAGGCGTACTGGTCGGAGATGGTCTTGTACTCCTCCGGGTCCACCAGCTTGAGCCGGTACGACTCCGGCAGCTGGTCCGCCTTGACCGCGCTGAGCAGGTCCGGCGAGTCCCGGAACATCTCCTGGAAGCGCTGGAACGCCTCGTCCTTGTTGACGTACGTGACCTGGGAGACCAGCGGGTCGGCCTCCAGTTGGCCGGCGAGCGCGCTGCGCTGCTCGTCCGTCACCTCGGCGTCCAGGAAGATCGAGACCTCGATGTTCTCGAAGTACAGCTGCTTCATGTCGGCGACCTTGGTGTAGATCAGGCCGCTGGCACCGAGCATGGTCAGCGAAACCGCCATCGTGATGATCATCGCGATGGTCATGGTCACGTTGCGCCACAGTCCGACCAGTACCTCGGACATGACGTATTTCATCCGCATCGGGATTTCCTCCGGCTCTCCGGCGTGAGGTGTTCGTCGTCAGATCGGGGTGCGGTGGGTAGGTGTCGTCACCCGTAGACGCCGCGGGCCTGGTCGCGAACGATGCGGCCGCTCTCGATCTCGATGACGCGGCGGCGCATCTGGTTCACGATGTTGGAGTCGTGCGTGACCATCACGACGGTGGTGCCGGTGCGGTTGATCCGGTCCAGCAGGCGCATGATCTCGATGGAGGTGTCCGGGTCCAGGTTTCCGGTCGGCTCGTCCGCCAGCAGGATCAGTGGACGGTTCACGAACGCCCGGGCCACCGCGACGCGCTGCTGCTCACCACCGGAGAGCTCGTGCGGGTAGCGGTGCTCCTTGCCGCCGAGGCCGACCAGCTCCAGCACCTCCGGCACGACCCGGCGGGCCACCGCCTTGGTCTTGCCGATCACCTCCAGCGCGAAGGCCACGTTCTCGTACGCGGTGCGGTTGGGCAGCAGCCGGAAGTCCTGGAAGACGCAGCCGATCGAGCGGCGGAAGTGTGGGCGCTTCCAGGACCGCATCGAGGTGACGTCCTTGCCGTTGACGACGACGCGTCCCTTGTTGGGGGTCACCTCGTGCAGCAGCATCTTGATGATCGTGGACTTGCCGGAGCCGGATGGGCCGATGAAGAAGACGAACTCGCCCTTGTCGATCGACACGGACACGTTGTCGAGCGAAGGCCGCGACGCCTTCGGGTACGTCTTCGTCACTTGCTCAAGCTGAATCACGGGTGGTGAGTCTACGCCGTGTAACTGTCGTGCCAAGTCCCACGCCCCGCCGTTGCGGGACAAGTCATCGAATCAGCACGTCAGGTGGAGATCGTCGACGCACTCCGCCCACGATCGATCACGCACGGTCGCCGGCCAGTTGCTGCTGCTTGCGCCACCGGATCCCCGCCTCGATGAAGGAGTCCAGGTCACCGTCGAAGACCGAACTCGGGTTGCCGGTCTCCTGCTCGGTACGCAGATCCTTCACCATCTGATACGGGTGCAGCACGTAGGAGCGCATCTGATCGCCCCAGGAGCCGGCGGCGTCGGTCTTGAGTCCCTGGAGCTTGGCCTGCTCCTCCTGGCGCTTGCGTTCGAGCAGCCGGGCCTGGAGCACCCGCAGCGCGGAGGCCTTGTTCTGCAACTGCGACTTCTCGTTCTGGCAGGTCACCACGATGCCGGTGGGGATGTGGGTGATCCGCACCGCCGAGTCGGTGGTGTTGACGCTCTGCCCGCCCGGACCCGAGGAGCGGTAGACGTCGATCCGCATCTCGTTCTCGGGGATGTCGATGTGGTCGGTCTGCTCGACCACCGGCAGCACCTCGACCCCGGCGAAGCTGGTCTGCCGCCGCCCCTGGTTGTCGAACGGGCTGATCCGGACCAGTCGGTGGGTGCCGGACTCCACGCTGAGCGTGCCGTAGGCGTACGGAACCTTGACCGTGAAGGTGGCCGACTTCAGGCCGGCCTCCTCGGCGTACGAGGTCTCGTAGACCTCGGTCGGGTAGCCGTGCCGCTCGGCCCAGCGCAGGTACATCCGCAGCAGCATCTCGGCGAAGTCGGCCGCGTCCACGCCACCGGCGCCGGCCCGGATGGCCACCAGCGCCTCCCGGGAGTCGTACTCCCCGGAGAGGAGCGTGCGGACCTCCATCTCCTGGATGGCCTTGGTCAGCCCGGTGATCTCCGACTCGACCTCGGTGAGGACCCCCGAGTCGGACTCGGCCTCGGCCAGTTCCAGCAGCACGCGTGCGTCGTCCAGTCGCGACCGCAGACTGCCGAGCTTGTCGATCTCGCCGTTGACGTACGACAGCTGCGAGGTCACCTGCTGGGCGCGGGCCTGGTCGTCCCAGAGGTCCGGGGCGGACGCCTCCTGCTCCAGGCGGGCCTTGTCCGCGCGGAGACGGTCGAGGTCGAGCACCGCCTCGATGTTGCGCAGGGTGGCGTCGAGTTCCTTGAGCTGTTCGGCGAAGTCGGCAGCGGTCACGACAGACAAGGGTACTGCTCGGACGAGGAGTGAGCTTGCGAGCCCCGCAGTACGAGCCAAAACAACCCAGCTCGGACGAGGAGTGAGCTTGCGAGCCCCGCAGTACGAGCCAAAACAACCCAGCTCGGACGAGGAGCGAGCCGGCGGGCCGGCCGAGCTGCGGTCAGCTGACGGCGGCGCTCTTGAGCCAGGACAGGGCGGCCCGGTGGTACGCCACGGCGAACTCCAGGGCGCTCGCGTCGTACGTGTCGCCTTCCTTCTTGGCGTTCTTGACCTGCTCGCGAACCCGGGCGAGCGCGTCCGTGTGGTACTCGTTGGCCGCGGCCTGAAGGTTCTTCAGCTGCGTCGGGGAGTGCAGGTCCCCGAAGGCGATGCGCAGGGCGATCGGGTTGCGGATGGTGTCCCGCCCCGGGTCTTCGGCCAGCCAGCGGGAGAATGTCCGTTTCCCGGCTGCCGTGATCGCGTACGGCTGACTCATCCGCGGCCCGGGCTTGCCCAGCCGGACGAGACCTCGGTCGGCCAGCACCGGCAACTCACGGTAGACCTGGCTGCGGGTCATCGACCAGTACGGCGCCAGCCGGCGCTCGGCGGCGGCCATCAACTGGCCACCTGTCATGGGACCCTCATGGAGCAGCCCGAGCAGGGCCGCCGCCGTGGGGTTCACTCCGGATTCCGCCATGCCCCTCACGCTGCCACTTTGCTGGGCCGGCGTCCAGGATTTCCCTTTTTCGCCACCCATTGGGGTTTCCTATGTGCACTGTCGGCGCGCGACGGTCCATCAGCGTCGGCCCGGCAGGGCCGCCCCCGGCCGCCCCCGGCCCGGTTTCCCGGGCGCGGGGTCGACAAGGGCCCCTCCTGTCACACCATTCACGGCGTCGGGCGGGGGGCGGGTGTTACATCCTCAGCCCATGTGCGGGTAGGTGTGGTCGGTCGGGGGGACGAACGTCTCCTTGATCGTCCGAGGCGACATCCAGCGGACCAGGTTGTGCCAGGAGCCGGCCTTGTCGTTGGTCCCGCTGGCGCGGGCGCCGCCGAACGGCTGCTGCCCGACCACCGCGCCGGTCGGCTTGTCGTTGATGTAGAAGTTGCCGGCCGCGTACCGCATCTTCTCCGCCACCGCGTCGACCACCCGGCGGTCGGTGGCGAAGATCGACCCGGTGAGTGCGTACGGGGCGATCGCCTCTGCCTGGGTGACCACCTCGTCGAAGCGGGCGTCGTCGAAGACGTGCACGCCGAGGATGGGACCGAAGTACTCGGTGGTGAACGTCTCGTGTGCCGGGTCGCCGCACTCGAAGATCGTCGGCCGGACGAACCAGCCGACCGAGTCGTCGGCGGTGCCACCGGCGATGATCCGGCAACTGTCGTCGGCGGAGATCAGTTCCAACGCCGCGGTGTGCCGGGAGAACGCCTTGTCGTCGATGACCGCGCCGCCGAAGTTGCTGAAGTCGGTGACGTCGCCGTAGGCCAGCCCGTCCGCGGTCGCGGCCAGCCGGTCACGCAGGCCACCCTCCCACAGCGAGCGCGGCACGTACGCCCGGGAGGCGGCCGAGCACTTCTGGCCCTGGTACTCGAAGGCCCCCCGGATCAGCGCGGTGTGCAGCGCGTCGATGTCGGCGCTGGAGTGGGCCACCACGAAGTCCTTGCCCCCGGTCTCGCCGACCAGCCTCGGGTAGCCGCGGTAGCTCGCGATGTTCTCCCCGACGGTGCGCCAGAGGTGCTGGAAGACCTTGGTGGACCCGGTGAAGTGGATGCCGGCCAGGTCGGGGTCGGCCAGCACCACGTCGGAGACCTCCTCGCCGCGGCCGGTCACCATGTTGATCACGCCGGGCGGCAGGCCGGCCGCCTCGAACAGCCGCATGGTGAAGTGCGCGGCGAACTGCTGGGTGGGGCCCGGCTTCCAGACCACCGTGTTGCCGAGCAGGGCCGGCGCCGAGGGCAGGTTGCCGGCGATGGCGGTGAAGTTGAACGGGGTGACCGCGTAGACGAAGCCCTCCAGCGGCCGGTGGTCGAAGCGGTTCCACACACCGGGCGAGGACATCGGCTGCTCGGCCAGCAGTTTGCGGGCGAAGTGCACGTTGAACCGCAGGAAGTCGATGAACTCGCAGGCCGAGTCGATCTCGGCCTGTACGGCGGTCTTCGACTGGCCGAGCATGGTGGCCGCGTTGAGGGTGTCCCGCCACGGTCCGGCGAGCAGTTCGGCGGCGCGCAGGAAGATCGCGGCCCGTTCCTCGAAGGGCAGCGCACGCCAACCCGGCGCGGCGTCCTTGGCGGCCTTGACCGCGGCACGCGCGTCGTCGTGGGTGGCGTGCCCGGTCACCCCGAGCACGTGAGCGTGCCGGTGCGGCTGCACCACCTGGATCGGCTCGCCGCCGGCCATCCGCTGTTCGCCCGCGATGGTCATCGGCAGGTCGATGCGTTCGGCGGCCAGTTCGGTGAGTCGCCGCTGGAGACGTTCGCGGTCGGTGCTACCCGGCTCATAGGTGCGCACCGGCTCATTGCGTGGCTCGGGTACGGAGAACACGGCGTCCATCAGGGCTCCTGGCGATCTCGACGGCGGTGGCGAAACCGGCCCCGCGGCGGCGGGACCTGCGCCAATCTTCCCACGCCCCGCGTCGGTCGATCACACCCCGGCCACACGGAGACCATTGATCAGGAAGCGACTCACGGCCACCGGCACCGATTCGTACCCGAAGGGGGCATCTCACCGAAGGAATGCAGGCCACGCGGGCTTCGGGTGCCCCTCCCTCCCGGCCGCGTACGCTGGGTTGCCGTGGACGTTCCGGCCCGGTCGGGCCCGGTGATGAAGGGGAGACGATGAGCAACGAGCCCGGTGGGTCGACCGCCGCTCAGCCCGACTCATCCGCGACCGCCGTCCCGGGCGTCGGCGACCACACCGACGCCGATCGCCCGGCCCCCGCACCGGGAGCACCGGTGCTGGCGTTGCTGGCGGCCGGCTGGCTGGCCGCGATGCTCTGGTCGACCCGCGAGGCCATCGGCTCGGCGACGGCGGGCGTCACCGCGGTCAGTCTCTCGGCCTTCGCGCTGCCCGGCGTGATCTCGGCGGCGCTGGTGGCCGGCGCGGCCGTCGGGCTGGCCGTCGGCGAACCGGTCGCCCGCCGAACCGGGCGGGTCACGCTGCGCTTCGCGGCGACGCTCGGCGCCGGCCTGCTGGTGGGGCTGCTCGCCGCGCTCGCGATCGACCTCACCTACGCGGGCGACGTCACCACCCGCACGATCGCCGGCACCACGGCCGCGGCGGCCGTCATCGGCGGCGCACTCGCCGGTGCCCGCAACGGGGCCGTGGTCGGTGCCGTGGCCACCGCCGCGCTGGGGGCGCTGATCTTCGTGGTGGCCTTCAGCGTGGCCCGGGATCCACTGTTCAACCTCTTCGGCGCCGGCGACAGTCAGCAGTCGCTGTTCCGGGCGGCCGGCTGGGTCTCCCGGACCGAGTCCCTGCTGGCCGGGCTCATCGCCGGTGCGCTGGCCTTCGGTTACCTCACCTGGGCCCGGCGTCGGGCCGTACGCGACGGCGGCGAGCCCGGGCTGCGCTGGCCGGCGTACCTGGTGGCGGGCGCGGGGGCGGGACTCCTGCTCCTGCTCACCGAGGTGATCATCCGGATCGGTGGGCGCTCGCTGATCGACCTGGCCGCCGCGCTCAGCGACGCCGACGCGGTGGCGCAGACCTCGCTCGGCACGTCGCGGGTGGACAACGCCATCTGGGTGCTCTTCGTCGGCGCCCTGACCGCCGTGGTCAGCTTCGGCCGGACGCTCGGCACGCCCGACGACGACGAGGCGTCCCCGGCGGCCGGCCACGGCGAGGCCGGTGACGACCGCCCCTGACGGCGGTGGTGCGGCGGTCAGTTCTCGGTGGCGGCGGCGCGTAGCAACGACTCCAGTTCGCTCGGGTCGTACCACTCCAGTTCGTGGTCCTCGGCGCCGTCGACGGTGAACTGCGCGTCGGGGTCACCGGCCAACGCCTCCAGCACCACCTGGACGGCCGCGGCGACGTCGTCGGCGGCGTCCACCCCGTCCACGTGGACGGCCGCGACGGCGGCGACGGGCACCGGCGCGCGCAACTCCACCACGCTGGATCCCAGTTCCCCGTCGCCCCGACCGATCGTCGTCGACGGTAGGTCCGCCGAGACGACCACCCGTCGACGCGGCGCGGCCGGGTCGTGGCGGATCAGTTGAAGGGCGTCCTGGGCGGCGCGGGTGAAGGCGACGTACTCCAACTCCTCCTCGTCGCCCTCCGCGTACCACTCGCGCAGCATCGGGGTCACCGCGTGCGCCTGCGTGGCGGCGAGGCCGTGCTCCGGCAGCCGGCCCAGCATCGGCACGGTCGCCGGCACGTAGACCCGGACAAGCTCGTCGGTCACTGCTCTCCCCCGCTCTGCTCCGTCCGCCGGCGACACCGCCGGCCGGGACGTACGGCCGTGCCGTTCGCCCTGACCGTCATACACCTCGTACCGCTCTCGTGGAAGTTCCGGCCGTGAGCCGGTGTGTCCGTCGGGACGTCACCCGGGGGCGGGACGGATTGGTCGCGAGCGTTGACCGGTGGCAAACTGAGGCGAACGACGTCAACCCGGGGAGTTTCGGTGGAACCGAGGTTCCTGCTCCTGTCCGACGTGGCCACCGAGCTCAACGTGTCGGATTCGCAGGTCTACCACATGGTGCGCAGCGGCGAGCTGCCCGCGATCAAGATCGGTGGCCGGGGGCAGTGGCGCGTCGAGCGGGCCCGCCTGGAGGAGTACATCCAACGCAAGTACGCGGAGACCGCCGAGTGGGTGCGCGACAACCCGCTGGCCGAACGCGATCCCGAGTAACGGTAGGACCACACCACGGCATTGACCGTCAGCTCTGTCATGTTCGAGAATCAGACCTGTCGAAGGCAAACGCAAGCAAACGCAGACTAATGACGGTTAGACGGCAGGGGGCAGCGCGATGACCGACCTCCGGAGACCCGGGCCAGCACGCCCACCCGTGCGGTTGCGTCCCGCGCCGGCCTTCGAGCCGCCCTTCCTCGACGAGGTCACCACCGACTGGCCCCGCCCGGCGGACGGTCAGCTCGCCCTCGACCTCTTCGCCCCCGGTCGCCGGTGGCCGGCGGGAAGCGGACCGGATCGGCCGGCCGGGCCACGGGTCACCACGGGATCCGGCAGCCGGCCGGGTGGGTCCGTCGACCGCGGCCAGGCCTCCTCGTCGAGGGCCGGGCAGGCGCCGGCCCGGCACCTGCCGACCGGGGCACTCGCCACGGCCACCCCGGCGGCCACCCGGATCGCCCACCGCTTCGTCGCCACCTGCCTGGAGGTGGTCAACGGCTTCCGGCCTCCGGTGCAGCTACGGCGTCAACTCGATCCCACCCGGGCCGCGGTGCTGCTACCCGAACTGGCCCGCGCCACCGCCCGCGCGGCAACGCCCCGACGACGCTCGGCACGCCCCGGGGTCCGGCTGCGTCGGCTCCGCGTCTGCGAGCCTCGCCCGGCCGCCGTCGAGGCCGCCGCGGTGCTCACCGGGGCCGGTGACCGTAGCTGGGCGATGGCGTTGCGCCTGGAGCACCGGCGCGGCAGCTGGCTCTGTACGGATCTGCGGGTCCTCTGACGTTCGCCGGCTCACGGGCCGAACGGGATCGTGCCCGATCCCTGATCGAGTGGCCGTGTTCGCGGGGGCCACTCGATCCGGGATCGAGCACGATCGTCCTAGCCGGGTTTCCTAGCTGGCCGAGGTACCGCCGGGGGCACCGTGGCAGCGCTTGTACTTGCGACCGGAGCCGCACGGGCACGGCGCGTTGCGGGACGGGCCGTTGCTGGCACTCGCCTGCCCCGGGGCCGGCTGACGGGCCGCGCCGACCGGGACCGCCGGGCCACGCAGGCCGCCTGCCGGACGCTGCGGCGCGTTCGGTGCCGTCCGTCCCGGTGCGGCCGGAGTGGCCGGATCCGGGCGGCCGATGCCGAGCGCGGGCGCCCGCTGCTCCTCACGCTGCACGGCGACGCCACCAGCGCCAGCCTCACCGTCGATGGTCGGTGCGGAGTACTGGAGCCCCTGCTGCTGCGGCGCACGGCCCAGGCCCTTGGCCCGGATCTCCACCGGCTTGTCCAGCAGCTGGACCTCTTCGGCCTCGGGCTCCGGCTCGTTGACCTGCACCTCGAGGTTGTAGAGGAAGCCGACGGTCTCCTCCTTGATGCCCTCCATCATGGTGGCGAACATGTCGAAGCCCTCGCGCTGGTACTCCACCACCGGGTCGCGCTGGGCGTACGCCCGCAGCGAGATGCCCTCCTGGAGGTAGTCCATCTCGTAGAGGTGCTCGCGCCACTTGCGGTCGATGACCTGGAGCAGCACCATCCGTTCCAGCTGCCGGGTGCCCTCGGCGCCGAGCTGCTCCTCACGCCGGTCGTACGCCGCGTGCGCGTCCTCCTTGAGCCGGGCCACCAGGAAATCGGCGTCGATGCTGGCCCGCGACCCGCCGGCCTCCTCCTCCAGCTCCTCGATGGTGACGCCCACCGGGTAGAGCTGCTTGAGGCTGGACCACAGCTGCTCGAGATCCCAGTCCTCGGCGTAGCCGTCCGAGGTGGCCCCCCGCACGTACGCCTCGACGGTGTCGTCGATCATGTTGCGCACCTGGTCGGAGAGGTCCTCGCCGTTGAGTACGCGCAGCCGCTCGGCGTAGATCACCTGGCGCTGCTTGTTCATGACCTCGTCGTACTTGAGGACGTTCTTCCGGATCTCGGCGTTCTGCCCCTCGATCTGGGCCTGCGCGCTCTTGATCTGGCGGGTGACCATCTTCGACTCGATGGGCACGTCCTCCGGGATGTTGAAGCGGTCCATGACCGCCTCCACCGCACCGGAGCGGAACCGCTTCATCAGCTCGTCCTGCAGGGACAGGTAGAACCGCGACTCACCCGGGTCACCCTGCCGGCCGGACCGGCCGCGCAGCTGGTTGTCGATCCGCCGGGACTCGTGCCGCTCCGTGCCCAGCACGTAGAGCCCACCGGCGGCGGCGACCTCCTCGGCCTCGGCGTCGCAGGCCTGCTTCCACTTCGGCAGGACCTCTTCGAGCGCCTTGTCGTACTCCTCGGCGTTCTCCAGCGGGTCCAGGCCGCGCTGGCGCAGCTCGCTGGCCGCGAGGAACTCGGGGTTGCCGCCGAGCAGGATGTCGGTGCCTCGACCGGCCATGTTCGTGGCCACCGTGACCGCGCCCTTGCGACCGGCCTGGGCGACGATCTCCGCCTCCCGGGCGTGGAACTTCGCGTTGAGCACCGAGTGCGGGATGCCCCGGCGGCGCAGCAGTTGGGACAGGATCTCGGAGTTCTCCACCGAGACGGTGCCGACCAGTACCGGCTGCCCGGCCTGGTGGCGCTCGGCGATGTCCTCGATCACCGCGTTGAACTTGGCCTTCTCGGTCTTGTAGATCACGTCGGCCCGGTCCTCCCGGACCATCGGCCGGTGGGTCGGGATGGTCACCACGCCGACCTTGTAGACCTTGTTGAACTCGCCCGCCTCGGTCTGTGCGGTACCGGTCATGCCGGCGAGCTTGTCGTAGAGGCGGAAGTAGTTCTGCAGGGTGATGGTGGCCAGGGTCTGGTTCTCCTGCTTGATCTCCACCCCCTCCTTGGCCTCGATCGCCTGGTGCATGCCCTCGTTGTAGCGGCGACCGTGCAGGATGCGGCCGGTGAACTCGTCGACGATCAGGACCTCGCCGTCGCTGACGATGTAGTCCTTGTCGCGCTTGTAGAGCTCCTTGGCCTTGATCGCGTTGTTCAGGTAGCCGACCAGCGGAGTGTTCACCGACTCGTAGAGGTTGTCGATGCCGAGCCGGTCCTCGACCTTGGCCACGCCCCGCTCGGTCACCGCGATGGTGCGCTTGGCGTAGTCGACCTCGTAGTCGCCCTCGCCGTCCTTGCCCGCCTGGAGGCGGGCGACCACGGCGGCGAACTCGCCGTACCAGCGGGCGGAGTGCTCGGCCGGACCGGAGATGATCAGCGGCGTACGGGCCTCGTCGATCAGGATCGAGTCGACCTCGTCGACCACGGCGAAGTTGTGACCCCGCTGGACCAGCTCATCCTTCGACCAGGCCATGTTGTCGCGCAGGTAGTCGAAGCCGAACTCGTTGTTCGTGCCGTAGGTGATGTCGCACTCGTAGGCCGCACGGTGCTCGACAGCCGGCCGGTTGGGCAGCACCACGCCGACGGTCAGCCCGAGGAACTCGTGCACCCGTCCCATCCACGCGGCGTCACGCTGGGCCAGGTAGTCGTTGACCGTGACCACGTGCACGCCCTTGCCGGACAGCGCGTTGAGATAGACCGGCATCACCGAGGTCAGGGTCTTGCCCTCACCGGTCTTCATCTCGGCGATGTTGCCGAAGTGCAGCGCCGCGCCACCCATCACCTGCACGTCGTACGGCCGCTGGCCGAGCACCCGCGCCGCCGCCTCCCGACACACCGCGAACGCCTCGGGGAGCAGGTCGTCCAGGGTCTCGCCCTCGGCGAGCCGCTCCCGGAAGTGCTCGGTCATGTCGCGCAGCTCATCGTCGGTGAGGTTGACGTAGTCGTCCTCGATCGAGTTGACGGCGGCGGCGATCGCCTTGAGGCGGCGCACCATGCGCCCCTCGCCCGCGCGGAGGAACTTTTCAAGAATCGACACGGATCAACGCTCCCCTAGACAGTCTCGAACCATCGTAGGCGTTCCATCGGGCCGATGGTCACTGGTGGCGGGGGTCTGCCACCGCGAAACCGACATAACACTCCCAGCTCCGGTTCGTGTCCCGGTTATCCGGTTACGCCGTGGGCGAACGATCCGGCACGATGGCTCGGGTGGAGCCCGTGGAGATCACCGAGGACGGTCTGGTACTGCGGCCGTGGCGTGACACCGACGTCGATGCCGTGTACCGCGCCTGCCAGGATCCGGACATCCAACGCTGGAGCGCCCTTCCCCGCCCGTACCGGCAGGAACATGCCCGGCGGTTCGTCGCCGACCGGGCCCGCCAGTGGGAACTGGGCACCGGCGCACCCTTCGCGGTCTGCGACGCCGCCACCGGCGAGCTGCTGGGTTCCTGCGGGCTGCACACGATCGACCGCAACCACGAGCTCAGCGAGATCGGGTACTGGACCGCCCCGTGGGCGCGTGGACAGGGCGTCGCCGTCCGCGCCGTCCGCGCCGTCGCCCGGTGGGCCTTCGACGAGCTCAAGCTGCGGCGGCTGGTCTGGGGCGCCCCGGTGGGCAACCACGCCTCCCGACTGGTCGCCCTGCGATCCGGGGTCCGGATCGAGGGACGACTGCGGGCCGCCGACGCGAAGTACGCCACCCACGAGTGGTTCGGCTCGTTGCTGCCCGGCGACGTGCCGGCTCCCGGCGAGGTCGACCCGGCCGGACCGGGCACGCTGGAGGCCCGCCGCGCGGCGGTCTTCGGTCGGCCGCAACCGACCCTGTTCGCCACCGCCGGCGGGCACGAGCTGAGCCTGCGCCCGACGGAGGAGCGCGACCTCGACGCGATCGTCGCCACCTGCCGGGATCCGGAGACGCTGCGCTGGACGACCGTCCCGGAGGGCTACCAGCGGACGGACGCCGAGGAGTTCCTGACCTTCGTGCGCACCGCCTGGGCCGCGGGCACCTGCGCGTCCTTCGTCATCGCCGACGCCGCCGACCAGTGCGCCGGCTCGATCGACCTGCGGCTGTCGGCCGCCGACCCGCTGCTGGCGGACGTCGGCTTCATGACCGCGCCACACGCCCGGGGTCGGGGCTACCAACCGGCAGCGTTGACGGCGCTCTGCGCCTGGGGCTTCACCACCCTCGGGCTGGCCCGGATCGAATGGCGGGCCAACGTCGGCAACGTCGCCTCCCGGCGGACTGCCGAGAAGGCCGGCTTCGTACTCGAGGGCACCGCCCGCGCGGCCCTCAACCACCGCGGCACCCGGGTCGACGCCTGGGTCGGCGCCCTGCTCGCGGAGGATCTGTCATGAGCGAGCGGAGCGTCGACCCAGCGCCCCGGGAGCCCCAGGCCGGTGCGCAGCGCAGCGGCGGGTCGGGCTTGAGCGAACGGCAGCGGATCGAGGCGTTCGGGGTGCGGCTGCGGCCGTTCCGCCTCGACGACGTGGCCGACGTCGCCGCCGGCTGCGCCGATCCGCTCACCCAGCGGTTCCTCGACGGCCTGCCCGACCCGTACACCGAGGCGGACGCCCGTTGGTGGATCACCCAGGGCGCACCGGCCGCCTTCGCCAGCGGCGGGGCCGCGTACGCCGTCGCCGATCCGGCGACCGACCGGCTGCTCGGCACCGTGGGCCTGAGCAATTACGTGTCGCAGCGCGGCCAGGCCGAGATCGGCTACTGGGTCGCACCGTGGGCGCGGGGTCGGGGGGTGGCCACCGCCGCCACCCGGGCCCTGTCCGAGCACGCCTTCGCCGGCGGCACCGCCCGGCTGGAGCTGGTCACCGACGTGGAGAACGCGGCCAGCCAGCGGGTCGCGCTGGCCGCCGGGTTCCGACCCGAGGGGGTACGCCGCTCCGCCACACCCGTGCGGGGCGGCGGCCGGCGGGACCTGACGGTGTGGGTACGGCTCGCCGACGACCCGCCCGGGCCGTCGGAGCGCCCGCTGCCGGACCTGCCCGAGGGCCGACTCACCGACGGGGTGATTGTGCTGCGCCGGCTCGGACCGGACGACGCCGAGCAGTCGTACCGCCTGCACACCGACCCGGAGGTGGCGGCCAGCCGGGTTCCGCCGGGGGCACCGACCCGGGACGAGGTGGAGCGGCGGTGCGCCGCCGCGGAGAGTCAGTGGCTGGTCGGCACCGCCGCGGCCCTGACCCTGCTCGACGCCGCCTCCGGGGACTTCGTCGGCAACTGCACGCTCGTCTACGACCAGCCCGCCAGCGGCCAGGCGATGCTCGGCTACAGCCTGCTGCCGCAGTGGCGTGGACGCGGCTACGCCACCCGGGCGGTACGACTGCTCACCCGGTGGGGGTTCGAGCAGGTCGGCCTGTCCCGGTTGTGGGCCGGCACCCTGCCGGAGAACGCGGCCTCCCAGCGGGTACTGGAGAAGGCCGGTTTCCGGCGGGAAGGGCTGTTGCGTGGCCGGTTGCCCGGCGCCGCCGGCAGCCGGGCCGACTCGACGCTCTACGGCCTGCTGCGGACGGATCTGCCGGGCTGACGCGCGGCGTCATGTCACCCGCCGGTGGCGGCTCGGGTCGGTGGGTGCCGACCCGAGCCGCCGCCACGGTCAGATGTCCAGCGAGATGATGCCGTAGTCGTAGGCGTGCCGCCGGTAGACCACGCTCGGCCGACCGGATTCCTTGTCCTGGAAGAGATAGAAGTCGTGGCCCACCAGTTCCATCTGGAACAGGGCGTCGTCGATGGTCATCGGCTCGGCGGGGTGCACCTTCTCCCGGGCGATGTGCCACGGCTGGTCGTCGTCGTACTCCTCCTCGGGCCGCTCGGCCACCGCGGTGGCGGTGCTGGTCTCCGCGGGGGCGGCCAGCGCCGGCAGATCCGTCACCGGCAGGCCGGCGGTGGCGGCGGCCACCGACAGTGGCGCGTGCCGGCCACGGTGCACCCGGCGCCGGTCGGCCGCGCGGCGCAACCGGGAGTCGAGCTTGGCGATCGCCGCGTCCAGAGCACTGTAGAAGTCGCTGGTGCAGGCCTCCGCCCGGATCACCGGGCCGCGGGAGTAGCAGGTGATCTCCACCCGCTGGCAGTGGTCGGCCTGGCGCGGATTGCGCTCGTGGAACAGTTCGACATCGACACGAATGAGCTTGTGGTCGTAGCGTTCGATCTTCGCGAGCTTGTCTGCTACGTGCACCCGGTAATGGTCCGGCACTTCGACGTTACGGCCCTTGACCACGATGTCCACGTGACCTCCCTCGTTCGGACGGTCTTCGATCCGGAACTCCGGTCGCGCCCGGGGACGGCCCCATTCGGCGTCGACCGGTCAATACGGCTACGCCTCCTCTCACCGCCGGGAGCGGGTGGGATGGCCTTCCTACCCCCGACAGCCAAACGCTAACTCCTGTTAGCCCGACAGTCACCCCCGGTTGCCAAGACCGCCCGGAGAATTTCCACACCTCATACACGAAGGGGTGAAACGGAAACACGATCGGTCACTGTTGGTGCCTTTTCCGTGTCGCGGCCAGCACCGCCGTAGCCGACGGCGACAGCCCGTGCGCGGTCAGCACGCGACTCACCGCCGCGAGGGTGGCTCCGGTGGTGATGATGTCGTCCAGCAGCACCACGGTCGAACCGGAGGGAGCCGGCCGGGTGCCCGACCGGGGCTGGAAGGCGGTGGTGGCCGCCGCCGCCCGACCGGCGCTGTCGAGCGTGACCGAGTCCGGTCGCGGCGCGGCGCGTACCGCCTGGTGCACCCGCACCGGCCAACCCGCTGCCCGTAGCCGGCGGGCGCAGTGCCGGGTCAGCCGACCGAGATGATCGCCGTAGCGGGCCCGGGCCGCCGCCGGGGTGTCCGGCACCGGCACCAGCAGCACCGGCCCCGCCGGTACGACCGCCGCCGCGACCACCTCGGCGAGCAGGGCGCCGAGCGGACGGGCCAGGGCGTGCCGACCGTGTTCCTTGTACGCCAGCAGCGTCTCCCGCAGCGGCCCGCCGTACGCGCCCAAGGCGTGACAGGGCGGCAGGCCCGGTGGGGCCGGGACGGGGCGCACCGGGCCGGGGCGCAGCGCCCGCAGTGCGGTGACGCAGTCCGGGCAGACACCCTGCCGCAGCCCCGCGCGGCGTGCCCGGCAGCCGGCGCACTCGGCGGGCAGCACCAGGTCGGCCAGGTCCGCCCAGAGCCCGCCCGACACGGCGGCTCAGTAGAGGAAGACGGGCGCGGTGGGGTTGCCCGGGCGCACGCCGGCCGGCGGCGGCGTCACGTCCTGGACCTGGTCGCGGTTGATCCGCTCGAACGGGTTGCTGCGGTACGCGACCCCGTTCGCCTCGTACATGAACGAACCGGCCAGCGGGGACCGCTCGGGGGTGGCGGGGTACGCGGCGAGGTGGTCGACCTGGGTGCCGGTGTCCTCCCGCAGCGGGGTCTCCACGGCGCCGTCCACGCTCACGTCGTAGATCGCCGGCCGGCCGGCCGAGCCGGCCACCAGGAGCCGGTTCGGCGTCGACCAGTCCACCGCGGTGGCGTCGGTCAGCGAGCTGACCAGCCGTCGGGCCGGGCCCACGGTGGGCACGCCACCCTCCCAGTTGATCGCGGCGACGTGCAGCGTCCCGTCGACGATCAGTGCGATCCGGTGCCCGTCCAGCGCGGCCGCCACCGCGGTGACCCGACCCGGCAGACCGAGCTGGACCTGCCGGACCGCCGCCTGGTCGTCGAAGCGGTAGAGCCGGCCGTCGGCGACGACCAGGCCGGCCGGCCGGGGGCCGTCGCTGCGGATCCAGACCGGGCGGCTCATCGCGGCGAACCCGGTGCCCCCGGGGGTGAGGGTCTCCACCACACCGTCGCCGCGCCCCACCGCGAGCCGCTGCCGCCCGTCCGCGCCGGCCACGACCACGGCGGCGAGGACGTCCGTGTCGGCGCGGCGCAGCCCGGCGGCGACGATGTCGCGGTTCACCTCGGGTGCCACCGGCACCGAGCCGGCGGGCTCGCCGGGCACGGCCAGCGAATGGATGGCCCCCTCGTACACGCAGTAACGTCGGGCGTTGAGGTCGATCGAGTCCTGCGGGTTGAGCCTGCGCTGTTCCTCGAGGTCGATGATTTTTCGGGACTGGTTGAGGATCTTGACTTCGAGGGTGCCGTCCAGCTCCGGCAGGGACCAGGCCAGCTGGGTGCCGAGCTGCTCCAGCCGTCCCTCGTCGGCACCCGGCATGTCGAGGTTGACCTCCCACCGTCCGTCCGACCCGGTGGCATTGTTGATCATTTCGGTGCGGTCGGGCAGACCGGAGACGCCGATCCGCAGCCACTCCGAGGGCCCAGCGGTCAACCATCGGATGACCTCGCTGACCCGGCGCTCGGCCGGCACGGCCAGGGAGAGGTACCGCTGGTCGGGTACGAGCCGGGTCCGGTCGGAGTTCCAGAAGTAGATCGGCTCCGCCTGGTAGAACCGGCGCAGCGCGTCGTCGCTGAGCAGCAGCAGGTTCGGCGGGTCGCTGACGTAGAAGCCGGCGTCGTCCTCGCCCACCGGGCCGGCGCTGACCAGCCGGAACTCGTACGTCGACTCGGTGGCCAGCGGCGGCACCAGCATGCCGTTGGCCCGCAGCAGGCCGACCTGCTGCACGCTGATGGTGACCTTCATGCTGTCGACGTCCGGTTCGATCACCGGATCGTCGGTGAGCCGCACCACCGACAGCGCCACCTCGCTGCCCTGCTTCTCCTGCAGTCCGTTCCGTTCGGAGGTCGCGATGAACCGCTTGACCCGCTCGTACGCCCGGTCCGGCTCGCCGGCCGCCGCGGCCAGGAAGTTGCGCACGAACGCCTCGGCGTCGCTACCGCTCGCCTCCCGGGTCGGCGGCTCCGTGCCACGCCCCAGCGACCAGTTCGTCTCGGCCGCCGGCCCGCGCTGTTCGATCTGCACCTCGGTGCGGTCCGGGATGCCGCAGCCGGCGGAGACGGCCATCACGAGGGCGCCGCCGAGGGCGCCGGTCAGCAGTCGCCGCCTCACGACCCCACCTCCGCGCGCCGCTGTTCCGCTGCCGACGCCGGACCGATGGCGAGCGTGCCGGCCGGGCCCGGCCCGATCGCCAGCAGACCTCCGGCGGGCGCGCCGCCGAACGGCAGCGTGGCGTCGGCCGGCACCAACCGCAGCGGAGAGGTGGTCAGCCGGTCACCGGCGCGCGCCGGCAGGGTGAGCCGGAACTGCGCGCCCTGCCCCGGGGCACCCCACGCCTCCAGCCAGCCGCCGTGCAGTCGGGCGTCCTCCAGACTGATCGACAGTCCCAGCCCGGTCCCGCCGGTCTGCCGGGCCCGCGACGGGTCGGCCCGCCAGAACCGGTTGAAGACGAGCTTCTCCTCGCCCGGCTTGAGCCCGACGCCGTGGTCGCGGACGGTCAGCGCGACGGCGGTCTCGTCCATCCCGAGCGTGATCCGCACCGGCCGGCCCTCGCCGTGCTCGACGGCGTTGCCGACCAGGTTCCGCAGCACCCGCTCGACCCGTCGCGGGTCGATCTCGGCGATCACCGGGGCGGTCGGTACGTCCAACTCGATGGCCACCCCGACCCGCTCGGCCAGGCCGGCCAGCCGGTCGGCCACCCGGTGGACCACCGGCACCAGGTCGGTCGGCTCGGCGTCGAGCACCGCGAACCCCGCGTCGAAGCGGCTGATCTCCAACAGGTCGGTCAGCAGTTCCTCGAACCGGTCCAGCTCGGCCTGGAGCAGTTCGGCGCTGCGCGCCACCGCGGGGTCGAACCCGTCGCGTTCGGCGAAGATCAGGTCGGCGGCCATCCGTACCGTGGTCAGCGGGGTACGCAGCTCGTGCGAGACGTCCGAGGTGAACCGCCGTTGCAGCCGGGACATCTCCTCCAGCCGCAGGATCTGCCGTTGCAGGTTGGTGGCCATCTGGTTGAACGACGCCGCCAGCAACGCCAGGTCGTCCTCACCGTTGACGGCCATCCGCTGGTCGAGCAGGCCGGCCGAGAGTCGCTGGGCGGTCCGGGCGGCCACCCGTACCGGGATCACCACGAGTCGGGTGACCAGGGCGGCGAGCAGGCCGAGCAGCAGCACCAGGGCGACCCCGGTCGCCACCACGGTGGCCCGCGCCTGTGCCGCGGTGGCGTCCTGCAGGGTCAGCGGCACGAAGTAGTAGAGCTCCACCTGACCGAACCGGGTCGGCACCGGCGAGCCGTAGACGAGGTACTTCGTCTCGGTGTCCCCGGTGAGCCGGCCGGTACGGATCTGGTTGGCCACGTTGCCGCCGGCCACCGCCGCGCGCAGCTCGGGACTGATCAGCGGTCGGACGTTCGCCGCCGGCGAGGTGCGCGGCTCGATCACCCCGGGCCAGTTCTCCGCGGTGAGGGCCACCACCACGCCGCTGTTCTGCTGCGGGTCGCCGCCGGCGAGGTAGTTGACCGTGCCGTCGATCGTCTCCTGGAGCTGCGCCTCCTGGGGCTGGCTGTAGAGGCTGAACTGCTTCGCCGCGTACTCGGCCCCGTTGAGCAGCCGCAACTGGACGTCGGTCTTGGCATTGTCCAGCAGGATGCTCGTGATCTTGTCGGCGATCAGGTAGGCGAAGCCGCCCACCAGCAGGCTGGAGGTCACCAGCGTGATGGTCACCACCCGCACCTGCAACGAACGCCGCCAGGTCTGGTGCAACCTCGCCAACGACCGGGTCACCCGACCGTTTACGCCACGCCACAACTCCCGCACGGCACCACGCCGGCGGGACGTCGGGTCGAGATCCGGGATCGGGGAGGTGGTCACAGTGCGACCAGGCTATCCGGTACCCGCCTTGTATCCCACGCCGCGCACGGTGAGGATGATTTCCGGTCGCTCCGGATCCGGCTCGATCTTGGCGCGCAGCCGCTGCACGTGCACGTTGACCAACCGGGTGTCCGCCGCGTGCCGATACCCCCAGACCTGCTCCAGCAGCACCTCCCGGGTGAAGACCTGACGCGGCTTGCGGGCCAGCGCGACCAGCAGGTCGAACTCCAGCGGCGTCAGCTTCACCTCCTCGCCGTTGCGGCTGACGGTGTGCGCCGGCACGTCGATGGAGATCTGGTTGCCGGGCGGGCCGATGGTGAGCAGTTCCGGCGCGGCGTCCTCACCGCGACGCAGCCGCGCCCGCATCCGGGCCACCAGTTCCTTGGGCTTGAACGGCTTGACCACGTAGTCGTCGGCACCCGACTCCAGGCCGAGCACGACGTCGACCGTGTCGCTCTTCGCGGTCAACATCACGATCGGCACCCCGGACTCACCCCGGATCGCCCGCGCCACGTCGATACCGCTCATTCCGGGCAGCATGAGGTCGAGCAGGACGATATCCGGTCGATTGTCACGGAACGCGGCCAGTGCCCGTTCCCCGTCCGCCACGAACGAGGGCATGAAGCCTTCGCTGCGCAGCACGATGCCGAGCATCTCGGCGAGCGCGGGGTCGTCGTCGACCACCAGTACCCGGGCTCTCATGGGGTTAATGGTTCCATCCCGTCAGTTCGGTGGGCTCGCGTCACCCGGCACGCTACTGCCGTCAGGTGCGCCGTGCCCAGCACCGCTCGGTTGTACCGCCCGCACGGGCCGCCCCCGGGGGCGGGTCTGCACCCGGGCCAACCGCGCGTGCCAACATGATCCCCGGGTGCGCCGCAGCGCGCCACCACCACCGCCTCCCAGGAGTACGCGTGCCCGAAACAGGCCCGACCGTCGTACTCCCCGGCCGCCCGCTCACCGTCGGCGAACTGCTCGACTCCGCCGTGCTGCTGCTGCGCGGCCGGGCGCTGGTGCTGCTGCCCCTCGCCGCCGTGCTGGCCGTCGCCGAACAGCTTCTGCTGCTGCCGCTGCGGACCATGGTCGGCGCCACCGGGCCGTGGTGGTGGGCGTCGGGTCTGAGCGAGTTCGGTCTCTTCTGGGTCCTGCTCGCGCTCGGCGCCGCGACCGAAGCAATGATCATCCTGATGCTCGGCAACCCGGCCGCCCGCGCCGCCGCCCGCGCGCTGCTCGGCCGCCGGGCCACCGCCGGGGACCTGCTGCGAGCCACCGACGGCCGCTGGGGCGCCACCGCCCTGCTCTGTCCCGTGGTCGGCGCGATCATGCTGCTCGCGTCCCTGCTCGGCCCCGGCTGGCTGGTCGGGTACGCCCTGCTGGGCGCGGTGGCCCCGGCGCTGGTGGTCGACCGGGTCGCGCCGGTCCGGGCGATCAACCGCTCCGTCGCGCTCGCGTTCCGGGTGAGCGGTCGGGCCGCCGCGCTGCGGCTGCTCGGATACCTCGTCTGGTGGATCATGCGGGTCGGGCTCGGCTGGGGGTTGTTCACCGGGCTCACCACCCTCGACCTGATCGGCGACGGCTGGACCACCGTGGCGGCGATGCTGGTCTGGGCGGCCGTGAACGCGGTCGCCTACGCCGCGTTGGCCTGCCTGGACGCGGTCGTCCACCTGGAGACCCGGATCCGCAGCGAGGGCCTGGACATCCGCCTCTCCCGCGCGCCCGCCGCCCGACCGGCCACGGAACTGCTGGCGGTCGGCCGATGACGAGCTTCAGCAGGTGGTGGACCGAGACCATCGCCGCTCTCGGCGACCACGTCCCGTTGCCGCTGGCCGGCCTGCTGCTGGTCCTGGCGACGATCCTGGCGGCGACCGCCTGGTACACCTTCCCCGCCTGGCTGCCCCGCCGGCTCCCCCGACCGCGCCGCCGTCCCGCCCGGCGGGCCGAGCGGGAGCCGGAGACCGCGTCGCCGGTCACCGGCGTACCGCCGCCGCCCGCGATGCCGGTCGGTACGGCGGTGGTGGCCGACCGGTTGGCCGCCGAGGGCCGCTACGACGAGGCGATCCGCGAGCGGCTGCGCGCCATGCTCCACGCGCTGACCGACCGGCACGTGGTGCGGGTCCGGCCGGGCATGACCGTCGCCGAGGTGGTCGCCGTGGCCGCCGCCAACCACCCACCGGCCGGGCCGCCACTGACCGCAGCCGCGGCGATCTTCTCCGAGGTGTGGTACGCCCAGCGCCCGGCCAGCGTCGAACACGACCACCGGATGCGCGGCCACGCGAGCCGGCTCGCGGACCTGCTCGCCGCGAGCCCGTCCACGGAACAGGAGAGCCGGTGAGGGTGGCAGGTCGTCGTCGCCGGATCATGATTCCGGTGCTGGTGGGGTTGCTGCTGATGGCGGTCACGCTGGTCACCCGCGAGATCGACCAGCCGGACCAGACCGACCGGGGCTTCCTCTCTCCCGTGGCGACCGGCGACCACGGAGGCAGCCGGCTCGCCGAGAATCTGGTCCGGCACGGTGTCATCGTGCAGCGCGAGACGGACACGCTGCGGGCACTGCTGGCCACCCGCCCCGGCCCGGCCACTCTGTTCGTCCCGGCGCCCGAGTTGCTGCACCCGCGGACCGTCAGCTTCCTGGGCCTGCTGCCCGACGGCACCCGGCTGGTGCTGGTCGATCCGCCTCGACGGGTGCTGGCCGCCGCCGGTCTGCCGCTGCGGCCGGCGGGCAGACGGTGGGCCGCCCGGGCGGTGGCACCGCACGACGACCGGCCGTGTCCACTGGCCGAGATCGTCCCCGCCGCCACCGCGGCGGTGGCCCGCCAGCGCTACTCCCCCACCGGCGCCGCAGGCAGCGTCGACCTCTGCTACGCCGCCGGCCTGGCCCGCCTGCCCGGGGCCGCCGAGAGCGTGGTGGTGGGTGCCAGCGACCCGTTCCGCAACGGTCGGATCCACGAGTGGGACAACCTGGCCTTCGCCACCGGTCTGCTCGCCACCTCCGGCCGGGTGGTCTGGCTCGACCTGGACGGTCCGGCACCGCCCCCGCCCGAGGCCGGTCCCGCCCCGACCCGACCGCTACCGGAACGCGCCGACGGCGGCGACGAGCCCGACGGCGCAGGGGACCTGGACGGCAGCGGGCACGGCGACACGACACCGCAGCGCCGTCCGGGCGGCGAGGCGTCCGGCCCCGGCGGGCCGGGAAGCTCCGGCGCACCCAACCCGCTCTGGTCGGCGTTCCCGCCGTGGTTCTGGGCGCTGCTGTTGCAACTCGCCCTGGCGGCGTTGTTGATCGCCGCCGGGCGGGCCCGTCGTCTCGGTCCGCCCACGCCGGAGCCGCTGCCGGTCTCCGTGCCGGCCGCCGAGACGGTCCTCGGGCGGGGCCGGCTCTACCAGCGGGCCCGAGCCCGGGAGAGCACCGCCCGGGTACTCCGGAGCGCGGCGATCGCCCGGTTGACGCGACGCCTGCACCTGCCCGCCGAGGCCGAACCCGCCGCCGTCGCCGCCACGGTCGCCGCCGGCACCGGCGACCGGCCCGACGCCGTCCGGGAACTGCTCTACGGCGACGCGCCGCGCACCGACCGGAAGCTGCTGGACCTGGCCGACGACCTGGACCGGGTGACGCGTGGCGGCGGACCGGCACCCGTCCAGCCCGTCCCCGACCAGCCGGCCCCGGTCCGGCTGCCGATGCCCCGATCCGAAGGAGACACCCGGTGACCCGACCCGCGACGACCGTGGACCCGCACGCCGCCGACCCCACGCGGGCCGCGCTGCACCGGTTGCGTACCGAGGTGGCGAAGGCGGTCGTGGGTCAGGAGGGCGCGGTCAGCGGGCTGATCGTCGCCCTGCTCTGCCGTGGCCACGTTCTGCTGGAGGGCGTACCGGGGGTCGCCAAGACGCTGCTGGTGCGTACGGTGGCCGCCGCGCTGGACCTGACGTCGCGGCGGGTGCAGTTCACCCCCGACCTGATGCCCGGCGACGTCACCGGCTCGGTGGTCTTCGACGCGCGAACCGCGGAGTTCACCTTCCGGGAGGGGCCGGTGTTCACCAACCTGCTGCTCGCCGACGAGATCAACCGCACGCCGCCGAAGACCCAGTCCGCGCTGCTTGAGGTGATGGAGGAACGGCAGGTGACCGTCGACGGCGAGCGGCGGGCGCTACCCGACCCGTTCATCGTCGCCGCCACCCAGAACCCCGTGGAGTACGAGGGCACCTACCCGCTGCCGGAGGCCCAACTGGACCGGTTCCTGCTCAAGCTCACCGTGCCGCTGCCCAGCCGGGACGAGGAGCTGGGCGTGCTCCGCGCGCACCACGCGGGTTTCGACCCGGGGAACCTGGCCGCCGCCGGGGTACGGCCGGTGGCGGACGCGACCGATCTCGCCGCCGCCCGCGCGGCGGTCGGCCGGGTCCACGTAGCCGATCCGCTGCTCGGCTACGTCGTCGACCTGTGCCGGGCCACCCGGGCCACCCCGGCGCTGGAGCTGGGTGCCTCGCCGCGCGGCGCGACGGCCCTGCTCGGCACCGCCAAGGCGTGGGCGTGGCTGAACGGACGCGACCATGTGGTGCCCGACGACGTCAAGGCGATGGCACGGCCCACCCTGCGGCACCGGTTGCGGCTGCGTCCGGAGGCCGAACTCGAAGGTGTCGGGGTGGATCCGGTCCTGGAGACGGTGCTGGCCACCGTGCCGACTCCGCGATGACCTGGCGGGCGGCGGCACTGCTCGCGGCGGGCGCGCTGACCCTGCCCGGGTGGCCGGCGCCCTTCGTCGGGGTGGCGGTGATGGTGGGCGTGGTCCTGCTGCTGGTCGGCGTGGACTTCGCGCTCGCCGCACCGCTGCGGGCGCTGACCGCCGAGCGGGCCGGTGAACGGGCCGTCCGGCTCGGTGACACCGCCACGGTCACCGTGCACCTGCGCAACGCCTCCGGGCGACCGCTGCGTGCCCGGGTCCGCGACGCCTGGGTGCCGTCGGCCGGGGCCCGCCCGGAGGTGCCGCCGACCCGCCTGGTGCGCGCCGCCCCCGGTGAGGTGCTCGCGCTGCCCAGTCACCTCACCCCCACCCGCCGGGGCGACCGGCCGGCGGTGGCCCTGACCGTACGCTCGTTCGGGCCGCTCGGGCTGGCGTTCCGGCAGCGGGCTGACCGGCCGGCCACCCCACCGTGGACGCTGCGGGTGCTGCCCCGCTTCGAGTCCCGTCGACACCTGCCGGAGCGCCTGTCCCGGCTGCGCGTCGTCGACGGCACGCAGGTCGGCCGGGGCCGTGGTCCGGGTACCGAGTTCGACGCGTTGCGCGAGTACGTCTCCGGCGACGACGTGCGCTCCATCGACTGGCGGGCCAGCGCCCGGCACAGTGAGGTGCTGGTCCGGACCTGGCGTCCGGAGCGGGACCGGCGGCTGATCTGCGTGCTGGACACCGGACGAACCTCGGCGGTACGCGTCGGCGACGAGCCCCGCCTGGACGCGTCGATCGAGGCGACGCTGCTGCTCAGCGCGCTGGCCGCGCGGGCCGGTGACCGGGTGGACGTACTCGCGACGGACGCCGTGCCCCGCGCCTCGGTGAGCGGGGCCGAACGACCGGGGCAGTGGAGCCGCCTGGCGCACGCGTTGGCCCCGCTGCAGCCCTCGCTGGTCGAGACCGACTTCCGGCTGATCGCCGGGGAGCTGCTACGGCGACACCGCCCACGCAGTCTGGTGGTGCTCCTCACCGCCCTGGAGCCCGGCGCGCTCGGCGAGGGACTGCTGCCGGTGCTGGCGCGGCTGACCGCCCGGCACCGGGTGCTGGTGGCCGCGGCGCAGGACCCGGTACTGGCCAGCCTCACCGGCGCACCACCACGACGTCCCGCGGACGCCTACACCGCTGCCGCCGCCTGGCGTACCCTCGCCGAACGCGAGCGCCTAACCGCGGCACTCACCCGCCACCAGGTCACCGTCGTCGACGCCCCCGCCGATCGCCTGGCCCCCGCCCTGGCCGACACCTACCTCCACCTCAAGACCACCGCTCAGCTCTGACCCACCCATTCAGGTTGATCATGAAGTTACTGCCCTCCGGGCGGCGTGTCGCGGGTGACAACTTCATGATCAACGGGGGTGGCGCGGGAGCCGAGGAGGAGGACGTAGGTGAGGAAGGCCAGCCAGGCGGTGGCGCCGAGCGTGATGCGCAGGGTCGCCGGTAGCGGTGCCGGGGTGACGAACGCCTCGATCACCGCGGCGACCGCGAACAGACCGACCAGGCCGACCGCGACCAGGACGCCGTCGCGTCCCGCCCGAGCCACCGCCTGCGCCCGGGTCAGTTGCTCCGGCGGTGCGATCCACGCCCACCCGATGCGCAGCCCCACCCCGGCGGCGACGAACACCCCGGTCAGTTCCAGCAGGCCGTGCGGGGTGATCAGGCCGAAGAAGACGTCCGCCCGGCCGTAGGAGACCATCACCCCACCGACCACACCGATGTTCACCGCGTTCTGCCAGAGCAGGTAGCCGACCGGCACGATCAGCACCCCCGCCGCCAGGCACTTCGCCGCCAACCAGGCGTTGTGCGTCCACAGGTGGAAGGCGAAGGTCGGCGCGGAGAACTCCGTGTAGTAGCCGGCGAAACCGGACTCGACCAGGTCGGCGGCCTCGTCGGTGCCGATGAACGCCGCCGCCGTCTCCGGATTGTCCGCCACGAACCACATCAGGGTGAAGGTGAGCATCGTGAAGGCCGTCGCCACCGCGCACCACCACGGTGCCGCGCGCCAGATCGCGCCGGGAAGGCCGGCCACCAGAAACCATCGGAGGGCCGTCCAGGAGGGGCGGGGCCGGCCGGTGATCCGTGCCCGCGCCCGGAGCACCACCTGGGACAGCTCGCTGACCAGTGCCGGGTCCGGCGAGCGACTGCGCAGCACCGACAGTTGAGTGGTGGCCCGCTGGTAGAGCACGACCAGCTCGTCGACCTCGGTCGCGTCGAGTCGCCGACGGGCGGAGAGCTGATCCAGGCGACGCCACTGTCCGCCGTGCTCCGCGACGTACGCGTCGACATCCACCGGCCACCTCCGACCGCGCGATCATAGTGTTCACTGTCGGGGTGAGCACAGCGGCGCGACCGTGGACCGCCCCGGGCTGGGGCGACGCCGGACTGGTCAGCGGCGAGGCGGTCGAACTCGACGTACGGGCCGCCCGGATCGGTTCCCGGGCGCTCGCGCTGCTGCTCGACGTGCTGGTGCAACTGCTGTTCGGTCTGCTGCTCGCGGCACTGGCCGGGCTGGTCCTGGCCGCACTGCCGTACGGCGTGCTCGACGCGGCGATGGAACGGGCGCTGCTCACCGTCGGGCTGGTGCTGCTGCTGGTCGGCTACCCGGTGCTATTCGAACGGTTCAACGACGGCCGGACACCGGGCAAGGCGGCGGTGGGGTTGCGGGTGGTCAGCGTCGACGGCGCTCCGGTCGGGTTCCGGCAGTCGCTCACCCGGGCGCTGGTCGGGGTCGCCGTGGAGTGGCCGGGTCTGGTGCTGCCGCTGCTGTCCTGGGTGGTCGGGGTGACCGTGATGCTCGGTGACGCCCGGGGGCGGCGGCTGGGCGACCTGGCCGCCGGCACCCTGGTGGTGCACACCCGCGCCGCGACCAGATGGCGCCCGGTACCTGCCACGACGCCGGTTCTGGCCGGTTGGGCGTCCTCGCTGGACCTGAGCAGGCTGGACACGGAACTGGCGCTCGCCGCCCGGCAGTACCTGGCCCGGGCCAACGGGTTGAGCGAGCCGGCGCGCGGCGAGCTGGCCCGGATGCTGTGGCGGCAGGTCGAAGGCGTGACGACCCCGGCGCCGCCGGCCGGGCTGTCGGAGGTGGTCTACCTGACCGCCGTCATCGCCGAGCGGCACCGGCGGGCCCGTCGCCTCCTGGCCGGTGAACGCGCGCTCGCCGAGGCGTTGTGGTCACCGGCCGGGACGGTATCGGCCGAGGATCGACCGGGGAGGTCGGGATGAGGGGTTTCGGGCCCTGGCTGGCGGTGCTCGCGGTGGTGCTGCTGCTCAGCGCGGCGCGGCTGCGCACCCTGGCGGCGCTGGTGTCGGTGCTCTGGCTGCTCTGGTGCGTCTGGACCTGGATCCGTCCCACCCGACGCCACGACACTCCCGGGGCCGGCCGCAGCGGTCAGCCCCGGGAGTGGCGTCGATGATCAGTAGCGGTAGTGGTCCGGCTTGAACGGCCCCTCGACGGCGATCCCGAGGTACGCGGCCTGCTCGCTGGTGAGCGTGGTCAGCTTGGCGCCGAGCGCGTCCAGGTGCAGCCGGGCGACCTTCTCGTCGAGGTGCTTGGGCAGCACGTACACGCCGATCGGGTAGTCCGCCGTCTTGGTGTACAGCTCGATCTGAGCGATGGTCTGGTTGGCGAACGAGTTCGACATGACGAAGCTGGGGTGGCCGGTGGCGTTGCCCAGGTTCAGCAGGCGTCCCTCGGAGAGCACGATGATCGCGTGCCCGTCGTCGAACTTCCAGAGGTCGACCTGCGGCTTGATGTTCTCCCGGGTGACGTCCGAACGCTTCGCCAGACCGGCCATGTCGATCTCGTTGTCGAAGTGGCCGATGTTGCCGACGATGGCCTGGTGCTTCATCCGGGCCATGTGCTCGTTGGTGATGACGTCGAAGCAGCCGGTCGCGGTGATGAAGATGTCGGCCTGCTCGACCACGTCGTCGAGGGTGGCGACCTGGTAGCCGTCCATCGCCGCCTGGAGGGCGCAGATCGGGTCGACCTCGGTCACCACGACCCGGGCGCCCTGGCCCCGCAGCGACTCGGCGCAGCCCTTGCCCACGTCCCCGTAGCCGAGCACCACGGCCATCTTGCCGCCGATGAGGGTGTCGGTGGCGCGGTTGATGCCGTCGATGAGCGAGTGGCGGCAGCCGTACTTGTTGTCGAACTTGCTCTTGGTCACCGAGTCGTTGACGTTGATGGCCGGGAAGAGCAGCGTGCCGGCGCGGTACATCTCGTAGAGCCGGTGCACTCCGGTGGTGGTCTCCTCGGTGACGCCCTTGATGCCGGCGGCGATCCGCGTCCACCGCTGCCCGTTCGCGGCCAGCGAGCGGTGCAGCAGGTCGAGGACGACCGCGTACTCCTCGGAGTCGGCGGACTCGACCGGCGGCACGGCACCGGCCTTCTCGAACTCGGCGCCCTTGTGCACGAGCAGCGTGGCGTCGCCGCCGTCGTCCAGGATCATGTTCGGCCCGTCCCCGTCGGGCCAGTCGAGCACCTGCTCGGTGCACCACCAGTACTCCGGAAGGGTCTCGCCCTTCCAGGCGTACACCGGCACCCCGGACGGGGCGTCGGCGGTGCCGTCGGGGCCGACGACGACCGCGGCGGCGGCGTGGTCCTGGGTGGAGAAGATGTTGCAGGACGCCCAGCGGACCTGCGCGCCGAGCGCGACCAGGGTCTCGATCAGCACGGCGGTCTGGATCGTCATGTGCAGCGACCCGGTGATCCGCGCGCCCGCGAGCGGCTGCGCGTCGGCGAACTCGCGCCGGATCGCCATCAGACCGGGCATCTCGTGCTCGGCGAGGCGGATCTCCTTGCGCCCGAACTCGGCGAGCGACAGATCCGCAACCTTGTAGTCGCCCTCGGCGACAGTACGCGGCCGGACCTCGGACGACGTGCCGCTGGGGGACGCCGGGAGGGTGCTGGTCATGAAAGCTCCTGTCGGACGATGGTGCTGCGCAACCTCCCACCTTACGCCCGCCCGAGCGCGGCGGCGGGGGCGGTTGCGGACAGCGCACGGGGCGGCCGGTCGTGGACGTGTGCCGTCCACCTCCGTCCGCCCCGTGCATCCCCCCGGTTTGGTTCCCCCGCGCGTTCTCGGACCATCGTCGCGATAACGCTGCGCACCCATAGAGTCACACTCCGCGAGAGATGAGTCAAGCAATTCCGGGAAAGTCGGACTTGTCGGGCGACGACTGGTCGACGTGGGCTTTCCGGAGCACCCTCAGACCAGGCCGGTCGAGGCGATGTACGTCTCACCCTCGCCGGTGACCGTCAGCGATCCGCCGGCGGCCGGCCCGACCGCGGCCCGACCGGGCCCGAGGGTCACCGGCGCCACGCCGTCTGTCACCGTGACCCGACCGGCGGTGCACAACACCACCCGCGGGCCCGGCACCGTCAGCGTGGCCTCGGGCCGCCCGTCGCCGACCGTCACCCGGTGCAGCGCGAAGTCGTCCACCGGCACGGGCCAGGTCACCACGCCGTCGGCGACCTGCCTGGGCGCGACGACCGGCCGCTCCAGCACCTCGAAGCGGAGCACCCGCAGCAGCTCGGCCACGTCCACGTGTTTCGGGGTCAGGCCGCCCCGCAGCACGTTGTCGCTGGCCGCCATCACCTCCACGCCGGTGCCGCGCAGGTACGCGTGCAGGTTCCCGGCCGGCATCCAGATCGCCTCGCCGGGGGCCAGCCGCACCCGGTTCAGCAGCAACGCCACCAGCACACCGGGATCGGCCGGGTACGCCTCGGCCAGCAGGGCGACCAGGTCCGCGTCCGGACCGCCCGCCGCCCGGGCCGCCGCCACCAGACCCGCACGCTCCGCGGTCGGCCACTCCAGCAGCCGGCGTACGGCCTCGGCCAGACCCGCCGGCCCGGCAGCCAACGCGTCGAGCACCGGCCGCAGCTGCGGTACCCCCAGCGCGGCGAGCGCCCGAGCCGAGTCGGCGGGAGCGCGGAACCCGCACAGCGCCTCCATCGGCCCGAGCGCTACCAGCAGCTCGGGCTTGTGGAACGGGTCGACGTAGTTGCGGTGCCCACCGGAGCGAGCCTGCTCCGCGGCGTGACCGGCCCGGGCCTGCTCGGCGTCCGGATGGGCCTGCAGGCTCAGCGGAGCCGCCGCGGCCAGCACCTTGAGCAGGAACGGCAGGCGGTTCCCGAACCGGCCCAGCACCGACTGCCCGAGCCAGTCGACCGGCTCGGCGGCGAGCACCTCGGTGAGCGCGATCCGCCCCCCGTCACGCTCGACCGTGGCCGGCGCGCACGGGTGCGCCCCGAGCCACAGCTCGGCCTCGGGCCGCTCGCTCGGCACCGGCCGCCCCTGGAGCTCCGCGATCGCCGAGCGGGAGCCCCAGGCGTACTCCTTGATCGGGCCGTGCAGCGGTTCCACCGGTCAGCTCCCAGCGTGCCCGGACGCTGGGGCGGGCTCCGCCGGGACCTGGTAGATGTCCGGTTCGAGGTAGATGACCCGGGCGACCGGCACCGCGGCCCGGATCCGCTTCTCCACGGCGTCGATGCCCCGGGCCACCTCCTCGGCGCTCTCGCACCGCCCCACCGCGATCTTCGCGGCCACCATCAGCTCCTCCGGGCCGAGGTAGAGAGTCTTCATGTGGATGATCCGCTCCACCTCGGGGCCCGCGGTGACCGCCCGCTCGATGGCCTCGACGTCCGCCGGCTCGGCCCCCTCCCCCAGCAGCAGGCTCTTGGTCTCCACGGCCAGCACGATCGCGATGGTCACCAGCAGCAGACCGATCATCGCGGTGCCGGCCGCGTCCCACCGGCCGTTGCCGGTGGCCAGGGTCATGCCCACGCCGAAGAGGGCGAAGACCAGACCGACCAGCGCGCCGAAGTCCTCCAGCAGCACCACCGGCAGCTCCGGCGCCTTCGACCGGCGGATGAACCTGGTCCAGGACTCGCGGCCCCGGACCAGGTTCGACTCCCGGATGGCGGTTCGGAAGGAGAACGACTCCATCACGATCGCCGCCAGCAGCACGGTCACCGGCACCCAGTGCCAACTGGTGATGCCGTGCGGGTGGGACCACTTGTGCCACGCCTCGTAGAGCGCGAACAGACCGCCGAGGCTGAACAGCACGATCGAGACGATGAACGCGTAGACGTAGCGCTCCCGGCCGTAGCCGAAGGGGTGTTGCGGGGTGGCTGCCCGCCGGGCCCGCTTGCCGCCGAGCAGCAGCAACGCCTGGTTGCCCGCGTCGGCGACCGAGTGGATGGACTCGGCGAGCATCGACGACGAACTCGTCAGCAGGTAGGCGACGAACTTCGTCACGGCGATGCCGATGTTGGCGAGCAGCGCGGCGATGATCGCCTTGATGCCACCCTGGGTGCTCACTGGTTGGCCAGTTCCTTCATCTCGGTGATCGCGGGCACCGCCATCGGGTCCAGGCCGTGCGCCAGCGCCAGGTAGATCGACGCGAAGTCCGGCACCGCCACCAGGGAGGCGAGCCGCTCCAGCGCGGAGCCGCCCTCGGCGGTGACCACGTCGCACCGTACGCCCCGACGCTCGGCGAGGGTCTGTACCGCGTCCGCGCGCCGCTCCTCGACGGCCAGGGGTTCGTCGGCATCGTCCTCGGCGTTCAGGCCGCCGTCGCGCAGCAGCACCAACCGCAGTCGGGTGCCCTGCTCGACGGAGTCGTCCGGGTCGGCGAAGATGTCCCGCTCCCCCTCGGCCAGGCCCCCGAAGACGCCGTCGAGCAGGCCGACCCGACCCCGTCCCGCCTCACCGAGCGCGCCGGTGACCACCGGGTACCGGGCGTTGGCCGACAGGGTGTCGCCGAAACGACGGGCGGCGACCGCCGCCAACGGCGACGAGCCCCACACGATCGGGATGGACCCGGCCAGACCGAGCGCGAGGGATTTCGCCGGGTTGACGAAGGACTCCGCGCTCGGGCGGCTACGGTCCGCGTCGGCGTCCAGCCGGGCCGCCGTCTCCGCCAGATCCGCCTCGTTGACCTTGACCAGCCCGAGCGCCCTGGCGGCGAGCAGGACCGGCACGGTCAGCCCCCAGAGGCTGGCCCGGGCAGGTGCCCGCCGGGGCACCGGGATGAACGGGGCCCGGGCCCGCTCGGCGACCGACTGCAACTGCGAGTCCGCCGGGCCCACCGCGACCAGCCGGGCACCCCGGCGTTGAGCGGCCTCGGCGGCACCCAGCGCCTCGGGGCTGCGGCCGGAGGCGCTCACCGCGATCACCACGTCGGCCGCGCCGACCCAACCGGGCACCCCCGCGCTGCGGTGCGCGATGACCGGCACCGGGCACCGTGGGCCGGCGACCGTGGCCAGCACGTCACCGGTACGCCCGGCGGTGCCGATGCCGGCGATCACGACCGCCCGGGGACGTCCCTCGTCGGCGAGCATGGAGAGGTTCGCCTCGGCGGCTAGGGCGGCCGACTCGCGTACCTGCGCGCCGGCCGAGGCGGTGTGCCGCAGCATGCCGCCGGGATCCCGTTCGGCGAGCGCCTGCGGGTCGTCGAGGAGTCGTTCGTCGGCGTTGCGGTGTCCGCTGACGCCGGCCGTTCCGTCGATCACGATCCCTCCGCGGGGCCACGCGCCTCGTCGAGCAGCAGCACCGGCACGTCGTCGCGGACCTCGAAGATCCGGCCGCACTCGGTGCAGGTCAACGTCTGGGCCTGCGCGTCGTAGTTCAGCGGGGCATGGTGTGTGTCCGGGCAGGCGAGGATTTCCAGCAACTGCGGGTCGAGGGCCACTGCGCGGCTCCTTCCACGTATGCGGCTTCACCGATCGGCGGTGCCGACCGGCGCGAGCGATCTTATCGGCGAACCCGGTCGAGCACCTCGTCGCGCAGCGCGGTCATCCGCTCGGCGGTGGGCGCCTCGACGTTGAGCCTCAGCAGCGGCTCGGTGTTCGAGGCGCGCAGGTTGAACCACGCCCCGTCCGGAAAGCGCAGGGTCAGCCCGTCCATCTCGTCGGCCTCGGCGTCCGGGTACGCGGCCCGCACCTCGGCCACCTTGGCCGCCTGGTCCGCCACGGTGGAGTTGATCTCACCAGAGGCGACGTACCGTTCGTACTCTCCGGCCAGCGTGGACAGCGGCAGCGGCTGCTCGCCGAGCGCCGCCAGGGTGTGCATCGCCGCCAGCATCCCGGTGTCGGCGAACCAGAAGTCCCGGAAGTAGTAGTGCGCCGAGTGCTCCCCGCCGAAGACCGCGTTGGTCCGCGCCATCTCGGCCTTGATGAACGAGTGGCCCACCCGGGCCACCACCGGCTGACCGCCGTGCTCCCGGATGATCTCGGGCACCGCGCTGGAGGTGATCAGGTTGTGGATCACCGTCGAGCCGGGGTGCTTGGCCAGTTCCCGGGCCGCGACCAACGCGGTGATCGCCGACGGGGAGACCGGCTCGCCGCGCTCGTCCACCACGAAGCAGCGGTCGGCGTCCCCGTCGAACGCCAGGCCGATGTCCGCGCCGTGCGCCACCACGGCGCGTTGCAGGTCGACCAGGTTGGCCGGGTCCAGCGGGTTGGCCTCGTGATTGGGGAACGTGCCGTCCAACTCGAAGTAGAGCGGCACGATCCGCAGCGGCAGGGCCGACAGGGCGGCGTCGCCGAGCACACTGGGCACGGTGTGCCCGCCCATCCCGTTGCCCGCGTCCACCACGACGGTCAGCGGTCGGATGCCGGAGAGGTCCACCAGCGTGCGCAGGTGTGCCGCGTAGTCGGGCAGCAGGTCGCGCCGCTGCGTCGGGGCGATCGGCTCGCCGAGTGGCTCGTCCTTGTCCAGCAGAGCCTGGGCCCGATCGCGGACCTCGGCCAGCCCGCTGTCCTGCCCGACGGGGCGGGCACCGGCGTGGCACAGCTTGATGCCGTTGTACTGCGCCGGGTTGTGACTGGCGGTGAACATCGCCCCGGGCAGCCCGAGCGCACCGGAGGCGTAGTAGACCATGTCGGTCGAGGCGAGCCCGATCTCGATGACCGGGCGGCCCTCGGCGCGTACGCCGGTGGCGAAGGCGGCGGCCAGCCCGGGCCCGGAGGCCCGCATGTCGTGCCCGATCAGCACCGCCTGCCCCGGCTCACCAGCGGCGTCGAGCATCTGGGCGAAGGCGACGCCGAGAGCACCGGCGACACGCTCGTCCCACTGGTCCGGCACCGTCCCACGGACGTCGTACGCCTTCACGATCCGGGACAGATCAGACACCGGTTCCACTCCTCGCCTGCGGGTCGTCAACGAACCTGAGCGTATCGGAGCGACGGGGCCGACCCCGGCTCAGCCGCCGAGCCCGCGCCCGTAGTCCCGCTCGTCCCCCTCTCCAGCGGCCGGCTGTCCGGGCGGCACGCCCCGGCCCGGCCCGGTCGGCGGTACGGCGGGGTGCGCGTCCGGCCGGCCCGGAGCGGGCCCGGCAGGCGGAGCGGAGGTGGGCGGGACCGCCCGCCCCGATGGAACGGCTGCGCGAGCGGCAGTGCCCGGCGGGACCGGTCGGGTCGGCTCACCCGGCTCGGCCGGACCCGTCGCTTCGGCGGGTTCGGCAGGTCGCGCACCGTACAGACCGCCGCTCGGACGGGACGTCGGTGCGCCTCCGTAGACCCGGGGCGTGCCGGCCCGGCCGGTCCCGTACGGCTGACCGGGCGGCACCGGCGGCACGGCGCCCAGGCCGGACGGCGGTGCCGGTGCGGCACCCGGGACCGGCGGGACCGGCACGGCGCCCGGACCACCGCCTGAGCGGTAGGTGGTGCCGCCCGGGTTGCGTGGCGGCGGGATCTCGAAGCCGTCGGCCGGCTGCCGACGGTTCTTGCGGTCCTTGCGGGAGCGGTGGATCAGCAGGCCGATGAGCAGGGCACCGGCGGCCACCATGGCGATGCCGAAATACATCACCGGCGATCCACCGGAGGACTCGCCCGCGGTCTGGGCAAGGTCGTCGGCCGGGTCCACGGCGAGCGCCACGGTCGGCGTGGCCGCCACGCTCGGCTCCTCGGCCACCGCCTCACTGGGCGAAGGCGAAGGCGACGGCGACGGGGACGGCGTCGGCGACGTCGGAAGCTGCCCGCCGACCACCCGCGACGACGCCGCGGCCCGGCCCAGCACCGCGCCCCGCGCCGTGGTGGCTTCGCCGGTCACCACCAGCCGACCAGCGGGGGCATCGGCGGCGAAGGCGACGCGGTACCGCATCGCCACACCCTTGCCCTTGCAGAGCTCGTCCTTGGCCGGCGCGACCGCCGCGGTGGTGACCAGTCCAGGCTGGCCGGAGACCCCCACCGGGACCCAGCGACCTCCCACGTTGGCCTGCACCGCCACCTGGTCGGCCCGCACGTCGGGCAGGCTCAGACCCAGCGCGGTGCGCACCCGCACGCAACCGTCGGTACGTTTGCGCACCTCCACGGTCACGCCCTCGGCCGAACGACCGGCGGTGAAGCTGCCCGCCGAACGCACCCGCACCCGGTCCTCGTCGGCCTGCGCGGGCGCGCCACCGAGCGCCACCAGGCTGCCCAGGAACACGCAGACCGTCGCGAGCCGCGCCGTGTGCCGACGTACCGACATGATCAACCACCGTTCCTCCCCCGACGGGGGAACGCGGGTCAGGCTACTACCGGGGCCGGACCTCGGCTGGTCGGCGAGCACACCGCATGTGCGCCGCGCCACGCTGCGGCAGTCGGGCCGGCGGTCCCGTCGTTCCGTCCCACACCCGCCCCGCTGGTGCCGCTCGGCGCGGGATACCGACCGTTCGTCTCACGTTCGGTAGGCTCGACCGCACGGAGCGCCACCAAACGACATTCTCCGATAGGTTCCCGGTGTGATCGACCGCGAACAGGCCGAGCAACTCGCAGCGGTGTGGGCCCGTCGCGACTCGCTGCGCCTGGGGCGCGAGTGCCGTCCCGCCGTCGCCGAGTTCGACCTCGGATACGTCATCACCTCCACCGTGTCCACTCAGGTCAGAGCACTTCCCGGTGACCTGCCGACGACCGTGGTCGACAAGCGGACCGGTGAGGTGACCACCTGGCCGCGGGTGCCGCCCGACGTGGTCGAGCGGCTCTACCGTCGCAGCCGGTCCACCTGCCCGTCGGTGGCCCGCACCGTGGATCCGGCCGGTCAACTGCTGCGGGAGATCCGGCGGGTGCCCACCCCGACCACGATCGCCCGCCTCACCGTCGAAGGGCGGACCTTCACCGCCCGGGGCGCCAAGGGAGACGTGGAGCTCAACCATCACCCGCTGGTCCGCGCGTACCTCGACCAGTTGCCGGCCGGTCGCCTCGTCCGCGGCGGGGAGCGGCACGCGGAGTTCGTCGTGCTCTCCGACGTCCTGCACGAGTACGATCACCGTCGCACGGCCGAAGGCATCGCCGCCATGAGTCTGGGCGACGCGAAGGACCTGCTGAACTCCACCCGCGTCGAGGTGTCCCAGCTCCGCGACCCGGGTGACCCGCACGGTGGGCCGGCCGAACGGCCGTGTGACTCGTGCCTGGAGATGCTGGTGGAGTTCAACGTCCTGGCGCGCGCCGAACAGGCCCACACCGAGCCCTGGTTCCCGGAGTCGGCCGACGACGACCCGGAACCCGGCCGGTTCCCCCCGGAGGTGGCGCGAGCACTGGTCGCCGCCGGCTGGCGGCCACACTTCGGTGACGCAGCCGCGGCGGCCTCGGCCGTACATGACGTCGGTGCGGTCGGTGGCCGGGCCCACGGGCACCCGGTCTTCCCTGCGGTGCTCGCCGCCCTCACCGCCTTCCCACGACTGCTCGGCCGGCGACGCGGCCCGGGCGAGCAGGTGTGGATCTCACGCTTCGACATCCGGCCCCGCGAGGTCGCTCACACCGCCGACTCACTCGGTGACTTCGCGGCGGTGATCGGCGCCCGGCTGTTCCCGATCGGCACCGAAGGCGGGCACAGCATCATCGCCGTCGACGAACACGGCCGGATCTTCGCGCTGGACCAGGCCGGTGAATGGCTCCTCGGGGCCGACATCGACGCGGCGCTCACCATCCTGCTGCTCGGTCGCGCCCCGGCCCGGGTACGCGACGACGGCAGTTGGTGACGGCCCCTCAGAGCTGCACCCCGGTCAGCACGGTGACGCGGGGCTCGGTGTAGTCGTCCATGGCGCTGCGCAGTCCCTCCCGACCCACGCCGCTGCCCTTCATGCCGCCGTACGGCATCTGGTCGGCGCGATAGGACGGCACGTCGCCGACGATCACCCCGCCCACCTCCAGGGTCCGGGCCGCGGCGAAGGCGACGTCGAGGCGGCGGGTGAAGACGCCGGCCTGCAACCCGTACGCCGAATCGTTGATCGCGGCGAAGCCGGCGGCGTCGTCCACCACCCGGTCCACGACGAGCACCGGTCCGAAGACCTCCTCCGCGTGCACCCGGGCGTTCCGGGGAACGCCGCTGAGCACCGTCGGCGGGTAGGTGGCGCCGTCGCGCCGACCGCCGGTCTCGATGGTCGCGCCGGCCGTCACCGCCTCGTCCACCCACGCCTCCACCCGGCGGGCGGCGGCCTCGGAAACCAGCGGGCCGACGTCGGTCAACGGGTCGGCGGGATCTCCGGTGCGCAGTTCCCGCACCGCGGCGACCAGTCGGGGCAGGAAACCGTCGTAGAGCCACTCGTGCACGTAGACCCGCTGCACGGCGATGCAGGACTGCCCGGCCTGGTAGTTGGAGAAGGTGGCGACCCGGTGCGCCGCGAAGGTCAGGTCCTCGTCCTCGGCCCAGTCCTGGCAGATCAGTACGGCCGCGTTGCCGCCCAGCTCGAGGGTCACGTGCTTGTCCGGAGCGGCGCGGCGGATCGCCGCGCCGACCGGTCCGGAGCCGGTGAACGAGACGACCGGCAACCGAGGGTCGGCGACCAGCTCGGCGGCGCGTTCGTTGGGCAGCGGCAGTACCGAGAACATCCCCTCCGGCAGCTCGGTCTCGGCCAGGATCTCGCCGAGCAGCAGCGCGGACAGCGGAGTGGCCGGCGCCGGCTTGACGACGACGGGGGCACCGACCGCGATCGCCGGGGCGACCTTGTGCGCCACCAGGTTCAGCGGAAAGTTGAACGGCGTGATGCCGAGCACCGGGCCCTTCGGCACCCGGCGGACCAGGGCGATGCGCCCGGTGGCCGCCGGATCGGTGTCGAGCCGTTGCAGCTCGCCCGAGAAGCGCCGGGCCTCCTCGGCCGCCCATCGGAAGGTGGAGCTGGCCCGGCCCACCTCCGCCCGCGACCACTTGATCGGTTTGCCGTTCTCGGCGGTGATCAGCGCCGCGACCTCCTCGGCCCGCTCGGCGAGCCGGCGCGAGACGTGGTCCAGGGCGGCCGCGCGGGCGTGCGCGGGCAGCGCGGCGGCGCTCGCGGCCACCCCGGCCGCCGCCGCCACCGCGGCCTCGACCTGGTCGGCGGTGGCGAGGGTGGTACGGCCGACGGGGTGGCCGTCGTAGGGGTGGTGGACGGTCAGCTCACCGGCACCGTGGGCGGGCCGGCCGGCGACGAAGAACGCTGTGGGCTCCACAGGCGCAGCCTAGACGACCCATCCGCCGACGGAAACAGTCGCCTTAACCCTTGTCTGCCGCGAATTCAGTAGCGAAGATGGCAGCACGATTGCGATAACCGCCGCAGCGCGACCCCGGACCCCTCGGAGTGATCCAGTCATGAGTGACCAGCAGAAGCTGCGCAACTTCGTCAACGGCGAGTACGTCGAGCCGGTCGACGGCGGCTACGCCGACCTGATCGACCCGTGCACCGGTGAGGTGTTCGCCCAGGCGCCGGTCTCCGGCACCGCCGATGTCGATGCGGCGATGCGGGCCGCCGCCACCGCCTTCGAGAGCTGGCGGGACAGCACGCCGGCCGAGCGGCAGCGGGCGCTGCTCAAGCTCGCCGACGCGGTCGAGGCCCGGGCCGCCGACCTGGTCGACGCGGAGGTGCGCAACACCGGCAAGCCCCGACAGCTGACCGCCGAGGAGGAGCTGCCGCCGGCGGTCGACGAGTTCCGCTTCTTCGCCGGCGCCGCCCGCCTGTTGGAGGGCCGTTCGGCCGGCGAGTACCTGGCCGGGCACACCTCCTACGTGCGGCGCGAGCCGATCGGCGTCTGCGCACAGGTCACTCCCTGGAACTATCCGCTGATGATGGCGGTCTGGAAGATCGCTCCCGCGCTCGCGGCCGGCAACACCGTGGTCCTCAAGCCCTCGGACACCACTCCGGTGTCGACGCTGCTGCTCGCCGAGATCGCCGCCGAGTACCTGCCGCCGGGCGTGTTCAACGTGGTCTGCGGCGACCGGGACACCGGCCGCGCCCTCGTCGCGCATCCCACCCCGCAGCTGGTCTCCATCACCGGCTCGACCCGGGCCGGCATGGAGGTCGCCGCGGCCGCCGCCCCCGACCTCAAGCGAACCCACCTGGAGCTGGGCGGTAAGGCACCGGTGGTGATCTTCGACGACGCGGACATCGCCGCGGCGGCCGAGGCCATCGCCGTCGGCGGCTACTTCAACGCCGGCCAGGACTGCACGGCGGCGACCCGGGTGCTCACCGCGCCCGGCGTCCACGCCGACTTCGTCGCCGCCCTCACCGAGCAGGCCCGCAACACGAGGACCGGCGCGCCGGACGACGAGGACGTCCTCTACGGCCCGCTCAACAACGCCAACCAACTGGCCCGGGTGCGTGGCTTCCTGGACCGGCTGCCCGATCACGCCTCGGTGGAGACCGGCGGCGCGCAGGTGGGCGAGCGCGGCTACTTCTACGCGCCCACCGTCGTCTCGGGGGTACGGCAGGACGACGAGATCGTCCAGGACGAGGTGTTCGGGCCGGTCATCACCGTGCAGCGGTTCTCCGACGAGGACGAGGCGGTGCGGTGGGCCAACGGCGTCGACTACGGCCTCTCCGCCTCGGTGTGGACCCGGGACCACGGCCGGGCGATGCGGATGACCCGACGACTCGACTTCGGCTGCGTCTGGGTGAACACCCACATTCCGTTCATCTCCGAGATGCCGCACGGCGGCTTCAAGCACTCCGGGCACGGCAAGGACCTCTCCGTCTACAGCCTGGAGGACTACACCCGGATCAAGCACGTCATGCACAACATCGAGGGCTGAGCCCATGTCGTCTTCGGAAGAGCTGCACAAGCGGCGCGGTGCCGCCGTCGCCCGGGGCGTCGGCAGCGTCATCACCTCCTACGTGGACAGTGCCTCGGGCGGCACGCTGACCGACGTGGAGGGCCGGCGGTGGATCGACTTCGCCGCCGGCATCGCGGTGACCAACGTGGGCAACTCCGCTCCGAGGGTGGTCGAGGCGGTTCGGGCGCAGGTCGAACGATTCACCCACACCTGCTTCATGATCGCGCCGTACGAGTCGTACGTGGCGGTCTGCGAGCGGCTCAACGCGCTGACCCCGGGCGGGTTCGAGAAGCGTTCGGCACTGTTCAACTCCGGTGCCGAGGCGGTGGAGAACGCGGTGAAGATCGCCCGGCACGCCACCGGCCGGCCCGCGGTGGTGGTCTTCGACCACGCGTACCACGGGCGGACCAACCTGACGATGGCGCTGACGGCGAAGAACATGCCGTACAAGCACCGGTTCGGACCGTTCGCCGGTGAGGTCTACCGGGTGCCGATGTCGTACCCGTTGCGCGACGGCGGCCTCGACGGCGCCACCGCCGCGGCCCGCGCCATCGAGACAATCGAGAAGCAGGTCGGCGCGGAGAACGTCGCCGCGTTGCTGATCGAGCCGATCCAGGGCGAGGGTGGTTTCGTCGTACCGGCGGAGGGTTTCCTGCCGGCGCTGCGCACGTGGGCGACGGCGGCCGGGGTGGTCTTCGTCGCCGACGAGATCCAGACCGGCTTCTGCCGCACCGGTGACTGGTTCGCCTGCCAGCACGAGGGCGTGGAACCGGACCTGGTCACGCTGGCCAAGGGCATCGCCGGTGGGCTGCCCCTGGCCGCCGTCACCGGCCGGGCGGAACTGATGGACGCGGTGCACGTCGGCGGGCTCGGCGGCACCTACGGCGGCAACCCGATCGCCTGCGCCGCCGCCCTGGCCAGCATCGAGACGATGCACGAGCTGGATCTGGCCGCCGCCGCCCGGCGGATCGGGACCGCGCTGGGCGGGCGGCTGCGGGCCGTCGCCGCCCGTGACCCACGCATCGCCGAGGTACGCGGACGCGGCGCCATGCTCGCCGTGGAGATCGTGCGGCCGGGCACCCTGACCCCGGACCCGGCCGCGACAGCGGCGGTCTCGGCCGCCTGCCACGCCGCCGGCCTGCTCACCCTCACCTGTGGCACGTACGGCAACGTGCTGCGCTTCCTGCCCCCGCTGGTCATCTCCGACGACGAACTAACCCGCGGCCTGGACATCCTCGACACCGCCTTCGGGTGAAAGGAAGGGCCCCCTATTAACGCCTGCTGTATAGGAAGGGCCCCCTCCTAACACCCCACCCTCAGCGCAGCAGCTCGACGGTGTTGTTGCGCACCAGGTTCTTGCCCGGCTCCCGGATCTGCTCCATCGCGGCGGAGTTCAGCAGCACGCAGCTGCCCGAGGGACCGGTGACCGTCACCGTGGTCGCCTTGTTGTTGTCCAGGTTGGTCACCCGCAGCCGGGTACCGATCGGAAACCGGTCGCTGGTCGCGGCCGGGCCGGCGGCCTCCTCGAAGAAGGTGATCGCACCCTGGCAGGCCGAGCCGGTGACGGGCCGGGCCGCCGGCGGTGAGGCCGACCCCGGCCGGTCGCCCACCGCACCCGGCCGCCCCGCGCCCGGCTGCGCGGCGGCGTCGCCGATCCGCTCGACCACGTTGCGCCGGATGACGTTCTTGCCCGGCTCGCGGACGAGTTCCATCGCGGCGGTGTTGAGCAGCACGCAGCTGCCCGACGGACCGACCACGGTGACCTCCGCCGACCTGTCGTTGTCGAGGTTGGTCACCCGCAGCCGGGTACCGACCGGGAACTGGTTGCTGGTGGCGGCCGGTGCGCCGCCCTCGGCCGAGAACGTGATCGATCCCGAGCAGACGCTCTGCCGGGCCGGTGCGCTGTCAGCGAATCCGAGTCCGGTGCCCACCGCCACCGTCGCCGCGGCGACCACCGCCACCCCCGCCGCCAGCACGTGCTTCCGCTGCAGCTTCACCTGTTCCTCCCGTCCTCACACCCGTCCGTTCGCGGGCTGGTACGGGCTGGGAGCGCTTTCCAGTTCAGCGCAGTGACGCGTATCGAAAACAAGGTTTCGAATGAACCGGGGATCCATCGGTCATACCGGGCCGTAACGGGTGTGCGGCGCACCGGTCAGCAACGCCCAGTAGCGATCACCGTACGACCAGTGCCACCACTCGGTCGGGTAGTTCACCAGCCCCGCCCCGCGCAGCGCGGTCCCCATGATCTGCCGGTGATGACGAGCCTCGGCGCCGATCGACGACGCGGCCGTGAAGCAGGCGTTGGCGCTGGCCTCGGGGGTGGCGTCGACCGCGGTGCCCATGTCCAGCTCGACGCCGTCCGCGGTGCAGAGCGTCAGATCCACCGCTCCGCCGGTGCTGTGCGGTGCCACCTCCACCGGCGAGACGAACTTGGTCGTCTCCCGGTACAGCCGCTCCGGCGACCAGTCCGGGTGGCTGCGCCGCAGTTCCTCCTGATAGCCGGTGAAGATGTCCAGCTGCGCCTGGTAGGGCCGGTAACCCTCGATGACCAGCAGACGCAGGCCGTCGGGCAGCGCCCGCTGCGCCGCCAGCAGCCGGTCCACCACCGGCCGGCGCAGCCGGGCGTACGCGCCGGCCGGATCGGCCGCCCGCGCGTCCAGCCGCAGCTCGGCCACCTCGCGCAGGTCCACCAGGGGTTCCCCGTCGTCGACACCGGGTACCGCCGCGACGCGCGGATCGCAGAGGAGGATCACCGCTCGCCTCCCGCGCCGGGCCGCTCCGCGTGCCGAGCGAAGGCCAGCGCGACGAGACGGTCCAGGATCTCCCGGTACTCGACACCGACCGCCGCCCACACCTTCGGGTACATCGAGTGCGCGGTGAATCCCGGCATCGTGTTCAGCTCGTTGACGTACAACTCGCCGGCGACCTCGTCGTAGAGGAAGTCGACCCGGGCCAGGCCCCAGCCACCGATCGCGGCGAACGCCCGCACCGACAGCTCCCGGATCCGCTCGGTCACCTCCTGCGGCAGCGTGGCCGGGACGATCATCGGATCACTGTCGCCGAAGTACTTCTGACGGTAATCGAACCAGCCGCCGGTCACCCGGACCTCGCCGACCGCCGAGGCGTCCGGGCGGGTGCCACCGAGCACCCCGCACTCCAGCTCCCGGCCGCTCACCCCCTGCTCCACCACGACCAGGTTGTCGTGCCGCAGCGCCTCCTCGATCGCCGCCGCCAGATCGTCGCCGTCGGCCACCCGGGAGATGCCGATCGAGGAACCCATCCGGGCCGGCTTGACGAACAGCGGCCGGCGCAGCCCCACCACCAGCTTCTCCGGATCCTCCACGGCGCGGTAGGTGGTCGCGTCGAACGAGACGTGCGGGGTGATCGGGACCTCCTCGGCCCGCAACGCCCGTTTCATCGCCACCTTGTCCATCCCCAGCGCGGAGGCGAGGATGCCGCACCCGACGTACGGCACGCCCAGAGATTCGAGCCACCCCTGCACCACACCGTCCTCACCGAACGGGCCGTGCAGCACCGGGAAGACCACGTCCAGTTCGGCGTGCACCGCGCCGGGCGAATCCGCCGCGGTCACCACCGCGGTACCCGGACGCGGCCCGGCCCGCAGTTCCACTGCCGGACCGATCACGCTCAGCCGGTCGTCGATGGCCCGCTCGGCCGCCGTGCCGGCGAGGAACCCGGACAGCGCCGCATCCGGGACGAGCCGCAGCCCACCACCGCGGGTGACGCCGATGGCGACGACGCGGTATCCGCCGCCCGCCAGCGCCCGGGCCACCCCGAGTGCGGAGGCGCAGGAGACGTCGTGCTCCGCCGACGGGCCACCGAACAGGATGCCGATTCGCACGGGCGCACTCATGCCCCCACCTCCCGCTCGCCGCCGAACCTGCGCCCCGACAGTTCCCAGCCCATGATCAACCCACTCATGCCACTGCCACCTCTTCCTCAAGTCGGGCGGTCGTCGCCAGTCGGGCGACCAGTTCCGCCTCCACGTTTCCGCCGGTCAGCACCACACCGACCGTGCGCCGCCGGTGCCCGTCGGCGGCCACCGCCGGCAACCGCTCGACGTCGGCCAGGCGACCGTCGACGGTCGACCGGCCCGCCAGCTCGTCCTCCTCGCCGGACCGGCGCAGCGTTCCATCGGCGGCGAGCCGCAACGCGCCGGCCAGGCCGGCCGCGCCCGACGGCTCGGCCAGCACCTTCAGCTCCATCAGCAGCAGCCGGAACGCCTCGGCGATCTCGTCGTCGTCCACCCGCACCACACCGCTCAGGCGGGTGCGCAGGATGGCGAAGGGCAGCTCACCCACGCAGGACGGGCGTAGTCCGTCGGCGATGGTCGGTGCCGGTGCGACCGGTACCCGTCGACCGGCCGCCAGGCTGCGGGCCAGCGAATCGCAGCCGCGCGGTTCCACGCCGTACACCTCGATCGGTCGACCGGCGGCGGCCAGGCAGGCGCCGGCCACGCCGCCGCCCCCACCGACCGGCAGCACGAGGGCGTCCAGTGGGGTACCGGCCTGCTCGGCCTGTTCGATCAGTTCGAGGGCGGCGCTGCCCTGCCCGGCGACGACGTCCGGATGGTCGTACGCGTCGACGATCGGGTGGCCGGTCTCCTCGCTCACCCGGCGGGCCGCCGCCAGCCGTTCCTCGACCGTGGTGCCGGCGAGGACCACCCGGGCCCCCGCCGCACGGGCCCGGGCCACCTTCGTCGGTGCCGCGTCGACCGGAAGCACCACCGTGGCAGCCAACTCGAACCGCCGCGCGGCGAGCGCCACCGCCACCGCATGGTTGCCGGTGCTCTGCGCCACGACTCCGGCGTGCCCGGCCGCAGCCAGTCGACCCACCGCGAACAGCCCGCCGCGCATCTTGTACGAGCCCCCGGTCTGCAGGTTCTCCGCCTTCAGCAGCACCCGCGCACCAGCCAGCCGGTCGATGGCCGGAGCGCGCAGCACCGGCGTACGCAGCACCCGGCCAGCGAGCCACCGGGCCGCCGCCGTCACATCTGTCGCGGCCGTGGCCGCGCCGAACGGATCGAATGTGGACATCTCAGCTCCTTTGCAGTGGTCAGCGAGGTGCCGTCGGCGCGGACGCCCCGGAGGCGGTCGGCCGCGGCCCGGGTGGACTCGCCGCCGACAGCCCGGATGGCGTCGGCGCGGGCGGCGCCGGCGCGGGCGGCGGGGGTGCGGGCGGCGCCGGCGCGGGCGGCGGGGGTGCGGGCGGCGTCGGCGCGGGCGGCGGGGGTGCGGGCGGCGTCGGCGCGGGCGGCGGGGGTGCCATTGGCGCGGACGGCCGGGGCGGCGTCACGGCGAACGGGCCGGGTTGCGTCCGACGGGCGGCCGAGCCCGGCCCGGGCAGGTCGAACAGCCAGGTCGCCCGGGCCGCCAGCAGCAGCCGGTGCACGCCGAGGCTGAGCGCCAGCACGGCGACGGTGAGCGACACCGGGTAGCCGAGGGCCAACGCGAGCCGGCTCGAGTCGTCCAGACCAGCGATCGGATCGGCGATCAGGCGATGCAGCAGCGCCAACACCGGCATGTGGATGACGTAGATCGGCAACGTCTGCCGGCCGAGGGCGGCGAGCGGCTCGCCGACCGTCGACCATCGGGCCAGCCGGACCGACACGGCGATGCCGAAGAGCACCGCGAGGACGGAGACCGACAACGCCACACCCGGCAGACGAGCGGTGCCGGTCGCCGCCACGGCGGCCAGTGCCACGACGTACCCGCCCGCGGCCAGCAGCAGCCGTCGGCCGGTGACTCCGTCGGCCCACCGCTGGACGTACCCCCGCAGGTGCAGGCCGGCCAGGAAGAACACCAGGTTCTGGTAGACACCGCCGCGGTTGCCCGGAGTGTCGACCAGTCCCGCCGCCGCGACGGCGCTCAGCATGCCGGCGGCGACCAGCAGCACCGCCGGGTGGACCCGCCGCAACGCCTTGGCCAGCACGAAGTAGAGCACCAGCGCGTGCAGGTACCAGAGGTTGGACGGGGTGATCGTCAGCTGTGCCAGCAGGCCGCCGAGGTCGCCGGCCCGGTCGGTCGGGAAGTCCGGGGCGAGGGCCAGCACGGCGGTGTGGATCAACAGCCAGGCGGCGTACAGGTAGAGGAAGCGGGCGACCCGGGGCCGGGCGACCGAACGCCAGGGCCGCTGCACGGCGCTCGCCGCGAACATCCCGGAGATGGCGAAGAAGAGCGGCATCCGCATCGGCAGCAGCAGCTCACCGAAGGTCCCCCAGGCGCCCAGCACCGGCACGCCGAGCCGCCAGTCGATCTGGAGGTAGTCCTTGACGATCACATGCCAGAGCAGCACCAGCAGGATGCAGCCGCCCTTGGCGACATCAGCCCAGGCCAGCCTCGCCCCCTGCGGGCCCGGCCCGCCGTCGCCGGCAGCACCGGTGACGGTGTTGTCGATGTTTCCGGTCGCGGCCGGATCGGCGTGGCCGGTGGTTCCGCTCGGGGCGGGCGGGCCGGCGACGGCCGCCTCGACCACGGCGTGGTCACGGGTGGTCACGAAGTCTCCTCTCCGTCGGCGCGGACCGCCGAACCGGGCGGTTCTCGGGCACGCCGAAGGCCGGGCTGCCGCGGTTTGCGGCCCCGTTCGCGGGCGGTGTTCGGATGCCGGCCGGGCGGCCGGGTCAGGGTGCGGTGGGTAACTGGACGTCCACCCGCAGCCCGCCGTACTCGGCCGGGCGGGCGGCGATCAGGCCGTCGTGGGCCTGGGTGATCGAGCGGGCGATGGCCAGGCCGAGGCCGGCACCACCGCTCTGGTTCGTCCGGTCCCGGGCCAGGCGCCGGAACGGCTCGAAGAGCCCGGCGACCGCCTCGGCCGGCACCACCTGGCCGGTGTTGACCACGGTCAGGGCCGGGCTGCGGCCGACCGCGACGGTGAGGGTGCCACCCGGCCGGTTGTACTTGATCGCGTTCTCCACCAGGTTCGTCACCAGGCGTTCCAGCAGCACCCGCTCGCCCATCACCATCCGGGGTTCCAGGTGCCGTTGCACCGTCACCCCGGCCTCGGTGATCCGGTCCTGGTACGCCGCCAGCACCCCGTTGACGATCTCGTCGAGGCGCTGCGGCGTCCGCGAGCGCAGCCCCTGGTCGCTCTCGCTGAGCGCAAGCAGCCCCTCGATGAGCCGCTCGTTGCGCTCGTTGGTCTCCAGCAGTTGCCCGGTCAGCAGTTCCAGCTGCTCGCCGGTGAGCGACCGGGCCATCCCGACCTCGATCAGCGTCCGCTGCACCGCCAACGGCGTACGCAGTTCGTGTGAGGCGTTGGCGGCGAACCGCCGCTGCCCCTCGTAGCCGGCCGCGATGCGCTCCATCATCTCGTCGATGGAGCGGGCCAGCCGGGCCAGTTCGTCCTTGCCGCGCGGCCGCAGCCGGTGGCCGAGGTTCTGCGGTCCGACCTGCGCGATCGGTGCGGCCAGCTCCCGCACCGGACGCAGGCACCACACCGCGGCGGCCCAGATCCCGACCACCGCGACCAGGAGTACGGCCAGCGGGGCGAGTGCCATGATCAGATCGACGAAGTCGTACGCCCGGCCGCAGAGCACGCCCGATCCGGGCAGTCCGGTACCGCAGAGCCGCTGGCCCCACAGCCACAACTGGCTCAGGGCGTACTTCGCCAGCCCGGGAGCGGCGTACCCGACGAGGAGCGCGAGCACGCCGACCAGCACGACCCGACGGCGCGGGTTCATGCGGCACCACCGATGCGGTACCCGGCGCGGGGCACCGTGTGGATGACCTGGGGTTCACCGAGCTTGCGGCGCAGCGTCATCACGGTGACCCGGACCACGTTGGTGAACGGGTCGGCGAACTCGTCCCACGCCTGTTCGAGCAGTTCCTCGGCACTGACCACCCGGCCCTCGGCGCGGAGCAGCACGTGCAGCACCGCGAACTCCTTGGGGCTCAGGTTGATCGACCGACCGTCCCGGGTGACGGTGTGCCGGGCCACGTCCAGCGCGACGCCGTGCGCCTCCAGCACCGGTGGCACGGCCGGGGCTGAGCGCCGCCCCAACGCCTGCACCCGGGCAACCAGCTCGGCGAAGGCGAACGGCTTGGTCAGGTAGTCGTCGGCGCCCAGCCCGAGGCCCTCGACCCGGTCCCGGATCCCGGCGGCGGCGGTGAGCAGCAGCACGCGGGTGCCGACACCGGAGGCGGCGAGACTACGGCAGACCTCGTCGCCGGTATGTCCGGGCATGTCCCGGTCCAGCACCGCGACGTCGTACCGGTTCACCCCGACCCGTTCCAACGCTCCGTCACCGTCGTAGCAGACGTCCACCGCCATCGAGAGGCGACGCAGCCCCTCGGCGACGGTGTCCGCCAACAACCGCTCGTCGTCCGCCACCAGCACCCGCACGCTTCCGCTCCCCGTGATCCTCGCTGTCGGGCATACGTTCGCAGGCAGCAGTTAAGGGTTCTGTAAGTGCCCGCCGCAGCAATACTCCACGTAACCACCCCAACCGCACGTGACCCACCTCACCAAGCCCCCGTCACCCTGAGCCGCCGATCATGCAGTTGTGGCACGTGATGAGTCCGGATTTGCCCGCCTTGGCAGGTACCACAACTGCTTGATCAACGATGGCGAAGGGGAGGGCTAGGGAGTGAGGAGGGAACGGATGGTGGCGATGATGTGGGTGGGGCGCCGGTAGAGATCGTGAGCGGTGAAGTGGCGCATGCGCCAGCCCTCGGCGGCCAGCCAGTTCATCCGTGCCCGATCCTGACGCAGACGGTCAGGGTCGAGGTGTGACAGTCCGTCGTACTCGACACCGACACGGCTTTCGCGGTAGGCCAGGTCGAGTCGGTAGATCCCCAAGCCGTCCCGGTCACGGACCCAGAACTGGGGCTCAGGAACCGGCAGCCCAGCATCCACGAGGAGCAGCCGCAGTTGACTTTCCTGGCGACACTCGGCTCGGGCGTCGGCAAGATCCACCAGTCGCCGCGCCTGCCGGATGCCACGCAGCGCGCGATGCGCCACGGTCTCCTCTCGCAGACCATCGATGTCGCAAGCACCGACGCGTAGACACAGATCCAGCACAGGCAGGGCGTCCATCCGTCGCAACGTCCGTGCGAGATCGATCGCGCAGCGCTGTGCGGGCGCACACGGTACTCCTCGGATCCAGACCGGATTCCGCACGGGGACGACGGACTGGTGCGTCACGACTCCCCGGATCCGCGGCATCACCAGACCGGCAGGCACGATCACGTGGAGCTTGTCGGAGCGGACGTCGCCGAAGCCGTGCATCAATGCGCCACTGTGGTAGCCGAGGGCACAGCCGTCCGGCAACCGGCCGAAGACGGCTGCGATCCGCTCGTCCCGGCCAGGAGCAACCCCTGGTCCGTACACCCCTCGACTCAGCCTGACAAGCGTCCCCGCCTCAACGCGGCACCTGACCCGCCCACGGCTCCAACCTGACGCCAACAAATCGGAGTATCGAAAAACGTCCGCCACACCGCCGCACTGTTCTCCGCCAGCGGGTCACTATTCCGCCCCCTGTGGACAACCAAACGTCCTGTGGACAACCCCCACCCTCACCTCGCGTCTGCTATGCCCCCGTGGGGCAGACCGATCATGCAGTTGTGGTACATGACAAAGCGCCCATGAGCGACGTATCGACTACCACAACTGCATGATCGGCGGGGGTGGTCGATCACAGTCCCAGCCGTCGTTGTGGCGGTCGAGGTCGTTGCCGGTGACCTTGACCGGGCCGACCACTAGGCAGGGCCGTTTCCGCTGCCGCCGGCGCAGTCGACATCGCTGGCGATCGGCACGCGCGGGGTGTAGTTCGGGTCGCACCGGGAGGTCGGCTTCGTGCCCGGTCACCTGATAGGTCAGGGTGCGTACGCCATCGACGCCCCGAGTGCGGACCACCCGCTTCCCCTCGGCCAGGGAGGAGTCCTTCGCCGTACGGCTGCCGTGCCGGACGGCCCGCTTCTCGACCAGAGTGCGCGTCTGCACCACGGAAGTCGGGCTGGGCGCGATGGATAGTCCGGCGGACCCGTCTGGCACCGAATCACCGGAGACAGCCGGTACCGACTCCGCCTCACCGGAGACAGCCAACTCCGGCGTAGCACTGTCCGGAGTAGACACATTAGGCGTGGGTTCAGCGGTGGCGACGTCATCGGGCTCGACGGCGCCGCTCCCGCGAAAGGACGAGGTAGCTCGATGTCAGCGGGCGTCGAGGAGGGGTTGGGTGGGGGTCCAGGGTGGGCCGCCGGCGGCGTCGCGGCGGCGGCGGGCGATCGCGGACAACGCCTCCAGGACCACCCGGTTGCCGAGGTAGGCGGTGATGTCGGCGTGGTCGTAGGGTGGGGCGACCTCGACCACGTCCACGCCGACCACTGGCAGTTCGTAGCAGACCCGGCGGACCGCGTCGAGCAGTTGCCGTGAGGTGAAGCCGCCTGGTTCGGGGGTTCCGGTGCCGGGTGCCATGCCCGGGTCGACCACGTCCACGTCCACCGAGAGGAAGACGCCCTCGCACTCGTCGACCGCGATCTCGAATGCCTCCGAGAGACACGGGTCGAGGCCGCGCGCCACGATCTCGGTCATCTCGTACGAGCGCATCCGCTGCTCGGCCATCCACCGCAGCGTGGACGGTCCCGGCCAGTAGCCACGGAGGCCGATCTGGAGGAAGCGGTCGCCGCGTACCGCCCCGGACTCGATGAGCCGACGCATCGGCTGGCCGTGCCCGTGCAGCGAGCCGAACTCGACGTCCCCGGTGTCGGCGTGCGCGTCGAAGTGCACCAGCGACACCCGGCCCAGCCCGTGGTGGCGGGCGACGCCGGTGGCGTCGGGCAGGGCGATGGAGTGGTCTCCGCCGAGGATCACCGGGATGGCTCCCGCCGAGGCGACCGCGTGCACCGCCGTCTCCAGCGCGGCCAACGACCTTTCGATGTCTCCGGAGAACATCTCGACGTCACCGGCGTCGTAGACGCAGAGGTCCTTCAGGGCGTCCACCCGCAGCGCCAGGGACGGGCGGGATCCGTCGTGCGGCAGGTAGCAGGCCTGCCGGATGGCCGAGGGGCCGAACCGGGTCCCGGGCCGGTGCGAGGTGCCGCCGTCGAAGGGCGCGCCGATGATGACCACGTCGGCATCGGCGTACGTGACCGGTTCCTCCAGCGTGCACGGGGGCACGCCGAGGAACGTCACGTCCGGGCCGTACATCGGGCCGTAGCGAGTCATCTCTCCTCCAGACCCCAGGGTGAGCCATAACCGGTGAGCAGGTCGAGGAAGGGTTTCGGCGGCAACGCCTCCGGACCGAGCACCCCGACACCCGACCACGCGCCCTCGGCGAGCAGTTCCAGCGCGACGACCGGGTTGACGGCGGTCTGCCAGACCACCGCCTGGTGGCCGTACTCCCGCATCGACCACTCGTTGTCGACCACGTGGTAGAGGTAGACCTCGCGCTGCCGACCGTCGACCCCGGTCCCCCGCACCCAGGTGCCGGCGCAGGTCCTGCCGCGCATCCGGTCACCGAGGGTGGCCGGGTCGGGCAGGCAGGCCGCGACCACGTCGCGGGGCGAGACCGACACACCGCCCACCCGTACCGGCGAGGTCCCGGAAAGACCCAGCTTGTGCAGCGTCTTCAGCACCTCGATGAACTCGTCGCCGAGGCCGTACTTGAAGGTGACCCGCTTCGCCGGCACCCAGCGCGGGATCAGCAGCACCTCCTCGTGTTCGACGTTCACGCACTCCACCGGCCCGATGCCGGCCGGAAAGTGGAACACCTCCGGTTCGCTGAACGGCTCGGTGGTGAACCAGCCGCGCCCGGCCTCCCAGATCACCGGCGGGTTGAGGCACTCCTCGATGGTGGTCCAGATGGAGAACGACGGCGCGAAGTCGTACCCGTCCACGGTCAGGTTCGCCCCGTCCCGTACCCCGATCTCGTCGATCTCGCGGAACAATTCGTCGGCGGCGTAGCGGGCGAAGACGTCGGACAGGCCCGGTTCGACGCCGATGCCGCAGAGCGCCAGCCGGCCGGCCGATTCCCACCGGTCGGCGACCGCGAACTGCTCGTCGCCGAGCTTCACGCCGGTCTCCCGGTAGGGCCGGGCCGGGTGCGGCCGGGACAGCGACATGGCCATGTCCAGGTAGTCCGCACCGGCCGCGTACGCACCATCGAAGATCGGCATGACGAAGCGCGGGTCGACCGCGTTGAGCGCGTGGGTGATCCGGTGTTCGCGGCAGAGCGCCGCGACCGCCACGGCGGAGGCGGCGTCGACCTGGGCGGCGACGAAGCGGGGGTCACGATTGGCGACCGCCCGCGCGGCGCGCCGGGCGTCATGGTCGGCGACCACCATGGTCTCGAAGAACGCGCGCCGGGCCGCGATGGCGACGACCGCGGAGCCGACGCCACCGGCACCGACGAGCAGGATGCGCATCACGAATCAAACCCCAAACCGAACCGATCGAGCGTACGGAGCCAGAGGTTGCGCCGCCCCTGCCGGGCATCGGCGCGGGCCAGGGACCAGCGGGTGAGCCCGATGCCGACCGCGCGGGCCGGTTCGGGCGGGAACGGCAGCGGCCGGTCGCGGACCAGGCCGAGCCGGGTCAACGGGGTGTCCGCGCCGTCGAGCAGGTCGAGCATCACCCGGGCGCCGAACCGGGTCGCGCCGACGCCGAGCCCGGTGTAGCCGGCCGCGTAGGCGAGCCGACCGTCGTAGGCGGTGCCGAAGAACGGGCAGAACCGGGTACAGGTGTCGATGACACCGCCCCACCGGTGACTGAACCGCAGGCCGTCGAGCTGGGGGAACGTGGTGAAGAAGTGGTCGGCGAGGGCGGTGAAGGTGGCGTCCCGCTGTTCCAGCGCGGGCGTCACCCGGTTGCCGTAGTGGTAGACGGCGTCGTAGCCGCCGAACAGGATCCGGTTGTCGCCGGTGATCCGGTAGTAGTGGAACTGGTTGCCGCTGTCGGCCAACCCCTGCCGGTTGCGCCAACCGACGGCGTCCCGCTGCTCGGCACTGAGCGGCTCGGTCATCAGCGCGTAGTCGTACACCGGCACGATCCAGGCCCGCAGCCGGCGCAGCAGCGGCGGAAACGCGTTGGTGGCCAGCACCACCCGCCCGGCACGCACCGCTGCGGGCGCGCCGTCGGCGGCGACGGTACGCGCGGACAGCGCCCCGCCGTCGCGACACAGGCCGGTCACCCGGGTGTGCTCGTGGATCCGTACGCCCGCCGCCAGGCAGGCCCGGCGCAGTCCCCAGGCCAGCCGGGCCGGGTCGAGCATCGCCACCCGGTCCCGGTCCCACAGTCCACCGAGGTACGTCGGCGACGCCACCTCGGCCCGCACCTGGTCGGCGTCGAGCAGCGCGACGTCATGGCCGTACCGGCGGGCCAGCTCGACGTCCTCGGCCAACCCGGTGAGCTGGTACGGCTCGACCGCGACGGCCAGTTCGCCGGTGCGTTCGAAGTCGCAGTCGATCCGGTGCTCCGCCACCGTCGCCTCGATCGCGTCGAGGTTCTCCCGACCGAGCCGTTCCAACTCGCCGATCTCGTCGGGGAACCGCTGCGCCCCGTTGGCCAGCCCGTGGGTCAGCGAGGCGGCGCAGAATCCGCCGTTGCGCCCGGAGGCCGCCCAGCCGCAGGTGCCCGCCTCGACCAGCAGCACGTCCCGCCCCGGGTCGGCCTGCCGGGCCAGCAGCGCCGCCCACAACCCGCTGTAGCCGCCACCGATCACCAGCAGGTCGGCGCTGGTCACCTCGGTCAACGACGGCAGCGGCTCGGGGCGTTCCGGCCGGTCCAGCCAATACGGCACCCGCGCCGCGTCCGCCAGGGCGCGGGTCGGGTCACCGGCGCTGGTCATGGCCGGCCGCTGCCCTGGGCGGGCGCGGGTACGATCGCCGCCCGGCGAGCCCGCCGGCCGCGCAGCGAGGTGGCCAGCACCAGCAGCAACGCGACCAGGAACATGGCCGTGCCGATGACGTTGACCTGCGGCGGGATGCCCCGCTGGGCGGCGCCCCAGACGTACATGGGGAACGTGACGGTGGTGCCCGAGTTGAAGTTCGTGATGATGAAGTCGTCGAAGCTGAGCGAGAAGGCCAGCAGGGCGGCGGCCACGATGCCGGGCAGCACCAGCGGCAGGGTGATCCGCCGGAACGTCTGCCACTCGCTGGCGTACAGGTCCATCGCGGCTTCCTCCAGCCGCCCGTCCATCCCGGCCAGCCGGGCCTTGACGGTCACCACCACGAACGACACGCAGAACATGACGTGCGCGATGACGATGGTCCAGAACCCCAGCGGTACCCCACCGGCGACGAAGAGTGCCAGCAGCGAGGTGCCCATCACCAGCTCCGGCGTGGCCATCGGCAGGAAGATCAGCACGTTCAGCCCGGACCGTCCCCGGAACCGGTGCCGGGCCAGGGCGAACGCCATCAGCGTGCCGAGCGCGGTGGCCGCCACGGTGGCGAGGAACCCGATCTGCACGCTGCGCAGCACCGCGTCGCACATGTCGGAGGTGGCACAGGGATTCCGCCAGTTGTCGAGCGTGAACTCGTTGAAGTCGTACGACAGCCGGCTGGAGGGGCGGTTGAACGACAGCGCGGCGACCACGGCGATCGGCAGGAACAGGTAGCCGAGCACCAGCAGCGCCACCCCCATCACCCAGTGTTCGGCGAACCAACGGGAGATCCTCACAGGACTTCCTCCGTCCCGGCGCGGCGCAGGTAGACGAAGACCACCGCGAGGATCGCCGACATCAGCAGGAACGACAGCGCCGCGCCCTGCGGATAGTCGAGCCGGACCAGGAACGCCGAGTCGATGACGTTGCCGATCATGTACTCGTTCGGGGTGCCGAGCAGTTCCGCGTTGATGTAGTCGCCGGTCGCCGGGATGAAGAAGAGCAGCGTGCCGGCGATCAGGCCGGGCATCGACAGGGGCAGGGTGACCCGGCGGAACGTCTTCAACGGGCTGGCGTACAGGTCGCTGGACGCCTCCAGCAGCCGGTAGTCGAGCCGCTCCAGGCTCGCGTACAGCGGTAGCACCAGGAACGGCAGGAAGTTGTACGTCAGGCCGAGCACCACCGCGATCGGGGTGGCCAGCAGCCGGCCGTCCGGGCCGAGCAGGTGCACGTCGCGCAGCAGGCCGACCAGCGCACCGTTGTCCGACAGGATCGTCTTCCAGGCCAGCGTGCGCACCAGGAAGCTGGTGAACATCGGCGCGATCACACAGACCAGCAGCAGATTCTTCCACCGGCCGGCCTTCTGCGCGATCGCGTACGCCAGCGGGTAGCCCATCAGCAGGGCCAGTACCAGCGCGATACCGGCGTAGAGGAAGGACCGCCCGAACTGTGGCCAGTACGTCTGCAACGCCGTCGGGTAGTTGCCGAACGCCCAGGTCAGCGCGTACCCGGTGGAGAGCGATCCGGACGGGTCGTAGAGGCTCGCCGCCGCGAGTTGCAGCAGCGGCACGGCGAAGAAGAGGAACAGCCAGGCCGCGCCCGGCAGCAACAGCAGGTACGGCAGGAGCCGGTGCCGGCCCCGGCGGGCGGCGGGCGGCGGCGACGCCGGCTGCCCGGATGCGGTGGGTACGTGGGCCAGCGCGCTCATGCCGCCTCGCTGCTGGACCCGTTGGTTGGCTCGTTCATGAGGGGGCACCGACCGGTTCGTCGAGGACCGGGGTGGTGCGGTCCTGCTCGTCGGCGCCCCGACCGAGCAGGAAGGCGTGCCGGGGATCCCAGTACGCCACGGCCCGCTCGCCGACGGCGAAACGCTGCTGGGCTCCGCTGTTGGCGACGAACACGCTCAGCTCGGTGCCCCAGGCGGTACGCAGCAGGTACTGGGTGCTGACGCCCACGTAGGAGGCGTCGGTGATGGTGCCGTCGAGATGCTGGCTGCCGGCGGGCACCTGCCCGGCGGCCCCGGCCAGGTGCAGCTTCTCGGGGCGTACCCCGAGGAAGACCGCACCCTGGTCGACGCGGGACCGGCCGGCGGGCACGGAGAACCGCGCACCGTGCGCGGTGACCAGGATGTCGTCGCCGCTGCCGCCGGAGACGTCACCGGCGATCAGGTTGGACTGGCCGAGGAAGTTGGCCACGAAGGCGGTAGCCGGAAACTCGTAGATGTCGGCCGGCGGGCCGAGTTGCTCGATCCGCCCGGCGTTCATCACCGCGACCGTGTCGGCCATCGTCATGGCCTCCTCCTGGTCGTGGGTGACGTGCACGAACGTGATGCCGACCTCGGTCTGGATCCGCTTGAGTTCGATCTGCATCTGGCGGCGCAGCTTGAGGTCGAGTGCGCCGAGCGGCTCGTCGAGCAGCAGCACCTGCGGGTGGTTGATCAGTGCCCGGGCCAGCGCGACCCGTTGCTGCTGACCGCCGGAGAGCTGGGCGGGACGCCGTCGCTCGAACCCGTCGAGCTGCACCAGCGACAGCATCTGCCGTACCTGGTCGTCGACCGACCGGATGCCGCGCCGCCGCAGCCCGAAGGCGACGTTCTCGAAGATGTCCAGGTGCGGAAAGAGCGCGTAGCTCTGGAACACGGTGTTGACCGGCCGCTTGTACGGACGCAGCCGGGCGATGTCCCGGTCGCCGAGCAGCACCTGCCCGTTGGTCGGTTCCTCCAGGCCGGCGATCATCCGCAGGGTGGTGGTCTTGCCGCAGCCCGAGGCACCGAGCAGGGCGAAGAACGAGCCCTGCGGGATCGTCAGGCTCAGGTCGTCCACGGCGGTGAAGGCACCGAAGGTCTTGGTGAGGTTGGCCAGCCTCAGGTCGCCGGCCGGAGTCTCCCGCGCCATCGTCACGCTCCGATAACCTGCTGGAACTTGGTCTCGTACTCGCGTTCCTGCTGCTCGTCCAGGGCCATGAAGACCCGGGCCTGGGCGAGCATCGCCTCGTCCGGGAAGATCAGCGGGTTCTCGGCCAGCTCCGGATCGATCTTCTCCATCTCGGCCTGCGCCCCCTGCACCGGGCAGATGTAGTTGACGTACGCGGCGAGTTGGGCGGCGACGGCCGGCTCGTAGTAGTAGTTGATCAGTTCTTCGGCGTTGGCCTTGTGCGTGGCCCGGTTCGGCACCAGCATGTTGTCCGACCAGAGCATCACGCCGGAGTCGGGCACCACGAACTTGATCCGTTCGTCGTCGAAGCCGAGCTGGATGATGTCGCCGGACCAGCCGATGCACGCGGCGATGTCCCCCTTGGCCAGGTCCGGGGCGTAGTCGTTGCCGGTGAACCGGCGGATCTGCTTGGCGTCGACGGCCCGCTTGAGCTTGTTGAGCGCGTCGTCGAACTGGGCGGCGGTGAAGTCCGCCGGGTTGTGCCCGTTGGACATCAGCAGCAGACCCATGGTGTCGCGCATCTCGCTGAGCGCGGTCACCTTGCCCTTGAGGTCGGGGCGGGTGAGCAGCTCGTCGACGGTGCGGATCTCCCCGGTCACCCGGCCGTTGTAGGCGAGCCCGGCGAGGCCGGACTGCCACGGGACGGCGAGTTGGTTGTCGACGTCGAAGGGGCGGTTACGCAGCGACGGCAGAATGTTGGCCTCGACGTTGGGCAGTCTCGACTTGTCGAGCCTCTGGATCCAGCCGAGCCGGATCATCCGGGCGGCCATCCAGTCGGTGAGCACCACGATGTCGCGCCCGGTGCTCTGACAGGCGGCGAGCTGGTTCTGCACCTTGCCGAAGAACTCGTTGTTGTCGTTGACGTCCTCGGTGTACGCCACCTGGATGCCGGTCCTGCTGACGAAGCCGTCCAGGCTGGGACGCTTCGACTCGTCGTCCTCGTCCACGTCCATGTACTGCGGCCAGTTGGAGAAGGCCAGCTTCTTCTCCGCGCCGGAAAGATCCTCGCTGACGCACCCCTCCTCGGTCTGTTGGGCACCGGGGGTGCCACAGCCGGCGAGGGTGCCGCCAGCGGCCAGCAGTGCGGCCGAGCCGAGGGTGCCGGTGAGCAGACCACGCCGGGTGAGGGGCCGGAAGGCACTACGCATGTGACGACTCCTATCGGTGATCGTCGGCGGCGGGACGGGGGTGGCGCGCCGGCTAGCTGATCAGTGGCGATGGACGACTGATCCTGACATGAGGAAACCTCACTCACAAGGGATTCCGTTGCCGGAGTAGCTCCGGACGACGAATTACGCCGGAGTGACCGATGGCGCTAGGCTCACCCCGGTGACGGACATGGGGAGCGGTCGATGACGAACCGGCAGCAGGACAACGGCAACGGCGGTCGCCGGGTCAGTGTGCGCGAGGGCGCCAGCCACGCCCTGCTCGACGACGTGGCGAAGCAGATCATCGAGCAGTTGCAGGAAGATGGTCGCCGGCCGTACGCCACCATCGGCAAGGCGGTGGGCCTCTCCGAGGCGGCGGTACGCCAGCGCGTGCAACGCCTGCTCGACGCCGGGGTGATGCAGATCGTCGCGGTGACCGATCCGCTCCAGCTGGGCTTCCCGAGGCAGGCGATGATCGGCCTGCGGACCGACGGCGACCTGGAGCGCGTCGCCGACCGCATCGCCGACCTGGACGAGGTCGACTACGTGGTGATCACCGCCGGTTCCTTCGACCTGCTGGCCGAGGTGGTCTGCCGCAACGACGAACACCTGCTGGAGATCCTGCAACGGCTGCGCGCGGTCGACGGGGTGCTGGCGACCGAGGCGTTCGTCTACCTCAAGCTGCGCAAGCAGACCTACAGCTGGGGTACCGCCTGAGCGTCCGGGGCGGCGGCGACGAACGCGCGCCAGGCGTCGGGGGTGAAGGCCAGGGTGCCGGCGGCTCGATCCTTGCTGTCGCGCACCAGGACCCGGCCGGGCAGGTTGTCGGCCACCTCGACACAGTCGCCGCCGTTGTTGCTGCTGCGGGTGGCGGTGCGCCAGCGGGCGTCGGTCACGTCCATGCCATCGCCTCCGGCTCAGGCAGAGGTCTTGGCTCGGGCGACGAACGCCTGCCAAGCGGTCGGGGTGAAAGTCAGAGTGCCGCCGGTGCGATCCTTGCTGTCGCGCACCAGGACCCGGCCGGGCAGGTTGTCGGCCACCTCGACACAGTTGCCGCCGTTGTTGCTGCTGCGGGTGGCGGTGCGCCAGCGGGCGCCGGTCATCTCCATGTCGTCGCCACTTCCCTGATCAGCTCGATGGACCGTCGACGGGGCAGCGCCTCACCGGTGACGCTCTCCCATCTCCCGCCCAGGCTAGCAAGGTCGGCACTCTCGGTCACCACCTGACCGCGCAGCTGATTGTCCAGATAGGCCGCTTCGGCACCGTCCGCCATCCGGGCCAGCACGAACGGCCCGGCCAGGCCGGTGTGCCACGGGTTCTCCGCCGGGATCACCCGGACCTGCACGTGCTCGCGCTCGCCGAGCGCGGCGAGGTGGGCCAACTGCCCGGCCATCACCCCCGGGTCGGGGCCCACCGGCCGGCGCAGCACCACCTCGTCGATCACCGCGACGAACTGGAGCGGGATCTCGCGCTCCAGCACCCGCTGCCGCGCCAGCCGCGCCGCCACGATCTCCTCCACCTCGGTCGGCGGCAGCAGGCCGCCGGTGGCCAGCACCGCCCGGGCGTACGCCTCGGTCTGGAGCAGGCCCGGCACGAGCAGCGGCTCATATGACCGGAGGCATCTGGCGTCCTGCTCGAGTTCAGCCCACGCCCGGAACCAGGGCAGGTCCCGGCGGCGGAACGGCTCCGGCCAGAGTTCCCTGGCCGGCCGCCCGAGGAGGTTGGCGACGGCGATCCGGGTGCGCGGATGCGGGATCCGCCCGTCCGCCAGCCAGCGGGCCGTCGTCTTCGGGTCGACGCCCACCTTCCCGGCCAGCGACTCGACCGTCTCGCCCTTGTCCGCCATCGCCACCCGCAACGCCTCGTTGCCCACGGTCCCGTTGCCCATCGCGCCCTCCCGACTCGCGTCACCCTCCGGCGCACGCTAGTCACCGCCCGTTGCCCTGTCCGCACCCTGCTGGCGTGTTGCGGCCAGGACTGTTTCGCGCACTCAAGATGTCCTCCGGATGCCCCGAGAACGCCCTTGCCGCAGCCGCTTCGGGACCTCCGGGCAGTCCCCACGGTCCAGGCCCGCCAGCCTTACCGTCCGCGCCCGCCAAGCACCTCCACCGACGTGCTTTGCTCTGCTTCAACGCGCGCAACGGCACCGGGTGCCGAACCGTGCGTGGGTTGAAGCAGAGCAAAGGGAGGCCACGAGGATGTCCCGCCCCGGACGCCGCAGGGCCGCTCGCCGAGGGCCGGAGCAGGTCTGCCGGCACATCGACCCGCAGAGATCAACGGTCATGCGGATTCCGTTGCGTTCTCACACTTCAAGCAGCCGAATCCGTTGCAGGAATGCTCAAAGTCAACCGATTGCACTTGCCCTGCGGCGTAGGACTGTGGGATAACCGTGGGACGAGCGGCCGGTGACCCCTGACCGGCCCGAGACCCGATGGGGCTGACATGGCCGACGCCACCGACCACCTCTGGATGCACTTCACCCGGATGGCGAGCTACTCCGCCGGAGAGGTGCCGACCATCGTGCGCGGCGAGGGCGCGTACGTCTGGGACGCGCAGGGCCGCCGCTACCTGGACGGGCTGGCCGGGCTGTTCGTGGTCAACGCCGGCCACGGGCGCACCGAGCTGGCCGAGGCCGCCGCGAAGCAGGCCGGTGAGCTGGCCTTCTTCCCGCTCTGGTCGTACGCCCACCCGAAGGCGGTGGAGCTGGCCGAGAAGATCGCCACGCTGACCCCGGGCGACCTGAACCGCGTCTTCTTCACCACCGGCGGCTCCGAGGCGGTCGAGACGGCGTGGAAGCTGGCCCGGGCGTACTACAAGCGGGTCGGCAAGCCGACCAAGCACAAGGTGGTCAGCCGGTACATCGCGTACCACGGCACCTCGATGGGTGCGCTCTCCATCACCGGCCTGCCCGGCATCAAGACCGATTTCGAGCCGCTGGTGCCGGGGGGCATCAAGGTGCCGAACACGAACTTCTACCGGGCACCGGAGCACGGCGACGACCCGGTGGCGTTCGGCCGGTGGGCCGCCGAGGAGATCGGCCGCGCGATCGAGCGGGAGGGGCCGGACACCGTGGCGGCCGTCTTCCTGGAGCCGGTGCAGAACTCGGGCGGTTGCTTCCCACCGCCGCCCGGCTACTTCGAGCGGGTACGGGAGATCTGCGACGCGTACGACGTGCTGCTCGTCAGCGACGAGGTGATCTGCTCGTGGGGCCGGCTCGGCGAGTACTTCGGCGCGCTCCGGTACGGCTACCAGCCCGACATCATCACCACCGCCAAGGGCATCACCTCCGGCTACGCCCCGCTCGGCGCGATGATCGCCAGCGACCGGCTGATGGAGCCGTTCCTGACCGAGACCGAGATGTTCGCCCACGGGGTGACGTTCGGCGGTCACCCGGTCTCCTGCGCGGTGGCTCTGGCCAACCTGGAGGTCTTCGCCCGCGAGGATCTCGTCGGGCACGTACGCGCCAACGAGGCGGCGTTCCGCGCCACCCTGGAGAAGCTGCACGACCTGCCGATCGTCGGTGACGTCCGGGGCGACGGGTACTTCTACGGCATCGAGCTGGTCAAGGACAAGGCCACCCGGGCGACCTTCGACGAGGCCGAGTCGGAGCGGCTGCTCCGCGGCTTCCTCTCCAGCGCCCTGTTCGCCGCCGGGCTCTACTGCCGGGCCGACGACCGGGGCGACCCCGTGGTGCAGCTCGCTCCGCCGCTGATCGCCGGGCAGCAGCAGTTCGACGAGATGGAGCAGATCCTGCGGGCCGTGCTCACCGAGGCCTGGTCCCGACTCTAGGGCCGGCACCGGCGACGTCTGGAGCAGACCGTGCGTTACGAGGACCTGTCCTACTGGCTGTCCAGCGTGGACGAGCCCCTCACACCACGCACCGCGTTGGCGGGGGACACCGCCGCCGACGTGGTGATCGTGGGTGCCGGCTACACCGGGTTGTGGACGGCGTACTACCTGGCCCGCGCCGACCCGACACTGCGGATCGTCGTGCTGGAGCGGCAGGTGGCCGGCTTCGGGGCGTCCGGCCGCAACGGCGGATGGTGCTCCGCGCTGCTGCCGACCTCGCTGACCGCGCTGGCCCGCCGGCACGGCCGGGACGCCGCCGTCGCCATGCAGCGCGCCATGCACGACACGGTGCGCGAGGTCGGCCGGGTGGTCGCGGCCGAGGGCATCGACTGCCACTGGGCGTACGGCGGAACGGTGGTGCTCGCCCGCAGCGGACCGCAACTGGACCGGGCCCGTGCGGCGGTGGCGGAGGCACGGGAGTTCGGTTTCGGCCCGGACGACCTCGACCTGATCGGTCCGGACGAGGCCACGAGCCGCTGCGCCGCCGAGGGGGTGCTCGCCGCCACGTACACGCCGCACTGCGCGGCGGTGCACCCGGCCCGGCTGGCGCGCCGCCTGGCTCACGTGGTCGAACGGCTCGGCGTGCGCATCCATGAGCGGACCCCGGTCACCGAGATCCGGCCCGGCACGGCGGTCACCCCGGCCGGCACGGTCAACGCCCCGGTTGTGGTCCGCGCGACCGAGGGATACACCCAGGGCCTGCCCGGTCACCGACGTGCCATCGCGCCGATCTACTCGCTGATGGTGGCCACCGCCCCGCTGCCGACGGAGACCTGGGAGCGGATCGGGCTCGCCGAGCGGGAGACCTTCTCGGACCACCGGCACGTCATCATCTACGGCCAGCGCACCGCCGACGGCCGGCTCGCCTTCGGCGGACGGGGTGCGCCGTACCATTTCGGCTCACGGGTCCGACCCGACTTCGACCGGGAGCCACGGGTCTTCGCGGCACTGCGGCGTACGCTCGGCGAACTCTTTCCGGCGCTCGGCCCGGACGTACCGGTGACTCACACCTGGGGCGGGCCGCTCGGGGTGGCGCGCGACTGGTCGGCCTCGGTCGGCTACGACCGGGCCACCGGGCTGGCCTGGGCCGGCGGATACGTCGGCGACGGCGTCAGCACGAGCAACCTGGCCGGGCGTACGCTGGCCGACCTGATCCGGGGCGAGCACACCGACCTGACCCGCCTCCCCTGGGTCAACCACCGCTCCCCACGCTGGGAGCCGGAACCCCTGCGCTGGCTCGCGATCAACGCCGGCCTCCAGATCATGTCCTCCGCGGACGTCGCCGAACGCCGCACCAACCGCCCCGCCCGCCGAGCCACCACCTTCTCCCACCTCCTAGGCCACTAACCCACCCCACCCACTCCGTTGATCATGAGGTTGACGGCGATGTTGATCTCCAAAGCTGCCGCCAAACTCATGATCAACGCGGAGGCCGGGGCCGGAGGGCTTGGGGAGGGGGTCAGTGGGTGGGGGGGATTACGCGGAGGTGGCCGCGGCGGGAGGTGGGGGACGCGGCGGGGGGTGTGGAGGGGTTGTTCTGCTCGTCCTGGGGTGGGCGAGGGGCGGGACGGGCCGCTTCGCGGACCGCCTCGGCGAGGGCCACCAGGTCGTCGGTGGTGGGTGGCGGCGGCTCGAACTCGCCCTCGTGCCGTACCACCTCCCAGCCTCGGGGGGCGGTGAGGCTGCGCGCGTGCGGCTCGCAGAGGTCGTACGTGTGCGGCTCGGCGAAGGCGGCCAGCGGGCCCACCACGGCGGTCGACTCGTTGTAGACATAGGTCAGCGTGGCGACCGCTTGCCGGGGGCAGCCGTTGCGGGAGCAGCGCCGTGGTGACCTCACCGGCGCAGGGTATCTCCATTACCGGCTTCGGCGCACCGCTTCGCGTTACGACACGCCCGTCTTGGTGATCACATTTCTCGTCCGGAGCCGCAACGCGCCACGTGGTCGACGCTGACCCGGCTCGGGCGGAACCGGAAGCTACTCTTTGGCTCATGACGAGCCCGGAGAACCGCCGCCCCGGCACCGGCCGGCGGACGCACCGCGACCGGCACGGCCGCGGCCTGCGCGGGCGCCTGGTGCCGGCCACCGTGCCGCTGGCCCGAACCAAGGCGGAGATCTTCGACGATCTGGTGCTCGACACCGTCGAGACCCTGGAGCGTCGGTTCGCCAAGGAACTCGCCGGAGTGGAGTTCGCCGTCGAGGACGTCCCGCCCGACCTGAACGTCTACGACTCAGACGTCCTGGAGGATGGCGAGGTGCCGCTGGCCCGGCTGCTGCCCGGCCGGCCGGGCCGCCAGGAGGTGCCGCCACGGATCGTGCTGTACCGGCGTCCGCTTGAGTTCCGGGCCATGGACCGGGAGGATCTCGCCGACCTGGTCCACGACGTCATCATCGAGCAGGTGGCGAACCTGCTCGGGGTCGACCCGGACGAGCTGGCCTGAGCCAGACAGCCGCCCGGACGGGTGGGACGGCCCCCAACCGTCCCGCCCCACGTCTGTTCAGGCCGCCCGGCGCTTGAGCTTGCGCCGCTCCCGTTCGGAGAGCCCGCCCCAGATCCCGAACCGCTCGTCGTGGCCGAGAGCGTATTCGAGGCATTCCGTCTTGACCTCGCACCGCGAGCAGATGCGCTTCGCCTCGCGGGTTGAGCCGCCCTTCTCGGGAAAGAACGCCTCCGGGTCGGTCTGCGAGCACAGAGCCCGCTCCTGCCACTCCGGCGCGTTTCCGAGCAGGTCGGCCGCCTCGAGCTGGCCGTCCATTCAGTTGCCTCCTTGTCGCGCACCGGCGTCGTCGCCGCTGCAACCCCCCACGCGAAAGGCGTGCTTTTGTCCGTACGGTCCCGTTTTCATCCGTTCCGTGCGAACAACCCCATTCAAATTACACGCGTGTAATGCGTGCGCCGTCAAGCCAAACTTGATAATGGAGTCGCCCTCCCGACACGCATCCCGGACGGCCACCCGGACCACCCGGTCTCGCCCTGCCCTATCGATTCAGACCCCGGACGAGTAACGCCCTCCCCGGCGAGTTGCCCGAGTTTTCTCCCGTGGCGCGCGGAGCGCCACGGGTGTGATCGAGCTTCGCGCCGTCGCCCGGAAAGCCACCCACCAAGATCCGTTGATCTTGATCCGCAAGGTTATCCCGACTTCGCCAACCCCGCCCGTCGAGCGGGTGGACAACGACCGCGTCCCGCCCACAATGTGGACGGGACGCGGTCGGTGGAGACTCCGGCGGTTCAGTCGGTCGATGCCGGTACGCTGGTCGGCAGGGCGAATTCGGCGACGACGCCACCGGTCACGGTGACCGCTCCGGCGGGTGTGTCACTGTCCCACCAGACGGTATAGACGCCGGCCGGAAGGTCCGGATAGACGGCACTGTGGAACGTACCGTCCCGGACCCGACGTTCGCGCACGGCGGAGTGCGTACGTGGCTCATCGTCCCGGTCGACCCGGCTCACCTCGATCTCTCGACCGAGCAGTTGCCGTCCGGTGTAGATGATCAAGGCACCGGTGTCGCCACCGAGGTCGAGGACGACCGTCCCGGTTCCCGATGGACCGTACGTGTGCGAGTGTTCATGTCCGGTCATCTCACCCACCCCCGCTCAGGACTCCGCCGACGGATTGTTGAACCCGTCGTAGGGCGTACCGAGGAAGGGGAAGTTCCGCAGGAACGGCGCGGTCACGTCCGCGGCGCTCAAGCCCGGCGTGACCGCCGCGGCCGCCGCGTCCGGTTGGAACTTCCGGTCCACCAGCGGCACGGTCAACCCGGCCACGGCCCGCAGCGCGATGGTCACCACGTCGTCGGCCACCCGCCGGCCGTTCGGGAAGCCCGCCAGGTCGCCGCCGAGCACACCGAACCGGTTCGGCCGACGGGCCGGCGGGATCGCCGTGTTCAGCCGCAGCATGTCCGCCTGGACGTCCCCGGTGTTGTTGCTGAAGCCGTCGATGAGTCCCTCGGGGATGCCGGTGAGCAGAATGGCGACCAGGTCCGCCCGGGCCTTCTTCGACCTGTTCAGCTTGTCCAGGTTGGGGAAGACGTCCGGGTACAGCACCGGCAGCAGGGCGGCCAGTTCCGGCCGCTCGACGAACTGGGCGAACCGCTTGTCCTCGGACGGCGGCAGGGTGTTCCACAGGTCCTTCTGCGCCATCGGCACGATGACCTCGTTGAACAACGGGTTGCCCAACCTGGACACCTGCGTGAACGGTCCGGCGTTGGTGTCGGCGGCCACCCGGTCACCGAGTACCCGCACCTGGCGGCGGGACGCCGAGGTCCACACCCCGATGACCGAGGCGGGCTCCTGCCAGTGGTACCGGTCGGCCCGGCGGCGGACCCGACCCAGCGGCACCTGCAACGCCAGGCTGTGCACGTTCAACCGGTCGGTGGCGTTGACCGGCTCACCGGCCTCCTTGAAGATCTTCTTTCCGGCGACGTGCAGCTGCTGGAACGGTCGCAGCGTACCGAGGTCGAAGATCGCGCCGAGGTCCACGAAGAACCCGTCCGCGCGCTGCCCGGCGAACACCCGCTCGCCGGTGGAGAGCTTGAACGTGGCTTGTCGGACCAGCTCGGCGTACTTCGGAGTGGACAGTGGCCCCACGTTGCACGGCGGGCAGGGCAGCTTGCGTGCCAGCCGCTCCTCCTTGCCGCCGACGATCCGGGTCAGGCTGTAGAACTGCCGCCGGTTCCAGTTCTCGCTGTCCAGCGAATCGATCGGGCCGGTGTTGTAGAGAAAGCTGTTCGGGTTCGTGATCTCGGTGGTGAATTCGAAACGGTAGGTGACGTCCGGCCGCCCGTCACCGTCGTTGTCGATGTGGATCTCATACCGCACGTCGTCGCCGAACTCGAAGAAGTTCGGCCCACCGGAAGGCAACTGCAACGGTACGTAGTTGGCGATCAGGGTCACCGTGTCGGGACGATCCGGGGTGACGAAGGCGTACAGATCGGATGAATCGGCGACCGGATCCTTGGCGATCTCCGGTGCCTCGCGGTGTGAAGACATGACGGACCCACCTCACTGGGCGAAAGAGTCAATCGGGATGGCCGGCCGGACATCGAGGCCCGTGCCGGGGGTGCCGGGGCTGCCGGCTACGTCGGACCGGCGGAAGGCTCAGCGCCGACGGCGGGACCGGACGTGCCGGGCGGCGGGCCAGCACCCGCGCGGGGCGATGCCCACGGCGACGGCGGGCGGGGCGGCCGCTGTGGCGGCGCAGACTCGGGTGGGCACGGGCTCAGCGCCGGGCTGCGGCGCGGCGCAGCCGGTCCGCCAGGCCACGGTCACGCACCTCGATGCGGGACTCGCCGACGAAGACGTCCATGGTGCCGGACCGGGCGTCCCGCAGGTGCACGACGATCGTCTCGTCGGCGCCGGCCGCGGCACGCTCGTCGCCGTCGCCAGCGAGGGACAGCCCCGGCACCGCGAGCGCGGCGGCCCCGAGGGTGGCGCTGGCCGCGGCGGTGATTGTCTGCCGGCGGGTCAGTCTCGGCCAGCGCCGCTTACGCTTCTCAGTGATCATGGCCAACCTTTCCGGCGGCGGCGCGCACGCGTCCGCGTTGACGGACGGGGGTCACGACAGACCACGCCGGCCCCCGTGCAGGGGTGCCGGCGGCGGTCCTCGCCGTGCCGCCGCCGGCATCGACAGGTACGTCCGGCGGCGGACGAAGGTTCGACCCTAGGCCACGATGTGACCGTACGCAGTCGTACGCCTACGCGCCGGCCGGCCGGCCGCCGCCGCGATGGCCCGCAACTGCTCCTCGGTACGCGCCGACCCGTTGCCGGATCCCGCCATCCGCGAAATGGTCTCCTCCATCAGCGTGCCGCCCAGGTCGTTGCAGCCACTGCGCAGCATCTCCGCCGTACCGGCGTCGCCAAGCTTCACCCAGGAGCACTGGATGTTGTCGATCCGGCCGTGCAGCAGCACCCGCGCCATCGCGTGCACCACCCGGTTCTCCCGCCAGGTCGGCCCGGGCCGGGCGATGCCGGCCAGGTAGATCGGGGCGTTGGTGTGCACGAACGGCAGCGCCACGAACTCGGTGAACCCACCGGTGCGGTCCTGCACCCCGGCCAGTACCCGGAAGTGCGCCAGCCAGTGCGCGGGATGGTCGACGTGTCCGTACATCATCGTCGAGCTGGACCTGATGCCCAGCTCGTGGGCCGTGCTGACCACCTCGACCCAGGCGGCGGCCGGCAGCTTGCCCTTGGTGAGCACCCAGCGCACCTCGTCGTCGAGGATCTCCGCCGCCGTGCCCGGGATGGTGTCCAGTCCCGCCTCGCGCAGCCCGGCCAGCCACTCCTTCACCGGGACGCCGGCCTTGGCCGCGGCGGTGACGATCTCCATCGGGGAGAAGGCGTGCACGTGCATCTCCGGTACCCGGGCCTTGATCGCCCGGACCAGGTCGGCGTAGATCGTCACCGGCAGCTTCGGGTCGATGCCGCCCTGGATGCAGACCTCGCCGGCACCGGCGTCCCACGCCTCCTGCGCCCGGTCGGCGACCTGCTCCACCGACAGCCGGTACGCGTCGGCATCCCGCTCCCGCTGGGCGAACGCACAGAACCGGCAGCCCACGTAGCAGACGTTGGAGAAGTTGATGTTGCGATTGACCACGTAGGTGACGTCGTCGCCGACGGCGGCCCGGCGCAGGTCGTCGGCGGTGCGGCACAGCTCGTCCAGGGCCGGCCCGTCCGCGCCGAACAGCGCCAGTGCGGCATCGGTGTGCCGGGGCTCCAGCAGCGCCGCCGGATTCCCGGCGGCCAACCGCAACCCGGCCCGCAGCTCGGCGTCGCCGGAACCGGCGGTGACCTGTCGACCGGCACCGGCCCGCCGGCCCGCCTCCGGCGCCGGGGAGTCGCCGGTGCCCCGCGCCGGCGGCACGGCCGCCTTCGCGGCAACCTCCGCCCAGTCGCCGTACACGTGGTCGAAGTCGCCCCGCCGATCGTCCGTACGCCCGGTGGTGTCGATGGTGGCGTGCAGGTCGGTACGCCCGCCGAAGGTCTCGTCGGGCTCCTGCCACGGCCGGCCCACCGGTCGGGCCGCCTCGACCGCCAGCCCGGTCGTCGGATCGGCCAGCGCGGTCACGTGCGGCAGCAGTCGGGCGTCCAGCCAGGGCTCGCCGGCCTGGACGTACTCCGGGTAGACGGTCAGCCGCTCCCGGAGGGTGAACCCGGCCGCGGCGGTACGCGCCGCCAGTTCGTCGAGCTGCGGCCAGGGACGCTCCGGGTTGACATGGTCCGGAGTCACCGGTGAGACGCCGCCCCAGTCGTCGATGCCGGCCCGCAACAGCAGGTCGTACTCGCCGGCGATCAGATTCGGCGGCGCCTGGATGCGGGCCTTGGGGCCCAGCAGTACCCGGGCCACCGCCACGGTGGCGGCGAGGTCGTGCAGCTCGGCGTCGGGCATCCCGCGCATCGCCGTGTCCGGCTTCGCCCGGAAGTTCTGCACGATCACCTCCTGGAGGTGGCCGTACTCCCGCTGGGCGCGCCGCATCGCGAAGATCGCGTCGACCCGCTCGGTCAGGGTCTCGCCGATGCCGATCAGGATGCCCGTGGTGAACGGAACGCCGACCCGTCCGGCGTCGTCGAGCACCCGCAACCGCACCGCCGGTTCCTTGTCCGGGGAGCCGTAGTGCGGGCCACCCGGCTCGGACCACAACCGGGTGGCGGTGGTCTCCAGCATCATGCCCATGCTCGGCGCCACCGGCTTGAGCCGCTGCAACTCCGCCCAGGAGAGGACACCCGGGTTCAGGTGCGGTAGCAGCCCCGTCTCCTCCAGCACCGCCACCGCGCAGGCACGCAGATAGTCCACGGTGGAGGCGTAGCCGCGCTCGTCCAACCACTGCCGGGCGGCCGGCCAGCGCTCCTCCGGCCGGTCGCCGAGGGTGAACAGCGCCTCCTTGCAGCCCTGCGCCGCACCGGCCCGAGCGATGGCGAGCACCTCGTCGCGGTCGAGGAAGGCCGCCGGCAGCCGGTGCGGCACCGTGGCGAACGTGCAGTAGTGGCAGCGGTCCCGGCAGAGCCGGGTCAGTGGGATGAAGACCTTCTTCGAGTAGGTCACCACGCCGGGCCGGCCGGCGTCGCGCAGTCCCGCGTCGCGGATCGAACCGGCGATGCCGAGCAACTCCTCCAGGGCCGCGCCCCGGGCGGTCAGCAGGGTCGACGCCTCGTCGACGTCGAGCGCCCGCCCGGTGGCGGCCCGGCGCAGCGCCCGCCGTACGCCCCCGTCGCCCGGCCCGCGCTCGCTCTGATCAACCATCCGCTCAGCCTATGCGCTGCCGTCCGGTCCGGCCCCCGCCCGTGGGCAACCGCACGTGCCCTGACGACGGCGAACCTCGTCGGACCCGGTCGGCGTGACGGTGCGGCCGCTCAGCGGGGCTGATCGCCCGGGTCGATCCGCTGGGTGCGGTCGGCGTCCGCGTCATCCGAACGCGGGATCGCCTGGGTCGGCTCGGCACCCTGGTGCGGGATCGCCTGGGTCGGCTCGGCGCCCCGGTGCTGGACGCCCTCGGTCGGCTCGGCGCCCTGGCGCGGAACGCTCTCGGTCGGCTCGGCGCCCTGGCGCGGGATGGTCTGGGTCGGGTCGGCCGAGGGCGGCTGCCCGAACGGTGGTGCGGCCGGCGAGGACGGCGCGGCCGACTGCGGCGGCACCGCTGGCTGACCGTGCGGCGGCCACGTGTGCGGGGACTCCGGTGGCCCACCGGCGGTGGGTGCCTGACCGGCCACCGGCCAGCCCTGCTGGCCCTGCTGGCCGTGGGTCGCGCCGCCGGTCGGGTAACCGCCGGTCTGACCTGCGCCGGGCTGAGGTGCCTGCCCGCCTGGGTGACCGGTGCCGGGGTGGCCGCCCGGATAGCCGCCGGGCCGATCGGCACCCGACCAGCCGCCCGCCGGCGGCCAGCCGCCACCCTGCTGACCGGGCTGACCACCGAACTGACCCGGACCGCCCGGCTGCGGCCAGCCCGGCTGCGGCGTGCCGTACAGGCCGGGCTCGGGCTTGGGCCTGGGTACGTGGTAGAGCCGCTGCCACACGCTCCACACCACGTACGCGGCCGCCGCGAACAGCGCCACCCAGGCCGCCCGGGTGAGCAGACCGGTCATGGCGTCGAACAACTGCGCCTCGGCCAGCCGACCGACCACCCAGATCAGCAGGGTGAGACCGCCGAGCACGGCACTGACCGCGTACTCGATCAACGCCACCTGCGTGATCAGCTTCGCCCGTGCGACGGTCGGCGCGACGTGCGTGGCCAGCAGCACCGCCAGCACCGGCAGGACGACCGCCTCAAGGCCGATGAAGGCGAAGAACGAGCTGGCGGCACGCCCGGTCACCGTGCTGTAGGCGCCCTGCGGAGTCAGCAGCCGGATCAGCCCCACGAAGAGGAAGACGGCGTTCGCGCCCAGGAGCACGAGAGCGACGAGTTCACGCAGCGGCCCGGTCACCTGTCGGGCCGGGGTCGGGTCGGTGGGCGGGGGCTCGGCGGGGCTGGTCACGAACTCTCCCTGGGGCGAAAGCGGACAGATGCCGACGTGAGCCTAGTCTCCCGGGGCACCTGGCCGGCGGAGGCGTCACGTAGGCGAGGATGGGCGGATGCGCATCGTGGTTCTGACCGGCGGAATCGGCGGTGCCCGGTTCCTGCTCGGGGTGCGGGCGTACGCCCGCGAGGTGGGCGCCGAGGTGACCGCCGTGGTCAACGTCGGCGACGACCTGCGGCTGCACGGGCTCCGGATCTGCCCGGATCTGGACAGCGTGCTCTACACCCTCGGCGGCGGGGCCGACCCGCAGCGGGGTTGGGGGCGCGTCGACGAGAGCTGGACGGTCCGGGACGAGCTGGCCGCGTACGGTGCCGAGCCGAGCTGGTTCGGGCTGGGCGACCGGGACATCGCCACCCATCTGGTCCGCACCACCATGCTGGACGCCGGCTATCCGCTGCACCAGGTCACCGAGGCGCTGGCGACACGTTGGCAGCCCGGCGTACGCCTGCTGCCGGCGACCGACGACCGCCTGGAGACGCACGCGATCGTGAGCGACGCCGACGCCGACGCTGTCGACGGCGGCCAGCGGGCGATCCACTTCCAGGAATGGTGGGTCCGCCACCGGGCGGAGATACCGACCCACCGGTTCGTCTTCGTCGGCGCGGAGTCGGCGAAGCCGGCACCCGGCGTCACCGAGGCGATCACCGGCGCCGACGTGGTGCTCGTGGCACCGAGCAACCCGGTGGTCAGCATCGCGCCGATCCTGGCGGTGCCGGGCCTGCGTGCGGCGGTGACGGACGGTCCCGCCCCGGTGGTGGGCGTCTCGCCGATCATCGGCGGCGCGCCGGTGCGGGGCATGGCCGACCGCTGCCTGGCGGTCGTCGGCGTGGAGTGCACCGCCGCTGGGGTCGGCGGGCTGTACGGGAGCCGGGCCGCGGGTGGCCTGCTCGACGGCTGGTTGGTGGCCGAGGAGGACGCGGGCACGCTGGTGCCGGACGTGACGGTCCGCGCGGTGCCGCTGCGGATGACCGACGAGGCGGCGACGGCGGCGATGGTCCGCGCCGCGGTGGAGTTGACGTGAGACTGGAGATCCTGCCGGTGCCCGGCATCGGTCACGTGACCGAGGGTGACGACCTGGCGGCCCTGATCGGCGGCGCGGCACCCTGGCTGCGCGACGGGGACGTGCTGGTGGTGACCAGCAAGATCGTCTCCAAGGCGGAGGGACGGCTGGTCGACGTGCCGGCCGACGGCCCGGACCGGCAGGCCGCCCGGGACGAGGTGCTGGCGGCGGAGACGGTACGGGTGGTGGCCTCTCGCGGCACGACCCGGATCGTGCAGACCCGCCACGGCTTCGTGATGGCCTCCGCCGGAATCGACGCCTCCAACGTCGACAAGACCCGGCTGGTGCTGCTGCCGGAGGACCCGGACGCCTCGGCCCGCGCGCTGCGCGCCGGTCTGCGTGCCCGGTACGGCGTTGACGTCGCGGTCATCGTCAGCGACACCATGGGCCGGCCCTGGCGCAACGGGCTGACCGACGTTGCTCTCGGCGTCGCCGGGATGGACGCCATCCGCGATCACCGGGGCGAGGTCGACCCGTACGGCAACGAACTGGTGCTGACCCAGATGGCGGTGGTCGACGAGTTGGCCGCGGCCGGCGAACTGATCAAGGGCAAGTGCGACCAGATGCCGGTGGCGGTGATCCGTGGCTACCTGACGCCGCCGCTGCCGGATGACGGCGACGGTGCCCGCGTCCTGGTCCGGGACGCTTCGATGGACCTGTTCTCACTCGGCACCGCCGAGGCGACGGCGGCCGGTTTCGCGGCCGCCGCAACCGTGCCGGACCACCCGGGTGACGTCCCGGCCGACCCGGTCACCGTGGACCGGGCGATCGCCTCGGTCACCGGCGTGATCGCGCCCGGCACCGTCTTCACCCCGGTCGCGGACGATGACGTACGCGCCGCGCTGGTCGCCACCGTGCCCGGCTGGCCGGCCCGCGCCACGGGTCTGGTGCTCTGCTCCCCGCCCACCCCCGTGGGTCCGGTCCAGTTGGTCCGGTTCGGCGCGGACGTGCAGCGCCTGCGCACCGCCCTCGCGGCGCAGGGCGTCTCCACCCAACTGCTCCCCCCACCCAGCGGCACCACCGCCGCCGCCACCCTCGCCCTCTGACCCCCTCCCCCTCCCTTTACCCCCGTTGATCATGAAGTTGTTGTCGCCGGCAAGCGCTCTCCCGGGCGTCAACTTCATGATCAACGGGGCGAGGGTGGGTGGGGTGGGGCGAGGGTGGGTGGGGTTAGGGGTTGAGGACGGCGCGGCCCAGGGGGGTGAGGGTGTGCAGGACGGTGTTGCGGTCGCGGTGGCTGACCAGCAGTCCCGCGTTGCGCAGCACGGTGGTGTGCTGGCTGGCCGCCGCCGGTGAGATGTGCAGCCGACGCGCCAGTTCGCCGGTGGTACAGCCGTCGTCACTGGCCGCCAGGACCGCCGCGCGGGTACGGCCGAGCAACGCGCTCAGCGCCTCCCGGCCCGCGCCGCCCGCACCGGCGTCCGTGCTCAGCCCGCCCAGCTTGTCGACCGGATAGACCAGCACCGGTGGTAGTTCCGGGTCGAGCAGTGCGACCGGTGTGTTCGCGCAGAAGAACGACGGCACCAGCAGTAGCCCCCGTCCCTGCAGGTGCAGCTCCCGGCTGCGCGGATACGCGGGGATCTCCAGTACGCCGGATTCCCAGCGCAGGCCCGGCCGCAGCGTGGTCAGCAGCCCTTCGATGCCGCCGTCGAGCATCGCCCGGGCACGACGGGCACGATCGGCCTCCACCGCGCCCTGCACCCGAGCCCAGTAGGGGCCGAGGGCCAGCTCCCGGTAGCGGTCCATCGTCTCGGTCAGCTGGTTCAGGGCGTCCGGCTCGCCCCGCGCGATGGCGGCCGCCCCGGCGGGCAGACTCCGGTTGTCGGCGAGCAGGGCCAGGTCGCGTTTCAGCAGCGCGACGGGGGTACGCCGCAGGGCCTCCATCCCCGCCTCGAAGCCGTGCACGCTCTCGTACGGGGTGAGGAAGTCCGGAAAGTAACCCCGGGGCGGATTCAACGTGGACAGCAGCCGCAGCGCGTCGGGGTCGACGTGTCGACGCAGCCCGCGCGAGACCTCGCGGCGCCAGTTGGCCAGCAACGGGTCACGACTGTGCCCGGGCAGCAGGTGCAGGCTCAGCACCACTTCCCAGACGGGATCAGCCGCCGGAGCCACCCGGGTCCGGAGGATGTCCTCGCCGGAGAAATGGATCTTCAGCATGGGACTCTCCCATCGCCCGGCTGAGGGGGGCACCCGGCGACCTTGGAACTCTACCCAGCCCGTCGACCTCGGGTAGTTAAGCCTCAGCTGAAAGACCTCGACGCCCGTCGCGTGGATCCGCCATGCTTCCCGTGCTCCAGGGGCGACCCGCGTCGCACGCGTCCCGCCCGCTGGGCCGCCGGAGGGAGGGCGGCACCCTACGAGGGTCTGCGGCTCAGTTTTCCGCAGGGGGTGCCGCCCACCCTCCTCGGCCCGGCTTCGACGCATCTCCACAGCTCCGGCCGACCGAGCCGCGTACCGGGCAGAACCGTACGCTGGCACGGACGAAAGGAGCGGCCGTTGTCGACGCCCCGGATGGTGGACGGATCCCCGCGTGACGACGCGAGTGACTGGACGGAGTTGCACGCCGACGCGACGGCGGTGCTGGCCGACTGGACACCGACCAGCTCGGACGCGGCCGGTGCCCGGAACCGCACCCTCGACCTGCTGAGCGCCGGGCCGATCGCGATGCGCCGGGAGCACCGGGCCGGTCACGTCACCGCCAGCGCGTTGGTGTTCGACGCGACCGGCACCCAGGTGCTGCTCTGCCTGCACGGGAAGTTCCACAAGTGGGTGCAGCTGGGTGGGCACTGCGAGCCCGGTGACCGGACGCTGGCCGGGGCGGCGCTGCGCGAGGCCACCGAGGAGTCGGGCATCACCGGACTGCGGATCGACCCGACGCCGATCGACGTCGATGTGCACCCGGTCGGCTGTCAGGGCGGGTCGCTGCACCACGACGTCCGCTTCGCGGTGTTCGCCCCGACCGGCGCGACGGAACGGGTCAGCGCGGAGTCCGAGGCGCTCGGCTGGTTCCCACCGGAGCGCCTACCCGACCCGCTGGCCGGCGGCACGGCCCGGCTCGTCGCACCGGGCCTGGCCGCCTTCAGACGAGCTTGTCCTCACCCCGCCTCTTGAGCTCGTCCACGATCGACTTGACGTCCTGAGCGCGGTCACGCGGGCAGACCAGCAACGCGTCCGCGGTGTCGACCACGATCAGGTCCCGTACGCCGACGGCGGCCATCAGCCGACCCGACTGCGGCACCACCACCATGCCGCTGCTGTCGCGCAGCAGCACCTCGGTCTTGGCGTCACCGGCGAGCACCACGTTTCCGTCGCTGTCCGCCGGCAGCACCTCGCCGAGGGTGTGGAAGTCGCCCACGTCGTTCCACCGGAAGTCACCGGGTACGGTCGCCACCCGGCCGGCCGCGGCCGCGCCCTCCATCACCGCGTAGTCCACCGAGATCTTCGTCAACGTCGGCCAGACCGCGCCGAGCACGTCGTCCTGGTCGTCGGAGCCCCACGCGGCGGCGATCGCGGTTACCCCGGTGTGCAGGTCAGGCTGCTGACGCGCCAGCTCGGCGAGGAACGCCGACACCCGCCAGACGAACATGCCGGCGTTCCAGAGGTAGTGGCCCGACCGTAGGTACGTCTCGGCCACCTCGGCGCTCGGCTTCTCCTTGAACTCGACCACCGGGCGCATCGGGCCGCCGTCGACGGGTTCGCCGGTGCGCAGGTACCCGTAACCGGTCTCGGGCCGGGTCGGGGTGATCCCGACCGTCATCAGCAGTCCCTGCTCCGCGCCCCGGACCGCCTCCCGGACGGTGTCCACCCACCGCTGCGGATCTCCGATCAGATGATCGGCGGCGAAGGAGCCCATCACGGCGTCCGGGTCGCGTACCGCGATCACCGCCGCGGCCAGCGCGATGGCGGCGCAGGAATCCCGGGGCGACGGCTCGACCAGGATGTTCTCCTCCGGCAGACCGGTCAGTTGCCGGGCCACGGCCGCGGCGTGCGCGGCCCCGGTGACCACCATGGTGCGCTCGGGGGTGGTCAGCGGCCCCAGCCGCTCCACCGTCGCCTGGAGCAACGAGGAGGAGGTACCGGTGAACGGGTGGAGGAATTTGGGATGGCCGGCGCGGGACAGCGGCCACAACCTTGTGCCGCTGCCACCGGCCGGAATGACGACATAGATCACCAGGACATCATGCCCGAACCGCCCCGACCGGGGGCCTGGGTTGCCCGCTCAGCCCCGCGCCCTGGTCCACGCCGCGATGTGCACCTCGGCGCTGGACTCCCAGGTGAATTCCTTGGCCCGGTCGAAGCCGGCCTTGGCCAGCGACAACCGGCGCGGCTCGTCGTCGAGCAACGCGGCCAGGTCGGCGGCGATCTGATCCGGATCCTCGCTGGTGTACGCCACCGCGTCGCCGCCGACCTCGGGCAGCGAGAGCCGGGGCGTGGTGAGCACCGGGGCGGCGCACGCCATCGCCTCCAGGATCGGCAGCCCGAACCCCTCCCCGTACGAGGGGTACGCGGCCACCAGCGCCCCACCGAGGAAACCGGGCAGGTCGGCGTAGCGCAGGTAGCCGGGGCGCAGCAGCCGCAGGTGGGAGGGCACCTCGGCCACCGCGCGGTCGATGTCGTCGTCGTGCCCCTGCCCGCCGGCCACCACCAGCGCGGGCGGGTCCTCCCGGTCGGCGACCGCGCGTGCCCAGCCACGGATCAGGTTCGGCACGTTCTTCCGGGGCTCCTTCGCGCCGAGGAACGCCACGTAGCTGCTGCCGCCGAGCCCCAGGCGGGCGCGTACCCGGGCCTTCTCCTCGTCACCGGGCGCGTGGAAGGCGTCGTGGTCCACGCCGTGGTACGCCACGTCGATCCGGGTCGGGTCGGCGTCCAGCAACCGGATCAGCTCGTCGCGGGTGGCCTTGCTGGGCACGATCACCCGGTTGGCGCGCCGCAGCGAGGTCTTGATCGCGCTGCGGAAGAACGTGCGGCGAGACTTGTCGTAGTGCTCCGGCTCGGTGAAGAACGTCGCGTCGTGCACCGTCACCGTGACCGGACAGCCGGCCCGCAGCGGGCAGGTGTAGAAGGGTGAGTGCAGAACCTCCGCGCCGACCTGCTGGGCCAGCAGAGGCAGGCCGGTCTGCTCCCAGGCGAGCCGGGCCGGCCGGTGGGCGACCGCCGCCGGCGCCGGAATGATCTCCGCACCGGGCAGCTTCCGGCGGTAGCGCTCGAGATCCGTGCGGAGGCTCACCACCACCAGATCCACCGCCGATCCGCACACCTTGCCGAGGGCACCGAGCAGACCGTCGACGTATCTACCGACGCCGCCGCGATCGGCGGGGACACTCGTGGCGTCGATGAGCACGCGGGGCGGGCGACCGGCGGTCACGGGGCGACTCCTTGCGATGGCGAGACTGTGGGGAACGACACTCCGGCAAGCCTACGCCGGAGCCTGGTGCGGACGCTGACTGCGACCCGACGGTACGCCGACTTGTCGCTGCCATCGAGTACGGCCGGCAGGCGCGTATCGTTCGCGCCGATGGCCGACAACATTGCCCGGGTCTTCGCCGACGCGATCGCGACCGACCCGAACCGCCCGCTGCTGACCTGGTACGACGACGCGACCGGCGAACGCACCGAACTTTCCGGCGCGACGCTGGCGAACTGGGTGGCCAAGACAGCCAACCTGCTCGTCGACGAACTGGCCCTCGGGGCGGGGGGCACCGCGGCCGTGCTGCTGCCGCCGCACTGGCAGACCGCTGCGGTGCTGCTCGGCTGCTGGTCGGCCGGGCTGACCGTGGCCGAGCGGCCGGGTGAGGTGGACGTGCTCTTCGCCGTCGCCGACCGGGCCGCCGAGGCCGATGCCTGGTCGGCGGGCGACCGGTACGCTCTCGCGCTGCACCCGTTCGCGCTGCCGCTGCGGGAGGTCCCGGCCGGCTTCGCCGACTACGTCACCGAGGTACGCGTCCACGGTGACCACTTCCGGGCGTACCCGCCGGGCGGGCCCGACCACGTCGCGCTGCGCGCCCGGGCCACCACCCGCGCCGCCGAGCTCGGCATCTCCGCGGGCGACCGCCTCCTCGTGGACGTCGACCGGCACCCGGACCCGCTCGACTGGCTGCTGGCCCCGCTCAGCGTCGGTGCCACCCTGGTCCTCTGTGCCCACCCCGACCCGGCCCTCCTGCCCGACCGTCGATCGACGGAGAAGGTCACCCGAGCCCTGACCTGACCCGCCTGGCCTGACGCGGCTGACCGGACCCGCCTGACCTGACCCGACGACCTGAGGCGGCCGACCTGAGCCGCGCCGGCGGACCGCACCGCGCGGACCGCACCGGACAGGCCGGACACCGGACACGCCGGGCAGCCGGGCAGGCCGGGCAGCCGGGCAGGCCGGGCAGCCGGGCAGGCCGGGCAGCCGGGCAGGCCGGGCAGCCGGGCAGGCCGGGCAGCCGGGCAGGCCGCACCGGCAGGCAGGCCAGCAGCCAGGCCAGGCGGGCCGTTACCCGGGACGGCGACCGCGAATCGCGACGGCACGCGCGTCGCCTAACTCTTAGTGACGCTCACTAACCGTCAACCCGCTGCCGCTGACAGACGTGCTCCTCTCCACGCTTTGCTCTGCTTCAACCGACGCACAACTGGCTGACCTGTGACGACGCGGCCCGCGTCGCAGGAGCACTCGGGCAGCGGAAGGTGCGGAGAGTAACTGTTGCGTGGGTTGAAGCAGAGCAAAGGATGTGAAGGTTGGTTGGTGGGCGAGCGGTGACAGCACGGTGAGTGAAGACAGGTCCCAGTTCGTGTGGCGGGTTGGGGTTGGGGACGTGTGGGTGGCGGCGGGTTGGGGGCGGGGTCGGGTCAGGCGGCCGGGTATCCGGGGCGAGGGTCGGGTCAGGCGGTTGGGTTGTCCGGGGCGCGGTGTTGGGCGAGGGTGGCGAAGGCGGTCAGGGACTCGGGGTTGGCCAGGGCACCCTTGGCGGCGGCCTGGTCGACCGGGGTTCCGGTGAGGATCTTCTTGACCGGAACCTCGAGCTTCTTCGCCGACAGGGTGCGCGGCACCGCGCGGACCTGGTGGATCTCGTCGGGGACGTGCCGGGGTGACAACGCGGTGCGCAGCTCACGACAGATGGTGCGGCGCAGGTCGTCGTCCAGCGTGATCCCCTCGGCGAGCACCACGAACAGCAGCAGCTCACCGGCGCCGCCCTCGTCGTCCTCCAGGTGCACCACCACCGAGTCGACGACCTCGTCCAGCCCCTCCACCACGGAGTAGAACTCGGCGGTGCCGAGGCGTACGCCGCCCCGGTTCAGGGTGGCGTCGGAGCGGCCGGTGATGACACATCCGCCCCGCGAGTTGATGGTGATCCAGTCACCGTGCCGCCACACTCCGGGGTACACGTCGAAGTACGCCTCCCGATAGCGGGTGCCGTCCGGGTCGTTCCAGAAGCCCACGGGCATGCTGGGCATCGGTTCAGTGATCACCAACTCGCCCAGCTCACCCACGACCGGGGTGCCGTCCGGCGAGCGAGCCTCCACCTTGGCGCCCAACGCCCGGCAGGTGATCTCACCGGCGTGCACCGGCAGCAGCGGCACGCCACCCACGAAGCCGGTGCAGACGTCGGTGCCGCCGGACAGCGACTGGAGCTGAAGGTCGCCGCCTACCGAGTCGTACACCCAGGTGAATCCCTCGGCGGGCAGTGGCGCGCCGGTGGAGCCGAGGCCGCGCAGCGCCGAGAGGTCGGCGAGTTCGCGTGGCACCAGCCCGGCCTTGCGGCAGGCCAGCAGGAACGGCGCGGAGGTGCCGAAGTACGTGGTGCCGGTCTGCTCGGCCAGCCGCCACAGCGCGCCGAGGTCGGGGTGGCCGGGATTGCCGTCGAAGAGCACGATCGTCGCGCCCACCGCTGGCCCGGAGACCAGGAAATTCCACATCATCCAGCCGGTGGTGGTGAACCAGAAGAACCGGTCCGACGGCCCCAGGTCGTGATGCAGGGCGAGCATCTTCAGGTGCTCCAGCAGGATGCCGCCGTGCCCGTGCACGATGGGCTTGGGTAGCCCCGTGGTGCCGGAGGAGTAGAGCACGTACAGCGGATGGTCGAACGGCACCGGGGTGAAGCTCAGCGGCTCGTCGGTCGCGGCCGCCAGCTCCGCCCAGGCCATCGCTCCTTCGGGAGCCTGCCCGTCGGGATCGAGGTAGGGAATCGAGACGGTGTGCCGCAGCGACGGCAGCGCGGCCCGGATCGCCGCCACCTCGGCGCGTCGGTCGACCGGCTTGTCGCCGTAGCGGTAGCCGTCGACGGCCACCAGGATCTTCGGCTCGATCTGCTGCCAGCGGTCGGTGACGCTGCGGGTGCCGAACTCCGGCGCGCAGGACGAGAAGATGGCACCGAGGCTGGTGGTGGCCAGCATCAGCACGTACGTCTCGGGGATGTTTGGCGCGTACGCGGCCACCCGGTCGCCGGTGGTGACGCCGAGCCGGCGCAGTCCGGCGGCGACCCGCCGGACCTGCTCGCGCAGTTGCCCGGCGGTGAGGGTCACCGGCGGCCGGGTCTGCCCGTGTGCCACGACCACCGGCTCGTCGTCGGCCCGGCCCGGCATCCGCAGCACGTTCTCGGCGTAGTTCAGGGTGGCGCCGGGGAACCACCGCGTGCCCGGCATGCCCCGGTCGGCCAGGGTGGCGGTCGGCGGAGTGTGCGCGACGACGCCGAAGTGGTCCCAGATCGACCGCCAGAAGGCGTCCAGGTCGGTGACCGACCATCGCCACAGCTCGTCGTAATCGGCGAACGTCAGCCCCCGGTGCTCGGCGAGCCAACGCAGGTAGGCCCCGATCCGTGACCGCTGGAGCACGTCCGCCGGTGGCGTCCACAGCACGTCCGTCACTGGTCAACTCCTCCCCTGGCCCGGCACGACGCTGTGCGGTGGGCCGTGGCGCCATCTTGCCCTACCTGGCAGCGCCATTCTCCGCACCCGAGCCCGGCGGGCGCATGTGCCCGGTCCACACCCCCCGTGCCCGACCAATGTGGGTTCGGCGGGCACCGGCCCGGTGGGTGGTTTCTCAGGGTTCGCTGCGGGCCGCCTGGATGGCGCGGCGACGGGCCAGCCGGTGCGCACGGCGGATCTCCGCCTCGCGCCAGCGGCGTTCGTCCTCGGGCGTCTCCGGCAGCACCGGGCGCACCGGCCGGGGCGCGCCGCCCACCTCGACCCCGACGAATACGAGGTACGCGGTGGCCACCCGCACCGGCAGCTCGTCGGCCGAGTCCCAGCGCTCGGCCATCACCCGTACGCCGACCTCCATCGACGTCTGCCCGGTCCAGTTCACCTGGGCGTACGCGTGCACCAGATCGCCCACCCGGACCGCCTCGGAGAAGACGATCTCGTCGATCGCGGCGGTCACCGCCGTACCGCCGCTGTGCCGTGCCGCGGCCGCGCCGGCCACGTCGTCGACGAACTTCATCAGCACCCCGCCGTGCACCGTTCCGTACAGGTTCACGTCGACGGCGGTCATGATCCGACTGAGGGTTACCCGGGAGTACGAGGTCGGCTTGCCCGGCAGGGCGGTGGCGGGGTGCTCGGTCATGTCGGAAACGGTACGGTGCGCGGATGCGACATCTGTGGAGCTTCCTCGCCGGGCTGGTGGTGGTGCCGGTCACCTGGGTGCTGGTCACCCTCGGTCAGGACGGATCGGCGGGCACCGTCAACCGGTGGGTGGAGATCGGCACATCAAACACGGCCAACCTCATCGAACCGGCCGTCTACCTCGCTGTCGGCGGCATCGTGCTGGGCCTGCTCGGCACGCTGCGCATCTCACCGCTCGGTCCGCTGGTGGCCGGGCTGCTGCTGGTCACCCCGTACGTCGGGCTGTTCATCGCGCCGTTCCGGGTACGCGAGCGCATCCCGTCCGGCTGGGAGTTCCTCGGCGACCCGCTGCCGCTACGGCTGCCGGTGGAGAACGGAACGCTCTTCCTGATCGGCATGCTGCTCCTGGTCGCGACGTTCAGCGGGCAGCGCTGGCGGCGCTGGCCGGTCGCGGTGGCACAGCCGGCGTCGGCAACGCCCGACGCGCCGGCACCGGACCCGACGCTGACCGACTGGTCACCGGCTCCCTCGTCGGAGCGGGACACCGCCCCGTTGAGCCTGGGCTATCCGGATCCGGATTCGACGCCGACCGAGCCGCTGCCCCGCCGTACCGGAGGTGGTTCACCCTGGTCCGCGCCGCCGGGCAACCTGCCCCGACGCGACGACGCCACCAGCTGACCCGGCAACTCCGATCGTCGTCTCCGCCCGGCGGCCGCGCGGGCGGAGAGGGCGACTCCTCCAGATCGCGAGTGGACACGAACATCGCTGATCAATCGGTGGCCGCCCTCATGGACAGCGCCACCCCCGACGCCGAAGCCCAATGACGTTAGACTCCGTGGCGTCATCGGCAGCCAGGGGGTTTGACAGAGCATGACCTCGTCTGAATTCATGGTGTTCGCAGGATCAGCCAGTCGAAACCTTGGACGCGCGATTGCCGATAGGCTCAACGTCACATTGGGTTCCTCCGAAGTCCTTCATTTCTCGGAGGGCAACCTTTTTGTCAGAGTGCTGGAGAACGTCCGAGGGCGCGATATCTTCATCGTCCAGGGCACCGCCTTCCCGGCGAATGACAACTTCATGGAGTTGCTCTTCTGGATCGACGCCTTCAAGCGAGCCAGCGCCGCGTCGGTAACCGCCGTGATTCCTTACTTCAGCTACGCCAAGGGTGACAAGAAAGACGAACCGCGAGTGTCCATTCGCGGACGGGTGTGCGCCGATGCCATTGCCGCGGCGGGAGCAGATCGAGTCGTCACACTGGACCTGCACACCCCTCAGGTTCAAGGATTCTTCAACATTCCGGTCGATGATCTGTATTCATTGCCGGTGCTCTGCGACGCCATCGCGACGCGCAATTTCCACGACCTTGTCGTCGTCGCTCCGGACGCTGGATACGCCAAGAAGGCGCGCCAGTGGGCCAATCGCCTGCAGGTGCCCACGGCCATTGCCGACAAGCGACGCGTCGACCACAGCGAGTCCGCTGAAATCGTCGAGTTGATCGGCTCGGTGGAGGGCCGGACGGCGCTGATCGTCGACGACTTCACCATCAGCGCGGGCACGCTGGTCGACGCCGCCCGCGTACTGGTCGAACGGGGCGCGACCAAGGTGTACGCGGCAGTCAGTCACGCTCTGCTGACCGAGGCCGCGAACGAGCGGCTCGACGACAGCCCGATCGAGTGTCTGTTCACGACCGACAGTGTGGAGACCCAGCCCGCCAAACTGTCCGACAAGGTCCAGGTCGTCAGCGTGGCAGGGCTGTTCGCGGAAGCCATCCACCGCATCTCGGCGAGGGAGAGCATCTCGGTCCTCTTCGAGTAGGCACCCGGGTGGCCGGATCCATGCGCCCGGCCACCTCAACTCCGGGTCGCGAACAGCTGCTCAGTCCTTCAACAGCTGCCGGGCCATCACGATGCGCTGCACCTGGTTCGTGCCCTCGTAGATCTGGGTGATCTTGGCGTCGCGCATCATCCGCTCGACCGGGTAGTCCCGGGTGTAGCCGTACCCGCCGAGCAGTTGGACCGCGTCAGTGGTGATCTCCATGGCGGCGTCCGAGGCGAAGCACTTCGCCGCCGCACCGAAGTAGGTCAGGTCGGCGTCGCCACGCTCGGACCGGCCGGCCGCCGCGTAGGTCAGCTGCCGGGCCGCCTCGAGCTTCATGCCCATGTCGGCGAGCATGAACTGCACGCCCTGGAACTCGGCGACGGCCTTGCCGAACTGCTTGCGCTCGGCGACGTACCCCTTGGCATAGTCCAGCGCGCCCTGGGCGATGCCGACGGCCTGCGCGGCGATGGTGACCCGGGTGTGGTCCAGGGTCTTCATCGCGGTGCCGAAGCCGGTGCCCTCGTCGCCGATCATCCGGTCCGCCGGGATCCGCACGTTGTCCAGGTAGACCTCGCGGGTCGGCGAGCCCTTGATGCCGAGCTTCTTCTCGGGAGCGCCGAAACTGACGCCGGGGTCGGACTTCTCGACCACGAAGGCCGAGATACCCCGGGACCGGGCGGCGGGGTCGGTCACCGCGAAGACGGTGTAGAACTCCGAGACACCGGCGTTGGTGATCCACCGCTTCACGCCGTTGAGCACCCAGTGATCGCCGTCACGTACCGCCCGGGTGGTCATCGAGGCCGCGTCGCTGCCGGCCTCGGGCTCGGAGAGGCAGTACGAGAACATCGCCTCGCCGCTGGCCACCTGGGTCAGGTAGCGGCGCTTGAGTTCGTCGGAGCCGGCCAGCAGCAGCGGCATGGTGCCCAGCTTGTTCACCGCCGGGATCAGCGAGGACGAGGCGCAGGCCCGCGCGACCTCCTCGATCACGATCGCCGTGGCCAACGCGTCCGCCCCGGCCCCGCCGTACTCGACCGGGATGTGCGGAGCATGGAAGTCCGCCGCTCGGAGCGCGTCGTACGACGCCTTCGGGAACTCACCGGTCTCATCCGCCTCAGCGGCGTGCGGAGCCACCTTCGCCGCACAGACCTCACGAACCGCTTCCCGGATCGCCTCGTGCTCCTCGGGCAGGCGGTACGCGTCGAACGACTCCTCTGCGGCCATCTCGGCCCCTCCCCTTCACCGCTATCATGCGCAGTCTGTAGCGTCACCTGGACGCCCACCGCGCAGACTGAAGGATAACGACCACAGTTCAGGTGATGTTACCGGCGCGTAAGCTGGGCCCTGACGGAGGCCCTACGCCGCTCGGCGATGATGGAAACCAGAAGACGAACCACCTCCTCGGCGCCCAGCCCTGGCGCCGCAGCGGAACGCGACGCAGCCACGCGGCGCCAGTGCGAGCGGAGAAGACAGGCGTGACCATCCCGTACCCGAACACCCAGCCGGTGCCCGCCATCGCGGCGGTCACGCCCCCCTCGGGCGCCTCCCGGCCCCGGGTGACCTTCCTGGGCACCGGCTACCTCGGCGCGACCTACGCCATCTGTTACGCCGAACTCGGCTACGAGGTACTCGGGTTCGATGTCGACGCGGAAAAGATCGCCAAGCTCAACGCGGGTGAGGTGCCGATCCACGAGCCCGGCCTGGACGAGCTGCTGCGCCGCAACCTGGCCGCCGGTCGGCTGCGGTTCAGCACCGACATCGCCGAGACCGCCGAGTTCGGTGACGTGCACTTCATCTGTGTCGGCACTCCTCAGCGGGCCGACGGGATGGGTGCCGACCTGTCGTACGTCGAGGCGTCGGTCACCGGCCTGGCCCAGCACCTGACCCGCAAGGCGCTGATCGTCGGCAAGTCCACCGTCCCGGTCGGCACCGCCGAATGGGTGGAGCAGCTGGTCGGCAAGCACAGCCCCGCCGATCTCGGCGTCGAGGTGGCCTGGAGTCCGGAGTTCCTCCAGGAGGGCTTCGCCGTCGACGACGTGCTGCGCCCCAACCGGATCGTGGTGGGCGTCAAGAGCGAGTGGGCCAACGGGATGCTCTACGCCGCTCACAAGGGCGTGTTCGATCTCGCCGCCACCGAGGACCGCGAGGTACCCCTGGTGGTCACCGACTTCGCCACCGCCGAACTGGTCAAGGTCGCCGCGAACGCCTTCCTGGCCACCAAGATCTCTTTCATCAACGCCATGGCCGAGGTCTGCGAGGCCTCCGGCGGCGACGTCACCCAACTCGCCCGCGCCATCGGTTACGACCCGCGCATCGGCAACCGCTTCCTCCAGGCCGGCCTCGGCTTCGGCGGCGCCTGCCTGCCCAAGGACATCCGTGCCTTCCAGGCCCGCGCCCAGGAACTCGGCGCCGGTGAGGCCCTGCGCTTCCTGCACGAGGTCGACCTGATCAACCTGCGCCGTCGCACCCGCGTCCTGCAACTCGCCGCCGACCTGCTGGGTCGCCGCTCCGGCCCGGCCGGCCCGGACCTGTCCGGCACCCGCATCGCCGTGCTCGGCGCCACCTTCAAACCCAACACCGACGACGTACGCGACGCGCCCGCCCTCGCCGTCGCCGCCCTGCTGCACAAGGCCGGCGCCGACGTACACGTCTACGATCCCCAGGGCATGGACAACGCCCGCCGAGCCGTACCGGAACTGACCTACGAACTGGACATCACCGGCGCCGTCACCGGAGCCGACCTGGTCTGCGTCCTCACCGAGTGGGCCGATTTCCGCAACGCCGATCCCAGCCTCCTCGGTGACCTCGTCGCCGGTCGCCGCGTGGTCGACGCCCGCAACTGCCTCGACCCGGCACTGTGGACCCAGGCCGGCTGGGAGTACCGGGGCATGGGGCGGCCCTGACCGCGTCGTTCGATGATGTTGGCGCTTGACCCGCCGACAATTGTCGAATTCCCGGCCCGTTTTGGGCATGCTGCGACAGTGGGAATCCACACTGCGGGTGGAGGGGTGTCGTGGCGACCTTTCAGTGCTCCTCGTGCGGCCGGGAGTTCAAGCCGGCGGTTCGCTGCCCGCACTGCGGCGCCCACCAGCCCCAATGGGCTGAACACCTGGCGGAGATCGAGCGGTCGATCGCGGAGATGAAGGCCCGCGAGGCCGCCATCGCCAGCGAACAACGCCAGCTCGCCGCCAAGATGCAGGCCGCGCTCTTTCAACGCGACATCCTCTCGCACGCCGGCAGTCAGGGAGACGAACGCCTCCGGCAGGCCAGCAGGCCGCGCCGGGTGCTACGCCGCCGGCCGCCGCGCCGCCCCTCGTCCGACGGTGCCTCGCCGCCCCGCGACGGCGCGGTCCCGCCACCGCGGGACGGTGCGTTTCCGCCGCCCCGGGTGCCCCGGCAGGGCGCGGCCGGCACCCAGGAGCCGCCGCCACCGACCGAACCCGTCTGGCTGGACGCCGACGACCCGGAGCACCCGCCGGAGGCCTCCTCACGGGAGGTCCAGAACATCCCCCTCGGCCTCGGCGCACTGCTGCTGGGCGTCGCCGCGGTGGTGTTCGCCGTGGTCGCCACCAGCTCGATGGACGCGTTGGCCCGCCTCGGCATCCTGCTGCTCGCCACCGTGCTCATGCTGCTCGCCCCGCCGGTGCTGGTCCGGCGCGGGCTGACCTCCACGGCAGAGACCATCGCCGCGGTCGGCCTGCTCCTGGTGCCCCTCGCCGGGTACGCCCTCTGGGCGGTGGACCGGATCGGCAACGGCGGTGCCTCCGGCGCCGTCTTCGCCGGAGTGATCTTCGCGGTCACCGCCACCGTCTCGGTCGGCTACGCCGGATGGACCAGGCTGCGCGCTCCCCGCTTCGCCACCGTGCTGGCCGCCCAGCCGGTGGTGCCGCTGCTGGCCTACGACCGGATCACCGGTCCGGCGGGCTGGGCGCTGGTGCTCACCGTTGTGGCGCTGCTCGACCTGTGGCTCGCCCGCTCCCCGGTCACGGTGGAGCAGCCGCTCACCGAGGTTCCCGCCGCGCGCGACCAGTCGAGCGCGCCCCGGCAGCGGACGGGTGAGCCGAGTCGCGACGGGCGACCGGAGGCGGCGCCGGAGGAGGGCGGCGAACTGCTGGACCTCACCGTCGGCACCACCGCCGTGGCACCCACCCGACCGGTGCCGGGGCTGCGGGAACTGACCTGGGTGCTGCACGGGGTGGCTGTCGCTCTCGCCCTGGCGTACGCGGTGACCGCCCTGCTGCGGACCACCACCGTGCCGGGCGCGACCGGTGCCGGGCTGGTGCTTCTCCTCGCCGCCGTCGTCTGCCTGGCCGGCACGCTGGTGCTCCGCCGTCCGCCCTTGCCCGACCTGGGCGCGGGCGTGCTCACCCTCGCCGTCATCGGCGCCCTGGGCCGGATCGCCTCGGTCGCGCTGCCCGGCCGCGCGCTGCTGTTGATCGCGGCGGTCATCACGGCCACCGGCATCGCGGTCCGGGCGGTACCCGAGGCCGCCCGCCGGGGGCCCCAGTTGGCCTCCGCGGTGGCGCTCACGGTCAGCGGGGTGGTGGTCGCCGGCAGCGCCCTGCGCGCCGGGATCGCCCCGGTGCAGGCGGCGCTGCCGGCCTGGGCGGCGGACCTCGACCGGTACCCTGCCGAGCTGGCCGCTGCGGTGGGACCGGCCGCGTGGCAGCTCGCCGCGAGCGCCTTCCTGCTGACCGTGGCCGCGGTGCTGGCACTACCGCCGGAGATCCGACGCGAGTTCGCGGTGACCGGTGCCGCGTTGACCGCGCTGGCCGTACCGGCCTCCTTCGGACTGGCCTGGACGCTGGCGCCATGGCCGATGGTGCTGGCCGCGATCGGCATCGGCGCGATCGGCCTCTCCGCCCGCACCCCCCGCGCCGCGCTGGCGCACGCGGTGACCGCCGCCGCGGTCGGCCTGGCCGGTGCCGGCGCCGCCCTGGCCCGGCCGGCGCTGACCGCCGCCGTGCTGCTCACCATCGTCGTGGCCGCTGTGCTGATCGCCGCCGCCCCCCGGATCCGGCTCGCCCCGGCGGCAGCGGACACCGTCTCGGCCTGGGCCGCCGGCGGTGCCGCCTTCGCCCTGCCCGGAGCGGTGGCCGCCTTCGTCGCGGCCATCCTGCCGGCGGACGCCACGCCGACCCCGGCGAGCCTGCGCGAGGCGACCGTGCCGGTGCTCGCCGCCAGCTTCCTCGCCGTATGCGTCACGCTCGGCTACGCCGCCGTCGTGCAGGTGTCCCAGCGGCAGATCCCGATGCCGCTGTCGGTGGGCGCCGGTCTCGGCGCGCTGGTGGTGGCCGCCGCCGGCTTCGGCGCACCGGGAGCCACCGTGGCCGACGCCTGGGTCGGCGCGCTGCTACTGGTCTCCGCCGTGCTGCTCTTCCTCGCCCCCTCCATCGACACCGGTCGCCGTTCCGATCTCACTCTGGACGGCTCCGACCTGGCGGCCGCCGCGGTGACCGCCGCGCTGGTCGCCACCCTGCTGCGGATCGGCACGGTGCTCGCACCGGGCGGGCAGCTCGCCGTCGCCGCCGCGCTGGTCCTGGTGGTCGCCGTGGCGGCCCGGGCGATGCCCGAGGAGTGGCGGCGAGGACCGGTGCTCGGCCTCACCGTCGGTGGCGTGCTGATCGGGCTGCTGGCCGGCTGGATGGCGCTGCGCGGAGGTCTCGGTGTCCTGGCCACGCCCGGCCCGATCTGGAACGGTGACCTCAGCGGCTGGCCGGCCGCGCCGACCGGCGGCACCACGTGGCAGGGCCCGATCGCCCTGGTGCTGCTCGCGGTCGCGGCCGGCATTCTGCTGCCACCACCCTGGCGCTACGACGTGGCCGGCGTGGCGGTCGTGCTCGCCACCATCGGCGCGCCCGCCGCGTTCGAGCTCGCGTGGTGGTCACCGGTCCTGATCGGCGGCATGGTCGCCACCGTCTTCGGGATGGCCGCGGTCGCCTCGGTCGACCCCAGGGCGGGGCTGTCCCGGATCACGGTCGCCGGGGTGGTCGCGCTGCACGCGGCCGGTGCCGGCCTGGTACGGCCTTGGACGACCGCGCTGGCCCTGGGCAGCATCGTGTTGATCGGCGCGGTGGTGGCCGCGCTGGCCCGCCACATGGCCGAGCCGCTGGTCGAGGACATCGACGCGGAGGGCATGCCACCGCACCTGGCGCTGATCGGTGGTGCGGGTGTGGGCGCGGCGCTGTTGGCGTTGCCGGGTGCCACCGCCGCCCTCGCCGTCGAGTTCGGCCACGCGCCCCAGGTGGTGCTCACCGCGGGCCTGGCCGCGTCCAGTCTCGGCCTGGCCGCGGTCGCCGCCGTCCGCCGGCAGGTACCCCAGTATCTGCCCTGGGTCAGCGCCGGGGTGGTCGGTGGGGCGAGCGTGACCGCACTTGCCGCCGTACCGATCGGGTTGCCGGTCGGCGTCTACGCCGCGGCGGCGGCCCTGCTCGGTGTGCTCGCCGAACTGGTGCGGGGGGCGACCGAGCCGCCGGTCGGCGCGGCCCAGCCGGTGCGGCGCTGGTCCGTGCTGTTGGACGGGGCGTTGCGCCGGCTGCCCGACGACAACCGACGTCGCTGGCGGGTGGACCCGGCCGCCGGAGCGCTGGCCGCCGCCGCCCTGCCAACGGTCCTGGCGCTGGTCTCGATCACGCCGGCGCTGGTCGCCGCCCTCGTCGATCCGCATCACACGGTCCGGCAGATCTGGCAGGGACCGCCGGCGGTCCTGCTCGACCCGCCGCCGGCAGCGGTCAACCCGACCCATGTGCTCACCGCGCTGCTGCTCACGGCGACGGCGGCCCTGGCCGCCACCGGGTTCACCGGTGGCAGCCGTTCCCGCGCCGTGCCGGTGGTGTTGCCCGGCACCGCCGTCACCCTGCTCATCGCCCCGATCGCGCTGGGTGGCGGCTGGCCGGCGAGCACCCTGTCGGCCCTGGCCGTGTTCACCATCTCGATGCTCGGGTTGGCCCTGACGCCGCCCCCGTCACTGGTGGAGCGGGCCCGCTCGCTGCGACTGGCCCGGGTGCTGGTCTTCGTGATCGGGCTGGCGGCCGGCGGTGCCGGTCTCGCCGGCAGCCTCGCCACCCGGGAGCTGACCCTGTTCACCCTCGGCGGTGCGGTCGGGGTCGGTCTGGTGGCCGCCCTGTACGGCCTCACCTCGCGGGCCCGCCTCCTCGGTTGGCTGTTCGCCTCGCTGATGGCGCAGCTCTTCGTGCTCACCGCCGGCCTGGTGGCCGGACTCGCCCCGGTATGGTCGGCGTTCGGGGTGCTGGCGGTCGGCGCGGCGTTGCAGGTCTTCTCCGCCACCCTGCCCCGCCTGCGCCGCCCCGAGGCGCGTCGCGAGGCGGCGACGGTCGAGTGGAGCGGACACGCGGCCGCACTGATCGCGCTAGCGCTGGCCTTCGACTCGCCCCGGCACATCGCCGCGCTGCTCGCCGCCTGGGGTGCGGTCCTCGGCCTGGCGGCGACCCGGCCCGGCCGGCGACCGGCGGAGCGACGGGTGCTGTTCTGGGCGGTGGTGCTCTGCGAGATCACCGCCTGGTGGATCCTGATGCGGGTCGCCAACGTGGCCCTGCCCGAGGCCTACACGCTGCCGTTCGCCGCGCTCGCCCTGCTGGTCGGCGTGCTGGAGCTACGCCAGCGCGCGGACCTGAGCAGTTGGGTGGCGTACGGACCGGCGCTGATCGCCGCCTTCGTGCCGACCTTGGCGATCGTGCTGGCCGCCGATTCGAGCACGATGCGTCAGGTGCTGCTGTTGCTCGGTGCGGTCGCCGTGCTGGTCTTCGGCTCGATGACTCAGCAGCAGGCCCCGGTCATCGTCGGTGCGGCGGTCACCGCCATCGCGGCCGTGCACGCGCTGTTCAGCCTCGGACCGTGGTTGGCGCTGATCCCGGTCGGCTTCCTGCTGCTGATCCTCGGCGCCAGCAACGAACGCCGCCGCCGTGCCCAGGAACGCCTGCAGACCGCCCTACGCGGCATGCGGTGAAACCGGGTAGGGCCGGGGTCGGCCCATGGGGTCTAGGGCGCTGTCGAGCTGAGGGCGTGTACGGATCAGCCACCAGCGACCCGTCGCAGCCGGCGCGGCGGCGCCAGCGATAGCGCGAACGGCTCAGCTCGACAGCGTCTGGACCACACCTGGTGGGCCCGCCGCGTCGCGGCAAGCAGCGGGTCCGCTCCAGACTCCGCACCGCCTGCCCCCGCGCGAAGTGCCAGCAGGAGGGCGCGCGAGCAGGTAGGCGGGTTCTATGCCAGGGAGGCGCGGAGGGCGGCGTCCTTCTCGGCGACCAACTGCTCCAGGTCGGCCTGGTAGGCCGACATCCGGTCGAGCAGGGTGCGGTCGGCGGCGGCGAGGATCCGGACGGCGAGCAGCCCGGCGTTACGGGCGTTGCCGATCGACACGGTGGCCACCGGCACACCGGCCGGCATCTGCACGATGGACAGCAGCGAGTCGATGCCGTCGAGGTGCTTCAGCGGCACCGGTACGCCGATCACGGGTAGCGGGGTCACCGAGGCGACCATGCCGGGTAGCGCCGCCGCGCCACCGGCTCCCGCGATGATCACCTTGAGCCCGCGGTCGGCGGCGGCCCGACCGTAGTCGATCATCTTGACCGGGGTGCGGTGCGCCGAGACCACCTCCACCTCGTACGGCACCTCGAACTCGGCGAGCACCTCGGCGGCGGCCTTCATCGTCGGCCAGTCCGAGTCGCTACCCATGATCACACCGACCGTGCTCACGCTGCTCATTCCTCCGGTGTTCCGTCCCGCAGCCAGCGGGCGGCCCGGGCGGCCCGGGCGCGTACCTCGTCCAGATCGTCGCCGAGCACCGTGACATGGCCGATCTTGCGCCCGGGGCGTACCTGCTTGCCGTACAGGTGCACCCGGGCGGTCGGCTCGGCGGCGAAGAGGTGGTGCAGCCGCTCGTCGACCGACATGCCGCCGGGCTGCCCACCGAGCACGTTCGCCATCACCACCACCGGCGCGGTCAACGAGGTGTCACCCATCGGGTAGTCCAGCACCGCCCGCAGGTGCTGCTCGAACTGCGAGGTGCGGGCACCCTCGATGGTCCAGTGCCCGGAGTTGTGCGGGCGCATCGCCAGCTCGTTCACCACCAGCCGGCTGCCGCCCGGCGTCGCCGGGTCGGCCACCTCGAACAGCTCCACGGCCAGCAGGCCCACCACGCCGAGCGCGCTGGCCAGGTCGATGGCGAGCTGCTGCGCGGAGACCGCCAGTTCCTCCGTCAGGTCGGGAGCCGGGGCCAGCACCTCGACGCAGATCCCGTCGCGTTGCACCGTCTCCACCACCGGGTACACGGCGACCTGCCCGAACGGCGAGCGGGCCACCTGCACGGCGAGTTCCCGACGCAGCGCCACCCGCTCCTCGACGATCAGCTTCGTGCCGCCCGCGAGCAGTGTCTCCGCCAGCTCAGTGGCGGACGCCGCGTCGGTGGCCGGCCAGACCCCACGGCCGTCGTACCCGCCACGGGCGGCCTTGACCACGACCGGCCAGCCGACCTCGTCGCCGAAGGTGACCAGATCGGTGGGGGACGTGACCGGCCGCCAACGGGGGTTCGGCGCGCCCATCGCACCGAGCCGCTGCCGCATCACCTGCTTGTCCTGGGCGTGCACCAGGGCGTCGGCCGGCGGGAACAGCTTCACCCCCTCGCCGGTCAGGGTTCGGATGTGCTCGGTCGGGACGTGTTCGTGGTCGAAGGTGACCACGTCGCAACCCTTGGCGAAGGTACGCAGCGCGGCGAGGTCGGTGTGGTCGCCGTACTGGACGTCGGCGGCGACCAGGGCCGCGCCGTCGTCCGGCGTGAGGGCGAGCACACGCAGCGACTGGCCGAGGGAGATGGCGGCCTGGTGGGTCATCCGGGCCAGTTGGCCACCGCCCACCATGCCGACAACGGGCAGACCGGTACGGGAATCCATAGCGGCGTCAGCCTATCCGGGCCGGCCGCGGCAGCGACCGGCGGATCCGGCTCAGCGCAGCTGCCCCACCAGCTCCTCGACCTCGGTGACCGGCCGCTGGCAGACGAAGCCCTGACAGACGTACGCGGCGGCCCGTCCGTCGACCAGCGGACGGCCGGCCAGCAGCGGGACTCCCGGCTGGTCCGGGTGACCCGCCACGATCACCGCACCGGGCGGGGCGTGTCGGTACGCCGCCGCCACCAGCGGATCACCCGCCGGGTCACCGGTCGCCACCGCGATCTCGTACGGCCCGGAGAGCAGCGCCTCGGCCACCGTCGCCGCGTACCCGGTGAACCGGGCGTGCCGCCCGACGATCGGCGCGACGGTCGACAGGGCCGCCTCGGCGGCCTCGCGGTAGCGGTTCTCCCCGGTCAGCGCCGCGTACGCGACCAGGGCGGCGACGATCGCGGACCGTCCGGAGGGGGTGGCGTTGTCCGTCGGGTCGGCCGGCCGGGCGACCAGTTGCTCCGCGTCGTCGGCGGTGTCGTGGAACGCCCCGCCGGGCGCGGCGAAGTGTGCCAGCGCGGCGTCGAGCAGCTGACCGGCCAGCTCCAGCCACCGTCCCTCACCGGTGACCTGGTGCATGGCGCAGAACGCCTCGGCCACGCAGCCGTAGTCCTCCAGTACGCCGGCCGGCTCGCCGACCCGGCCGTCCCGGGACGCGCGGCGTAGCCGTCCGTCGACGACGTGCACCCGGGCGAGGTACTCGGCGGTGTCCCGCATCGCACCGTCGGCGACGATGGTCACCCCCTCCAGCAGGTTCGCCTCGCCTTCGGTGCCGATCCGACCGCCGGTCTCGACCAGCCGGACGAACTCCGCGAGCGCGGTGATCGCCAGGCCGTTCCAGGCGGCGACCACCTTGTCGTCACGCGCCGGCTGGGGGCGGGTGTCCCGGGCCGCCAGCAGCTGTCGGACCACCGCCTGCCAGCGCTCACGTACCGCCTGATCGGCGTCGTCCACGTCGCGGGCCAGCTTCAGCACACTCATGCCCTCTTCGAAGGTTCCGGCCTCGGTGACGGCGAACAGGTCGGCGGCCCAGCGGCCGTCCTCCTCGCCCAGCACCTCGACCAGCTGGGCCGGTGTCCAGACGTAGGTGAGCCCTTCGACGCCCTCGGTGTCCGCGTCCAGGGCGGAGGCGAAGCCCTGCCCCGGCCGGTGCAGCTCGTCGGCGAGGAACCGGGCGGTGTCCCGGGCCACCCGCAACGCCAGCGCGTCGCCGGTGAGTCGCCACAGCTGGGTGTAGACCCGCAGCAGCAGCGCGTTGTCGTAGAGCATCTTCTCGAAGTGCGGCACGGTCCAGTGCCCGTCCACGGAGTACCGGGCGAAGCCGCCCGCGAGCTGGTCGTGGATCCCGCCGCGAGCCATCGCCTCGCAGGTGTGCCGGACGATCTCCAGACTCCGGGTCGAGCCGGTGCGCTGGTGGTGGCGCAGCAGGAAGAGCAGGTTCATGTGCGGCGGGAACTTCGGTGCCCCACCGAAGCCGCCGTTGACCTCGTCGTACTCGCTGGCCAGCTGGTCCGCGGCGGCGTCGAGCAGCTCGGCGGTGAGCGGGGCGGTCGGGCCGCCGACGGCCTGGGCGCCACCGATGGCCTCCACCACCGCGGCGCCCTGGCGCAGCACGGCGTCCCGTTGGTCCCGCCAGGCGGTGCCGACGGACTGGAGCAGTCGGATGAAGTTCGGGCGGGGGAAGTACGTCCCGCAGAAGAACGGGGTGCCGTCCGGGGTGGCGAAGACCGTCATCGGCCAGCCGCCCTGGCCGGTCATAGCCTGGGTGGCCGTCATGTAGACGGCGTCCACGTCGGGCCGCTCCTCACGGTCCACCTTGATCGAGACGAAACCCTCGTTGAGCAGCCTGCCGACGGCCTCGTCCTCGAACGACTCGTGGGCCATGACGTGGCACCAGTGGCAGGCCGAGTAGCCGACCGAGATCAGCACCGGCACGTCGCGCCGTTTCGCCTCGGCGAACGCCTCGTCGCACCACGGCCACCAGTCCACCGGGTTGTCGGCGTGCTGAAGCAGGTAGGGGCTGGTGGCGTCCGCGAGTCGGTTCACCCGACGACCATATCCAGCCTGACCATCGGCTGCCGGTCGGACGCCGATCGGCCCCCCACTGTTCACGACCCTCCATTTAGATCTGTGCATGCCTGGCCGGCGACCCGCCGACCGGCGACGAGGAGGTTTCCATGCGCAGACTCAGACTCCTGTCGGTCCTCGCGACCGGCCTGCTGACGGCCACGCTGGCGGTGCCGACCCCGGCCAGCGCCGCGGTGGACCCGGACGCCCGGATCTCGGCCACCACCGGCGTCGGCACCCACAACGCGTACGAGCGGGCCACCTACACCTATTTCGCGCAGTCGTTGGACGCCCGGCCCGGCCTGATCGAGCTGGACGTCTGGCCGGACGTCCTCACCCGACAGTGGCGGGTAAGCCACTCCAACCCGCTCGGCAACGACAACAACTGCGTGGCCGCCACCAGCGCCGTCCAGCTCTACACCGGCACCCGTAACCGCAACCTCGAACACTGCCTGGACAACATCCGGCTCTGGCTGGAGGCGCACCCGGACGCCGGCCCGCTGCTGCTCAAGGTCGAGTTGAAGACCGGGTTCAGTGCCCGTACCGGGCAGGGGCCGGCGCAGCTCGACGCGCTGCTCGCCGCCCGACTCGGTGACCGGCTGTTCACCCCGGCCCAACTGCGCGGCGGGCACGTCAGCCTGGACGCCGCCGCCCGGGCGAACGCCTGGCCGACCCGTCGGCAACTGGCCGGGAAGGTGATCGTCTACCTGATCCCGGGCACCGTCGAACACGGCAACCCGACCGACACGCTCCGGACCGACGTGGAGTACGCCCGGCACCTGGTGGCGCTGGACGCCGCCGGCAACCTCGGTGCCGCGAAGGCCTTCCCGGCCGTGCACCGGGCCCGGGCCGGCGACCCGCGCACCCAGTACGCGGAGACCAACCTGCGCCCCTGGTTCGTCATCTTCGACGGCGACGCCACCGCATACGTCACCGGCAACATCGACACCGCCTGGTACTCCACCAACCGCTACCTGCTGGTGATGACCGACGCCCACAAGGTCCCGCCCGCCGTGGGCACCACCGACCCGGCCGCCGCCCGCGCCCGCCTGGCCGAACTGGCCGCCCGCCACGCCACCATCGCCTCCGCCGACTGGGCCCCCATCCCCCAGGTCATCGCCGAGACCCTCCCCCGCGCCTGACCCACCCGATCGTGTTGATCAAGAAGTTTGCGTCTGCGAGGGCACGCTCGCATGACGCAAACTTCTTGATCATCGCGTTTGGGGGTTGGGTCAGGAGGCGCCGTCGGCGCGGAGGGGGAGGACGTTGGTGGGGGCGCTGTCACGCAGCGACCCGAGGACGGCGGCGATCTTGTCGGCGGGCATCGGCTTGAAGAAGTGGTAGCCCTGGGCGGCGGTGCAGCCCAGCTCGACCAGCGCGGAACGCTGGGCGGCCGTCTCCACCCCCTCGGCCACGACCCGCAGACCCAACTGGTGGGCCAGCCCGACGGTGCTGCGGACGATGGCCGCCGCCTCCGGTGAGTCCGCCATCTGAAGCACGAAGGACCGGTCCACCTTGAGTTCGTCCACGGTGACCCGGGTGAGGAACGCCAGCGACGAGAAGCCGGTGCCGAAGTCGTCCACCGCCAGCTGCACGCCCATCGACCGCAGCGTGGTGAGCACCTGGTCGATGATCTCCAGCTCGCTCATCACCACCGTCTCGGTGATCTCCAGGACCAGCCGGTCCGCCGGCACCTGGTGCCGGCGCAGCGCCTCGGCGATCTCCGTCGGCAGCCTCGGATCCAGCAGACTGCGCGCGGAGAGGTTGACCGAGATGGGTACGTCCAGACCCTCCCGGGCCCAGCCGGCGGCCACGGCGAGCGCCTTGTCCAGCACGTAGCGGGTGAAGGTACCGAGCTGTTCGCTGTTCTCCACCGGCCGGATGAAGTCGGCGGGCCCCAGCCAGCCCCGCCGCGGATGCCGCCAACGGATCAACGCCTCCACACCGGTCGGCGCGCCGGTGACCAGGTCCACGGCCGGTTGCAGCACGAGCACCAGTTGGTCGTCGGCCTGCAACGCCTCGCGCAACTCGGCGAGCAGAGCCAGCTGGTCGGTGCTGGCCGCGTCGCGTGAGCTGTCGTACGCGGCCACGCTGACACCACCCGACTTGGCCTGGTACATGGCGATGTCGGCCCGGCGCAGCAGCTCGGTCAGGTCGGCGGTGCCGGCCGGGGCCACCACCACCCCGACGGAGACCTCGACGGACATCCGCACCCCGGCCACCTCGGTCGGCGCGGCCAGTCGCTCGGCGATCTCCCGGGCCTGACGCAGCGCGTACGCCATGGGTGCCGCGCGGTCGCCCACGAGCGGGACCGAGGTCAACAACAGGGCGAACTCGTCACCACCGAGGCGCGCCAGCAGATCACCGGTGCGGACCAGCGCTCCCAGCCGGTTCGCCGCCAACCGCAGCAGTTGATCACCGGCGGCGTGCCCGAGCGTGTCGTTGACCTCCTTGAACTGGTCGATGTCGAGCAACAGCAGGGCGACCGGACGGTCGCGGGCCAACTGCCGCAACGCCTGGTCGCCCTTGCTGAGCAGGGCCGCCCGGTTGGCCAGCCCGGTCAGCGGGTCGTGCACCGCCTCGTACGAGGAGCGGGCGGTGACCAGGCGCAGCTCCCGGTACGTGGCCGCGTCATGCAGAGCCGCCGCCAGGGTGTCGGCGAAGGCCGCGTGGGCGTCGCGTTCCTGTCCGGTCGGCGGCGCGGTACGGGGGAAGCGGACCCGCAGCCGGCCGACCCGCGTCTCGCCCACCGACAGGTCGCGAACCAGCTCGCCCGGTTCGGGCTCGTCCTCGCCGGGCGGGGCGATCTCCCGGTCGACCACCTGACCGCCGGGGTCGCCCCGATAGCGGCGCCACCTTCCGTCGGCCCGGACCACCTCGACGTCGACCATCTCCGCCTCGAACAGCGCCAACGCGCCGGTGACACCCGCCGTGGCCGCGCCCCGCTCGTCGAGTTGGTTGAGCGCGTTCGTGGCCTCGGCGAACGATCGCCAGGTGCGCCGATCACGGTCCTGTCGGAGCCGTTGCCGGTAGGTCTGCTGCAACAGCCACAGCGGAGCCGGCAGCAGCAGGAGCCAGCGTGGATCGATCTCGATCAGCACCACCACGAGCAGACCGACCACCACGTTGCCGACGAACATCAGCAGCTTGCCGCGCAGCGCGGCGAGCAACGGGCGCCCGATCGGCATGCCGTGCCGCAACGCCAGCATCACGCCGCCCAGCCAGGCGCTGGCCAGCAGGTAGGTCACGGCACCGGCGGTCAGCACGAGCGCGAGCGACGGAGTCGGCGCGGCCAGCATCGGCTGTCCCAGGGCCGTGGTGACCGCCACCGCCAGCGCGGTGGCGGCGGTCTGTGCGCCCGCGACGCGGACCACGTCCCAGGTGGTCCGGCCGTCGTCCACCACCGACAGTGCCGTCCAGGCGAGCGCGACACCGACCAGAGCGGCCCCGGGGAGCCAGCCGGGCGGCACCAGGTAGAGACTGATGATCAGGGCGGCCTCGGCCCAGGTGACGCTGACCACGCCGGCCGCGGCGCGGAAGCGCAGCCGGACCAGCTGTGCCAGGGCGAACAGGGCGACCGCGAGGCCGAACCGAACCGGCCCACCGAGCGGGTCGTCGACCGGTAGCAGAGCCGGCAGGCTCAGCCCCACCACCGCGGCGACCAGCGCGGTGGCCACGACGGCCGCGCTGAGCACGTGCAGCCCCAACGGCGTACCACGGACCGGGGACCGGTCGAGCGGTTGACCGGTCCTGCCGGAGGTCACCGACCCCCTCCCGCCGACCCGGAACAGGCCACGCGGCGGGCGGACACGAGTGCGGTGGTCATCGGCGCCCCCTCCCGCGCAGCTTGAGGACTTCTGGTCCCCCCGGCGGAAGGCTAAGCCAAACCCGATGGTCGCAACAGGGGTCGACCATCCGGTTCGACGTGAATCATGCTCCGATCAACCGTCGCGGCCCTGCTGATGCCGGTTGGGAGCGTCCGTGGATGAATCCCCCGCCGCGATCCCATCTGTCGGATCACCGACCGCCCGGTCCATCGACTCCGCAGCCGGTGCGCTCGGCCCCTGATCGGGGAACCGGTCCGGCAGCCGGCGCAGCCGGGCGTTCATGTTCCGGATGAGCAGCACCGTGGCGGCACCGAGGACGAGGATGAGGAACAGCCCCATCGGCCCGGCCAGACCACCCGTGCGGGTGTCCCCGAAGTTGTTCTGGGCGAGCACCTGGGCAGCGGTCAGCATGGGATTCCTCCGGTTCGCGGTGTGCGACCAGAGTAGCCCGCCGCCCGCTCAGCGGGCATGGACCGTCTCCCGTACGCCGGCGAAGAGGTCGGACTCCGGCATGGGGCTGTCGACCAACGACCGGACCAGCTGGAAGTCCTCCGTCGGCCAGGCCCGCTGCTGCAGCTCCATCGGCACCTGGAACCAGAAGCCGTCCGGATCCACCTGGGTGGCGTGCGCCCGCAGCGCGTCATCGCGGACCGGGAAGTACTCCGCGCACGGCACCCGGGTGGTGATCCGGGGGCCCTTGTCCGGCCGGTCCTCCCAGCGGGTCAGCCACTCCGCGTACGGCGACTCGGCGCCGGCGGCGAGGATGGCCTCGTGCAACGCCAGGATCTTGCCCTTGGAGAAGCCGATGTCGTAGTAGAGCTTGAGCGGCTGCCACGGCGCACCCAGCTCCGGGTACCGCTCGGCGTCACCGGCCGCCTCGAAGGCCGCCACGCTGATCTTGTGGCACATGATGTGGTCCGGGTGCGGGTAGCCGCCCTCCTCGTCGTAGGTGGTGACCACGTGCGGGCGGAACTGGCGCATCAGTCGCACCAACGGGCCGGCGGCCACCTCGACGTCCTGCAGCGCGAAGCAGCCCTCGGGCAGTGGCGGCAGCGGGTCGCCCTCGGGCAGGCCGGAGTCGACGAACCCCAGCCACGCCTGTTCGATGCCGAGGATCGCCCGTGCCGCGTCCATCTCGGCGCGGCGGATGTCGGCGATGTTCGCCCAGACGTCCGGCCGGTCGAGCTTGGGGTTGAGCACGCTGCCCCGCTCGCCGCCCGTACAGGTGACGACCAGCACGTCCACCCCCTCGGCGACGTACTTCGCCATCGTCGCGGCGCCCTTGCTCGACTCGTCGTCGGGGTGCGCGTGAACGGCCATGAGTCGAAGTTGCTCTGCCAAGGTCGGCGCTCCTCGTCTCTGCCCACCGGCGACCCACCCCGGGCCCCCGTTGACCTGCCGGATTCCTCTCCGTAGCGCGGCGCCGAGCCGCGCCGGCCTGTCATATTTGACCCCAGCCGTACGCGACGCTGAGCCAGATCTCGCGACCGAGTCGAACAGGAATGGCGGACTCTGCCATTCTTGCCGATACGGATGACAACAACGCCAGGGAGATACCCGCCGGTGACCGAGACGCACGCCACACTTGGACCGAACGCGCCGGTCTTCCCGCCCGGTCGGTACGGCCGCCGCCGCGCGCCCCGCCGCCGCCGGCCCCTGGTCGCCGCGCTACTGGTCGTCGTCGTGGTCGCGATGCTCACCGTCGTCTCCGTCCGGCTCTACCGTCAGTACGGCGACCCGACCTACGACGCACAGGTGATCAGCTACGGCGACATCACGGACCGCCAGGTCGTGGTGGACTTCCGGGTGAACCTGCCGGACGGCGGCTCGGCGGTGTGCGTGCTGCGCGCCCGGGACCACGCCGGCGCCGAGGTGGCCCGCGAGGAGGTATCGGTCGCCGCCGTCGCCGGGCAGCGCCACGTCACCGTTCGGCACCGCCTCGTCACCGACGCCCGACCGTTCATCGGCGAGGTCGTCCGCTGCCGGCCGTCCGCCTGACTTACGGCAGCCCCGGCACTTGCGGCAGCCCCGGCAGCGTCGGTCGGCCGAGCCGCTGCGCTGAAGGCCCGGCAGCGACCGCGCGGCCGACCCGCCTGACTTCCGGCAACGTCCCGGCCGACCCGGCTGAGACCCTGGTCGCTCGCAGCCCGTCCGCGTAGCCGGCGTGATCGCCGACACTCCTTGTCGTAGGGCACTGGTAACTTGGAGGTTCACCTGTCAGCCAGCACGCACAACCGAGGAGGACCGCCTGTGTCCAATGGCAACGAGGCGCCCGCCACCTGGCTGTCCCAGGACGCGTACGACCGCCTGAAGGCAGAGCTCGACGAGTTGATCGCCAACCGGCCGGTCATCGCCGCCGAGATCAACGCCCGGCGCGAGGAAGGCGACCTGCGCGAGAACGGCGGCTACCACGCCGCCCGCGAGGAGCAGGGCAAGGCCGAGGGGCGCATCCTCTACCTGAAGGAGCTGCTCCGCACGGCCCAGGTCGGCGAGGCGCCGACCGTCGACGCCGTGGCGCCCGGGATGGTCGTGACGATCTACTTCGACGACGACGCCGACGACACAGAGACCTTCCTGCTCGGCTCGCGCGAGATCGCCTCGACCACGGATCTGACGGTCTACAGCCCCGAGTCGGCCCTCGGCCAGGCGATCCTGGGCGGCAAGGCCGGGCAGGCCTGCACCTACACCGCGCCCAGCGGGGCCGACATCAAGGTGACCGTGGTCAGCTTCGAGCCGTTCTCCGGCTGACCCGTCGGCCGGCTGAGCCGGCATCCGTTCGTTCAGAGGCGTGACGCCACCGCGTCACGCCTCTGGTGCGATCGTCACCTGGTAGCCGCTGGCCCGCAGGGCACTGATCAGCGTGTCGGAGTGCTCGACGCCACGGGTCTCCACCGACAGCGCCACCTCGACCTCACCCAGGCCCAGGTGCGGGTTGGCCCGCTGGTGCACCACGTCCACCACGTTCGCCCGGTGCTCGGCGATCTCGCTCAGCAGCGAGGCAAGCTGACCGGGGCGGTCCGAGCAGCGCACCGTCACCCGCAGATAACGCCCGGCCGCCGCCAGGCCGTGTTCGATGACCCGCAGCATCAGCAGCGGATCGATGTTGCCGCCGGAGAGCACCACCACCACCGGCGCTGTCACCTCGACGGCACCGGCCAGCAGCGCGGCCACGCCGACGGCGCCGGCCGGCTCCACCACCTGCTTGCCGCGTTCGAGCAGCACGAGCAACGCCCGGGAAATGTCCTCCTCGGTGACGGTGACCACGTCGTCCACGAGCTTGCGCACGTGGGTGAAGGTGACATCACCCGGACGGCCGACCGCGATGCCGTCCGCGATGGTGGTGAAGGCCGGCAGGCGGACCGGCTCCCCCGCGACCAGCGACGGTGGGAAGGCCGCCGCACCGGCCGCCTGCACCCCGATCACCCGCACGTCCGGCCGGAGCGCCTTCGCGGCCACCGCCAACCCGGAGACGAGTCCACCGCCGCCGACACCGGTGACGATCGTCCTGACCTCCGGGCACTGCTCCAGGATCTCCAGCCCCACCGTGCCCTGCCCGGCGATCACGTCCCGGTGGTCGAAGGGATGGATCAGCACCGCTCCGGTGCGCTCCGCGAACGTCTGCGCCGCGACCAACGACTCGTCCACCGTGGCACCGACCAGCTCGACCTGTGCGCCGTACCCCTTCGTGGCCGCCACCTTAGGCAGCGGCGCGTTCACCGGCATGAAGACGGTGGCGTGGCTGCCGACCAGCCCCGCGGCGAGCGCCACGCCCTGCGCGTGGTTGCCGGCGCTGGCCGCGACCACACCCCGGGTGCGCTCCTCCGCCGACAAGCGTGAGATCCGCACGTACGCGCCGCGCACCTTGTACGACCCCGCCCGCTGGAGGTTCTCGCACTTGAGCCAGACCGGCCCGCCGAGCGCGGCGCTGAGTGGACGGGACGGCTCCAGCGGGGTGGTCCGGACGACTCCGTCGAGCAGTTCCCGTGCCGCGCGCACATCGTCCAGGCTGACCAGTTCCGTCATGCCTAGATCGTGCCACCCGCCCCGTCCGGCGCGGTCGACGCCTGGCCCGGCACGGTCGGTGCTGGCGCACCGGCCGGCTCGAACGGCGCGTCCGGTGCCGGAGCTGCGCCGACACCCGGTGATCCCGCCGGTGCCGCCACGGTCATGCCGGGCAGGATCGGGCCAGCGGGCATCGACCGTACGATCCGGGCGGTCTGCGCCGCCGAGATCCGACGGATCAGCACCACCAGAGATCCCCCGGCCACCACGCAGAACACCGCCGGGACCAGGTACTCGCCGGTCGCCGACGCGTAGTGGTCGGCGTACGCCTGGAAGTCCGCGGCGGTCCGCGGGTACGGCAGCGCCTCGTACTCGGCGAGGGAGGAACGCGCGATGATCCGCTCCGCGAAGAGGAACATCAGCCAGCTGCCCCACCAGACGTGCACCAGCGGCGGGGTGCTCAGCCGCCAGAGACTCTCCCGGGCGATGTTGGCGACCACCCGGTGCGGCATCACGAAGTTGACGAACGGCACCAGCCACCCGGCGATCGCCCACCCGGTGGAATGGGTGGGCCCGGCGCCCGGGAAGGCGTCCAGGTTCGTCCGGGCCCGCCAGGTCCAGACGATGACGAGCACGATCGCCACCAGGAACGCGACCTGGTACAGCAACGCCGCCGCCAGTTCCAGCATCCCGGCGGTGAGCAGGAAGGCCTCGCCGTCGCCGGAGTCGGCCGCCCGCTCGGCGAGCAGCGCGTTGACCGGCTGAACCGCCACCGTCAGCAGCAGGAACAGGGTGGTCGCGGCGACGGCGACACAGGCGGCCCGACCGACGCCGTTGACCGGGCGCACCCGGACACCCGGGCGCAGGACCGGCGAACCGACCGGCGTACGACAGGTCGGGCACTCACCGATGCGTACGTCGGTCTCGGTGTCGCAGGTTTGGCAGCGCATGGTCATCGGACCTCCCGGGTGACGGCAACGGGAGCGTAGATGATCACGCGCTGGCGGGCGACCCCGTTCCGACCCGCGGGTAACCGGGAGCGTGCCGAGGCCACGGGGCCTCCAGCTCGAACTGACCGGCGACGCCGAGCAGCAGCAGTTCCGAGCCGGGTGGTCCGACCAGTTGAACGGCGAGCGGCAGCCCGTCCGGGCGGCGACCCACCGGCACCACCAGGGCGGGCAGGCCGGCGATGTTCCACGGCGCCGCGTACGGCGCGTACCGGATGTTGGCCAGCATGTTCGCCTGCCAGGAGCGGGTCGACCAGCTGGTGGCCGGCGGCGGTGCGCTCGCCAGCGCCGGGGTGAGCAGCAGGTCGACCGAGTGGTCGGCGAAGAAGCCGATCGACCGCTCGCGCCAGGCCAGCCGGTCCGCCTCCCGGACGTACCCGCGTCGCCACGCCCACTCGCCGAGCGCGACGTGCCGCCGGCTGCGGCGTTGCAGGGCCCGCCGGTCGACCCCGGCGGCCCGCACGTCCGCCGCCGCGGCAGCGAACCAGGTGGCGATGCCCTGCAGTCCCAGGACGGTCGGGTAGATCGGGTCGGCGGGCACCGTGTCGTGCCCGGCCGCGGCGAGCAGCCGGCCGGCGGCGGCCACCGCGTCCCGGTTCGGCGCGTCCGGTGACACACCGCGCACCGGGGAGCGCAGCGACACACCGACCCGCAGCCGCTGCGGGGGGACCAGCTTGCCCTGGGCCCGGCCGGCCAGCACCTGGAAGCCGACGGCCGCGTCGGCGACGGTGGTGGCGAGCATGCCGTGCTCGGTCAGACCGAACCAGTCCTCGGCGCCGAGCTGGCAGGGCACCACGCCGCGACCGGGCTTCAGACCGACGAGGCCGCAGCAGGCCGCGGGGATCCGGATCGAGCCGAGCCCGTCGTTGCCGTGCGCGATCGGCACCAGGCCGGCGGCCACCGCGGCGGCGGCGCCACCGGAGGAACCGCCGGGGGTACGCGACAGGTCCCAGGGATTACGGGTGACGCCGGTCTCGTCGTCGGTGAGGCCCCACAGACCCAGTTCCGGCATCCGGGTCACCCCGAGGATCACCGCGCCGGCACCGCGCAGCCGGCGGACCACCTCGTGGTCGGCCTCCGCCACCGCGGTACGCACCGCGACCGAGCCGTTCCAGGTGGGCATGCCGGCCACCGGCGTGTTCTCCTTGACCGCGATCGGAACCCCGGCCAGCGGCAGGTTGGCCAGGTCCTCCTGCTCGTCGACCTTCTCCGCCTCGGTGACCGCCTCCCCGCCGCGCACCGTGCGGAACGCGGCGAGGTCGACGTCGGCCTTGGCGACGTGGTCAAGGTGGTCGGCCAGCACCTGGGTGGCGGAGACGTCACCCCGGCGTACGCCCCGGGCGATCTGTTTGGCGGTCGCTCCGACCCAGGTCGGCATGATGTCCTGCACGGCCACCCTCCCAAGCCAGCGGTCAGCCCAGCGCCTGCTCCAGATCGGCGAGCAGGTCTTCGACCGTCTCGATGCCGACAGACAGTCGCACGAGATCGGAGGGAACTTCAAGCGGCGAGCCGGCAGCACTCGCGTGTGTCATCCGCCCGGGGTGTTCGATCAGGGACTCCACCCCGCCGAGGGACTCGGCGAGCACGAAGAGTCGGGCCCGGTTGCAGATCTCCACGGCCTGCTCCTCGCCGCCGGCGGCCCGGAAGGAGATCATGCCGCCGAAGCGGCGCATCTGCTTGGCCGCCACCTCGTGCCCGGGGTGCGTCGGCAGGCCCGGGTAGAGCACCTGCGCGACCTTGGCGTGCCCGTCCAGGTACGCGGCGATCCGCTCCGCGTTGTCGCAGTGCCGGTCCATGCGTACCCCGAGGGTCTTGATGCCGCGCAGGGTCAGCCACGCGTCGAACGGCCCGTTGACCGCGCCCATCGCGTTCTGGTGGTAGCGCAGTTGCTCACCCAGGTCGGCGTCGGCCGCCACCAGCGCGCCGCCGACCACGTCGGAGTGCCCGCCGACGTACTTGGTGGTCGAGTGGACGACCACGTCGGCGCCGAGCGTGATCGGCTGTTGCAGGTACGGCGAGGCGAACGTGTTGTCGACCACCAGCAGCGCCCCGGCGTCGTGCGCCACGGCGGCGAGGGTGGCGATGTCGGCGATGCCGAGCAGCGGGTTGGTCGGGGTCTCCACCCAGACCACCTTCGTGACGCCGGGCCGGATCGCGGCCCGCACGGCGTCCGGGTCGGTGACCCTGGCCGGGGTGTACGCCAGCCCCCACCGTTCGGCGACCCGGGCGAAGAGCCGGTACGTGCCGCCGTACGCGTCGTCGGGGATCACCACGTGGTCACCCGGGGCGCAGACGGCACGCAGCAGGGTGTCCTCGGCGGCCAGGCCGCTGGCGAAGGCGAGGCCGACCTGGCCCGCCTCCAGCGCGGCCAGGCACTCCTGGAGCGCGTCGCGGGTGGGGTTGCCGGAGCGGCTGTACTCGTAGCCGAGCCTCGGCGCGCCGACGGCGTCCTGGGCGTACGTGCTGGTCTGGTAGATCGGTGGGATCACCGCGCCGGTGCGGGCCTCGGGGTCCTGGCCGGCGTGGATGGCGAGCGTCTCGAAGCCGTGGGTCATGCTGCAGACGTTAGCCGTCCCACCCCGCCCCGGCGCTCCGAACCCTGCCGGGCGAGAGGGTGCCTCGCCCGGCAGGACCAGCCGCGATGTCAGGCGGTGGGGATCCGGATGACGTGCAGGGCGCCCCGCACGCCGAGCCACGAGTCGGCGGTGGCCGCGTAGAGCCGCGAGCCGTTCGGCGACCAGGCGAGGGCGCCCCGGACCAGTGGGGCGTTCAGCTCGAAGCGCGCCAACTCGGCGCCGCCGCTGTCGAACACGAAGATGTCCGGGTCGTAGGAGGCGTCCACCCCGGCGGCGATCCGTGCTCCGTCGCGCGTCACCTCGACGCCGTTCGGGTAGGGACCGGTGGGCAGGGTGAGCGACGGGACCGAGATGTCCGCGACCGGGAAGGCCTGCACCTGGTAGGGGGCTCCGGCCGCGGTGTAGAGGGTGGTGCCGGTCGGGTCCAGGGCGATGTCGGCGAGGTTGCTACCGAGCGCACCGAACTCGTTGCCGCGCAGCAGCGTCAGCGTTCCGCCGCCGACCTCGAACGCGTCCACCGAGGCCGGGCTCAGCCCTGGCTGGCCGGCCATCAGGACCGCGCGGTTCTGCTGGGCGGCGGTGAGGATGGGCGCACCGTAGTAACTGCGGTGGGTCGTCCGCTCCGTGACGACGGCCGGCTGGCGGCCGAGGTCGATCCGGCCGATGTTGCCGTCCCAGCCGCCGCAGCCGTGACCGAACCACAGGTAGCGGCCGGTGAGTGCCAGCGAGGAGGGGCAGCCGGCCGAGCCGGTGCCGTACCGGGCGGACTCGCGCAGGCTGCCGGTGTCGAACGCGGCGATCTCGCCCGCTGCGGGCAGTGCCACGTAGAGCGTCCTGCGGTCGGCGCTCAGCAGCAGGTCGGTGGGGCCGGGCAGGCCGGGCAGGGTGGTCTCGACATCGCCCGCCGCACTCGCCACCACCACGTCGGTTGAGTCGCGCCCGCCACTGATGAAGACCCGGTCGCCGGACGAGACGACGTCGGCGACCGCGGTCAGGGGCAGGGCGACGGTGTGAACCGTCTCGGCGGCGATCGCCGGGCCGGGCGGAGCGGCGGCCAACACGGTGAGGGCCGCTAATGCGGAGAGGAACAGACGCCTGGCGCGCATGCCAGCCTCCTCGTCAGATGGTCGACCGCGCCCTGTGCGCGGCCGACGGCTGCCGGAACCGACCCACGCGGGGAGCACTTCGGCGGGCAGGGCTCCGCCCTGGCAGACCGCCGTTGTTTTCCCCGTGGGAACATTCAGGCTCGCCAATAGGTAGCACGGCGCACCGACACTTCCGGGCCCCTGCCGGACCGTAATCTGGGCGTCGTGGCAGGCTGTGTCTTCTGTGGGATCGTGGCGGGCGAGGTGCAGGCGTTCCGGGTCGCCGACGAGCGGGACGGGGTGGCGTTCCTGGACACCCGACCGGTGTTCAAGGGGCATGTGCTGGTGGTGCCCCGCACGCACCTGGTCACTCTGGCCGACCTGCCGCCGGAGTCCCTCGCCGGCTATTTCGGGTTGGTCCGGCGGATCGCCGTCGCGGTCGAGTCCGGTCTCGACGCGGGCGGCACCTTCGTGGCGATGAACAACAGGGTGTCCCAGTCGGTGCCGCACCTGCACACCCATGTGGTCCCCCGGACCAAGGGCGACGGGTTACGCGGCTTCTTCTGGCCACGTACCCGGTACGCCGACGATCCGGAGGCCACCTCCTATGCGGAGCGCGTCCGATCGGCACTGACGGCCTGACGGGGCACGGCGCGGGTAAGGAAGTGGGATCCGCCGGTGTTGCACGCGGGGAAGGGTACGAAAGGAGTCCCACCGTGTTCCTCCGCCGCTTGAAGGCCGAGATGATCTCACCCGACCGGGCCCTGCCCGGCCGTCCCATCGCGATGCCGGTGGCCGACCGGCACGAGGTGCTCGGGACCCCGCTGAAGGGCCCGTTCCCCGAGGGGCACCAGGTCGCCGTGTTCGGTATGGGGTGTTTCTGGGGTGCTGAGCGACTGTTCTGGACCCTGCCCGGAGTCTTCACCACCTCCGCCGGCTACGCGGGTGGTTACACGCCGAACCCGACCTACGAGGAGGTCTGCTCCGGGATGACGGGGCACGCCGAGGTGGTGGAGGTGGTGTACGACCCCGCGAAGATCAGCTACGAGGACCTGCTCAAGGTCTTCTGGGAGAACCACGACCCGACCCAGGGCATGCGTCAGGGCAACGACGTGGGTACCCAGTACCGGTCCGCGATCTACGCCAGCACCGATGAGCAGCTCGCGACCGCCGAGGCGTCCCGGGAGGCGTTCGCGCCGATCGTGGCCCGGGCCGGCAAGGGCGAGATCACCACGGAGATCACCCGGCTCGGCGACTACTACCTGGCCGAGGACTACCACCAGCAGTACCTCGCCCCGACCAAGAACCCGAACGGCTACTGCAACCACGGCCCGAACGGGCTGAGCTGCCCGGTGGGCGTGGCACGTACCGCGGGCTGAACGACTGTGGACCCGGCGCTGAGCGCCGGGTCCACATCGTTCACTGCTCTCAGTCGGTCGTCACGATCGATGCCGTCCGGCTTCCGGTCGGCGGGCCGGGTCGTCGAACGAGCCGAAGACCTCGGTCCGTCGCCACAGACCGTCCATGACGAAACCCACCACGATCAGGACCAGGGCGGGCAACCCGATCCAGTACTCGTACCGGGGTGTCAGCAGAGCGGCGATGGCCAACGGATACGCCACCAGGGACACGGACTTCAAATACCACGGCACGGCTCTCCACCGGATCGCGCGCACCAGCAGGAACACCCAGTAGCCGAACAGACCCAGCACGACAGGCCACAACGCGATGTCGTCCAGCCCGAGGTGCGTGCCCATGTCGAACCCCTGCCCCTACCAGCCGTTGCTGTACGCGCGATAGCCATAGTAGCCCTGGGCACCGACCCGGAACGCGGTCCGAACCGGGTGACGCCGCAGGCCACTCTTGAACCCGCGCCAGGCCCCGCGCGCCCCGCTGTTGATCTTCAACACCTTGTGGTGGTGGCGTCCTCCGGATGCCCGGTGCTTACCCACCGCCCGGTTGATCCGGACTCTTTTCAGGGTCCGGACCGAGCTGAGCCGCAGCGAGATGGCGTCGATCCCGACGTTCGCGAAGGCCCTCCTTCCGGAGATCTCCTTCTTCCGCCACTGGTAGCCGTTCCAGGCTGCACTGGCGCCGACGGCGAGGGCGGTCGCTCCGAGGCAGAGACCGGCACTGGCCACGACGCACGCGCCCAGCGCGACGAAGCCGGTGATGGTGGCGGCTCGGCGCAGGGTCTTGCGCCAGCTCCACTTGCCGTCCAGGTCGAAACAGTTGACCGGGTCACCGGTGCAGTAGTCGTAGGCGTTGGCGTTGCCGCCGTACACCGGGTCGACCTGGAGGAAGCGTCCGGTGACGGTGTTGTAGAGGCGCACTCCCATCAGCACGATGCCCGAGACGCTGTCCGCCGCCCGCTGCTTGGCGCCGAGCCAGCCGTACCGCTGGCCGCCGATGTCTGCGGCGTTGCGCGGGGTGCCGTACTCGGTGGTCTCGCTGGTCCGGGAGAGCCCTTCGTCGTCGCCGTCGATCGCCGCGACCAGGTCGCCGTGCAGGTTGGCGATCTGCCAGTCGACCTGCCCGCTCTCGCTGTCGAAGATGCCCGCCATCCCGCCCAGGCCGGGGACCGGTCGGGTGAACAGCTCGGGCGTCTCCTGCGTCCAGGACGGGCTGTCCCCGTCGCCGTCGTAGTGGTGCACCGACTGAGCCGCGCTGCCGCCCGAGTTGTCGGTCCAGGAACGGATCCGCTCACCGGTCACGTCGAGCGTGTAGTCGGTCGTCCGACCACCCTGGGTGATCGTGTCGACCAGGTCCGTCGAGTGGTACGTGACCGTCACGTTGCCGCTCGACGAGCTGACGCTGTCGGCGGCCGGCACCGTCGTCGTCCGGCCCAGAGCGTCGTAGCTGTAGCCGGTGTTGTTGACCCGGTCGGCCGTGTCGTACGTCCAGGTCCGGGAGGACGCCGCCGTCGTCGTCTGGCAGGTGCCGTCCGCTCCGGGGGCGTACGCGGTGAGCGAGTTGCGGTTCGACGCGGTGCTGAACCCGTACGACCGGGTGGTGCACTGGCCGCCCACGGTGTCCCGGACCGTCGTGAGCCGCCCGGCCCGGTCGTAGCTGTAGCTCTGCTCCGACAGGGTCGAGGCCCGTTCCCGCCACTGACCGTGCACCGACTCGACCACCGACTCGGTGTAGAGGGTGCAGTCCGCCGCGGCGCAGCCGGGCTTGACGTAGGTCATGCCGATCTGCGTGCCGGTCTCGTCGGTCTCGGTGGTGACCTGTACCCCGTTCGGCCAGGTTTCCCTGGTCAGCGCGCCGTCGACGTCGTAGCTGCCGGTGAAGGTGCCGGCCTGTGAGTCGACGATCGAGGTGAGCAGCCCGCGCCGCTCGGCACCGCCGTCGTAGGTGTGGGTACGGGTGGCCTTGCCGTCGTTGCTGGTCGCCACCCGACCGAGCAGGTCGTAGGTGGTGCTGGAGGTGACCCCGTCGGCGTCGGTGTACGTCGTCTGCCGGCCGAGGCCGTCGTAGCCCCGCACCACCTGCGCGGTCGCCAGCCCGCCGACCACCTGCTGGGTACGGATCAGGCGGCCGGTGGCCGGCTCGTAGACGTTCCGGGTGATCGGTACGGCGGTGCCGAGTCCGGCGGCCACCGTGATGCTGGTCTCGTAGGCCCGACCGGCACCGTCGTAGCTGGTGGTGATGGTCCGGAGCGTCGCCGAACCCGTCTTCTCGGTGACCACCCGAGGCTGGTTGAACATGTCGTAGGTGGTCACCGTGGCCGGCAGTTCCGGTCCGCTGGCGGCCTGCCCACCGGGCTGCACCCGGCAGGGCAGGTTCGCCCACTCCGGCCGCAGGTCACAGTCGGTGTGACCGGAACCGGAGGTGGCCCGGTAGTAGATCGTCCGCCGGGTGGCCGGAGTGCTGGTGCTGGTGCCGCCCGCTGGCGTGGTCGTGGCGGTGACCAGGCCGGTGAGCGGGTCGTAGGTGGTGCGGACGGTGTGCGCCAGGCCACCCGGGTCCACGGTCACCACGGTCGGCTGACGCAGGCCCCAGTCGTACGCGGTCGTGGTGGTCTGGATGTCGTGGTCGCTCTCCCGACCCTCGGCGTCCCACATACGGACGCCGACATCCTGCTTGGTGACCAGGTTGTACGGCCCACCGGTGGTGGGCGCGCCCTGGTCGTAGGTGTTCATGGTGTGCTTGCGTCCCCGCACCACCACGCCGGTGGGCAGCATGACGTCGTGTTCCGGTTCGAGGGTGCTGGTCAGTCGCTGCCCGTCCGCCGAGTAGATGTTCAGCGTGGAGCGGCTGCGGGCGAGCATGCTCTCGGCCGCCGCGTCGTCGGTCGGGCTGGCGTTGAGGGCGCGCGCCCGGTTGCCGGCGGTCAGGGTACGGACGGTGTTGCCCCACTGGTCGTACCAGGTGGCGTTGAGGTGCCCGCCCGGCGTCGCGGTGTTCACCTCCCGGGCGTTGGCGTCCAGGTAGGTGACGGTGGCCCGCTCGTAGGACGACGGCAGCGCACCGGTGGCCGGGTTGCCGGTGGGCACCTGGTTGGCCGGGAACACGGCGGTGGCGTCGGTGGGTGCCTCCGGCTGCGCCCACCGGCTGGTCTGGGCCGGTGACAGGTCGTACGGTGCACCCGTGCCGGAGACCGGGACCTTGTAGACCACCGTCTGCGTGGCGGTGCCGGCGGTCAGCGCGGAGCGGGTCACCTTGTGCAGCCGGCCGACGCCCGGATCACCCGGGATGGTCGTGTAGCTGAACTGCCACGGCTCCTCGGCCACCGGCTTCACCGCGCTGAGGATCCCGTCGGCGGTGTAGTCGTAGGTCTCCCGCAACTGCCGCACCGTGCCGGCGTCGTTCCAGTCCAACCGCGGGTCCCACACCGCCCGCAGCCGGCCGGCGTTGTCGTACGCGTAGCGAGCCATCGGCACGGTCCGCATGGCCGGGGTCGGCAGGTCCGGATCCCAGGCGGTGAAGGCGATCTCCTTAACCCGGCCGGTGTAGTCGCCCCAGCCCGATTCGGCGGTGCCGGAGGCGGTGGTACCCGTGGCGTAGGTGAAGGTCAACGCGCGGCAGCCCCGGGTCAGGGTCGCGCAGTTGACGCCGTCGGCGACCGGGGCGAGCATCCGGACCGGCCGGACCACCTCCTTACCGGCGACGGTGACCCGCTCCCAGCCCAGCGTGGTGGTCTGGTTGCTGCCCGGCACCATCACCGAGGTCGGGAAGTACTTGCCGGCCGCGGTGCCGGCCACCCGGGTGAAGGTGACGTTGTTGCCGTCCTCGTCGAGCAGGGAGTACGAGTCGGTGCCGCTGGCGTACGACAGCCGCAGGAACTCCATCCCGATCTCGGGGTCGAACGCGGTGGCGGTGCGCTTGGTGAAGCCGATCGTGTCCCCTTCGGGCAACCCGACCTGGACCAGCGAGCCGTACACGGTCAGCGACGTGTACGGGGCCTCGGCCTCCTCCACCATGGCACCGGAGACCCAGCCGGGGCCGAACATGTTCGCCGAGTCGGTCTCCGCCGACCGTCGGGTGTTGTACGACCGGGTGACCGTCAGGTCGCTGCCGTAGGAGTCCACCGAGACGTCGGTGTCGGAGAGGCTGTAGTTGCCCGTGATCAGGTTCACCGAACCCGGCCCGATCTCCTCGGCGGCGGCCGACGCCTGGTCCCGGTCGAACGTGATCTTCACCGGGCTGGACGTGCCGCCCGTGCCGCCGGTGAACGTACCGCGCAGTTGCAGCGGGCCGTTGCGCGGAATCGACTCCGCGTCGACCGCCGCGAGGGTCGCCTCCACGTCCCAGTTGAGCTTGGCGAAGGCGCCACCGCCGCTGGTCGGCAACGGCCAGGTCACCGCACCGCCACCGGCCGCGACCGTGACGTGACCGGCCGGGATGCTCACCCACGCGTCGGCGTCACCCCGTCGCCACTGGTACGTCACGCCCGTCGCCGCCGCCTGGCCGACACCGGTGATCGCGACCTTCGCCGCGGTGATGTCACCTTCCTTCGGCGCCGTCACCGCACCGGATCCGACGTTGAACGTGTAGCTGCGGATCGCCGACTGGTTTCCGGCGCGATCCCGCGAGCGCACGTACAACGTCTGCGGGCCGTCCGTGGTCGGCGTGATCGACACCGTCGCGTTGCCGCCCAGGCTCGCCGCGTTGACCGTCTGGTTCGGCGGGTTCACGTTCAACCCGTACTCGTACGCCGCCACGTCGGTCACCCCGGCCGCGCCGAAGGTGAAGCTGCCCGCCGTGCCGGTCGCACCGGCCCACTGACCCGCCGGGTAGGCGGTGGAGGAGACGGTCGGCATCGCCGACGGCGCGACCGTGTCCACGATCATCGCGCAGTAGCCGGTCCACGGTCCGTTGCCGTTGCCGTCGTTGCCGCGCGCCCGCCAGGAGTAGGTGCCGCCCTCGCCGAAGGCACCGGCCGGTACCACGGTGGCCAGCCAGGAACCCGACGCACCGGGTCCGACGGTGGTGCCGCCGATCCGGGTGCCGCCACCGGTGAGCCACTCGAACTCGGTTCGCACCTGCGAACCCTCCGCGTCGGTCACCTGGGCCCGCAGTTGCGGGGTCCTGGTGTTGACGTACGGCGTGCTCGCACCGGTTGCGCAGGGCAGCGCCGGCACGGTCGCCCGCGCCGTGACCGTCGGCAGGGTCTGGTAGGTCAGCGAGACGTACGGGTCGTTCGCGGCCTCCATCGAGTGGAACTTCTTCCACCCCAGGTTGTCCGTCTCCGAGGCGGCCCGCAGCCCGATGTTGACGGTGCTGCAGCAGGTGACACCGTTGGCCAGATCGGCGAAGGCACCCGTCACCGAGGCGTTGACCCGGCCGGCGGCGCAGGAGGAGTTGTAGCCCTTCGTCGCGGTGGTGTAACCCAGCCGCTTGACCCACGTCGGCTGGTTCGTCCAGCGGGCGGAGGTGGTGACGTAGTTGGTCTGCCACGTCTCCCACTGTCGGGCGGTGCAGGACCACGAGTGCTGGTTCCACAGATACAAGGTCGCCGCCTGGACCTGCTTGCCCTGCAACCACTCCATGTTGTGGAAGCTGAGGAACGAGCGGGCCTTCGTCGCGCCGCCGTCGAACGTGCCGAGCCTCAGTTCGGTCGCCGCGGACTGGTCGCTGGTGTAGCCGATCTGGACGAAGGCGTCGTAGTTGGGCTTGAGCGTGACCGCCGGGTCGATCGTCACCGGGAAGCTGGTCGCCTTGTCGGTCAACCACGCCTCGTCGGGCGTCAGCGTCACCGCCAGCCGGCCGCCCTTCGCCGCACCGATCCGCTTGCCGACCTTCACCTGCCGCAGTCGCTCACCGGACCTCGGGTCGATCTGGGCGTCCCACATCAGCGGTTCCGGCGACACGCCGACGGTCTCACCGTCGGCGTCGCGGATGTCGAAGCCGCCCCGGCCGTCCGCCACCGCCCTGAGCCCCTTGCCACGCAGCGGCAGTGCGATGTTGCGGACCTGCGCGACCGCTTCGCGGCGCTTGACCACCAGGTACTGCTCGAAACCGGTCCGGGTCGACTCGACCACCAGGTCGACCCCCGGACGGACCTCCGGATAGGTGGCCCGGGTACCCGCCACCTCCGGCTCGGGGAGTTCACCGGACCAGCCCAGCGACAGGTGCTCGCCGCCCCGACCGACCGTGACGAGGTCGTGCTCGCCGGGTCCGGCCGCGCCGGAGAGCCGCAGGTCGTGCGGGTGCACCTTCGCCCGGACCGAACCGTCCGGCTGGCGGGCCAGGTCGAAGTCGACCGCCTGCCAGGCGCCGTCGTCGTCGCGTACCCGCACCGGCCCGAGGTGGACCTCCGCCTCCACCCGGCCATCGGGCAGCGCCCAGAACTCCGACGTCTCGGAGGTCATGCCGCCGATCCGTACCTTCTTGCCGGTCAGTCGGGCGGTGTGGATCGCCGCGGCCTCGTCCGGCCGCTCCAGCGTCTGCGACCCGACGGGTGCCGCGGGTGGTGGCGGCGCGACGGCCGCCGCTGCCGGCCGGACCGTCACCCAGTCCGCCATGGTCGCGGCGAGCACGACCGACAAGCCCGCGGCCACCAGCCGCGACCCGCTTACCGCCGAAACCGGTTTCCGGCTCCGCCACCTGGGCATGGGTATGCGACTACGCACTGATCCTCCCCCGTTCGTAACAGTGAGCGATCAGACAGTACGAGCCGGGGAATCTCGACACATCCCTATATCCACTATGGAAACCGGGCCGTTCGGCCATCGAAACATGTCCAGAGGTTGATCACCGCGCCGACACCCGCCGTCGTCGATTCACCCGAGAAGAGGCCGGAGGCCCAGCGGCGAATTGCGGGGTTCGTCACATCAGGCGACGGTGAGCATCAGCGCAGCGGGCCGGATAACGGCCGAAACGACCACGGCCGACGGCGGCGAGGACGCGGACTTGATCGCGAAGGCGCGGATTCTAGCAATCCTGTTACACGACCGTCATGGTCTCAACGGGCCAATCGCAACATCCTCTGGCAGCATGGGCTCACATGTGCGGACTGGCTGGGGAGTTCCGACGGGACACGACGCGTGCCGACGTCGCGGCGGTGGAGCGGATGGCCGCCACCATGTGCGACAGGGGCCCGGACGGCAGCGGGGTGTGGTCGCAGGGGTCGGTCGCCCTGGGCCACCGACGGCTGAAGATCATCGACTTGTCGGCGGCCAGCAGCCAGCCGATCGTCGACTCGGCCGCCGGTCTGACCGCCGTCTTCAACGGTTGCATCTACAACTACCGGGAACTGCGGGCCGAACTCGCCGCCAAGGGCCACCACTTCTTCTCCAGCGGAGACAGCGAGGTCGTCGTCAAGGCGTACGCCGAGTGGGGGCTCGACTTCGTCGACCATCTGGTCGGCATGTTCGCGGTGGCGATCAGCGAGCGCGACACCGGCCGGCTGGTGCTGGCCCGGGACCGGCTCGGCATCAAGCCGCTCTACCTCGCCGAGTCCCCCGGTGTGGTGCGCTTCGCCAGCACCCTGCCGGCGTTGCTGGCCGCCGGTGGGGTGGACACCACCATCGACCCGGTCGCGTTGGCCCACTACCTCAGCTTCCACAGCATCGTGCCGCCGCCGCGCACCATCCTGCGTGGGGTCAGCAAGCTGCCGCCAGCCACCGTCCGCGTCTACGAGGCCGACGGCCGCAGCCACGAGCGGGTCTACTGGGATCCGCCGTTCCTGCGCCGCGACGAGCACCGCGGGTGGTCCGAGCGGGAGTGGCAGGACGCGCTGCACGAGTCGCTGACCACCGCCGTACGCCGACGGATGGTCGCCGACGTACCGGTCGGTGTGCTGCTCTCCGGTGGCCTGGACTCCAGCCTGGTGGTCGCCCTGCTGGCCGGGGAGGGGCAGCGCGGGCTCTCCACCTTCTCCATCGGCTTCGACGCCGTCGGCGGCCGGGAGGGTGACGAGTTCCGCTACTCCGACGTGGTGGCCAAGACCTTCGACACCGACCACCACCAGATCCGGGTGGCCGCACAGGATCTGGTCCCGCCGCTGGAAGCCGCCGTCGCGGCCATGAGCGAACCCATGGTCAGCCACGACTGCGTCGCGTTCTACCTGCTCAGCCAGGAGGTGTCGCGGCACGTCAAGGTGGTGCAGTCCGGTCAGGGCGCCGACGAGATCCTCGGCGGCTACCACTGGTATCCACCACTGGCGCAGGTCGGCCGGGAGCAGGCCCTCGACACGTACGCCCGGGCCTTCTTCGACCGCGACGGCGCCGGCCTGGCCCGGGTGCTCAACCCCGACTGGCTCGCCGACGGCGACCCGGCCCGGGAATTCGTCGCCGCGCACCTGGCGCGGCCCGGCGCGCAGACCGCCGTCGACGCCGGACTGCGCATCGACACGCAGATCATGCTGACCGACGACCCGGTCAAACGGGTCGACAACATGACCATGGCGCACGGGTTGGAGGCCCGGGTGCCGTTCCTGGATCACGAGTTCGTGGAACTGGCCGCCGCCTGCCCGCCCGAGCTGAAGCTCGCCCAGGGCGGCAAGGGGGTGCTCAAGGAGATCGGCCGCCGGGTGCTGCCACACGAGGTCATCGACCGGCCGAAGGGCTACTTCCCGGTGCCGGGCCTCACGCACCTGGAAGGCAAACTCCTCGACCGGGTACGCGACGCGCTGCACGCGCCGCAGGCCCGCCGCCGCGACCTGTTCCGCACCGATTACGTCAACGCCCTGCTCGACGCTCCCAACGCCGAACTGACCCCGTTGAACGGAAACAAGCTGTGGCAACTCGGACTCCTGGAAATGTGGCTCCAGAGCCACGGAATCGACTGACCGTGACCGGCAGCCTGGCCACCGGGGTGGCCCGGACAGATCGTGGCCGCGGCACCGGACGGCGGTACGAGCGGGTCGGGCCGGGGGGTGATCCGGTCGCCACGGGCGCGGACCCGGCCGGCGACGGCGAACCACCGGCCGCCGAGGCCGGTGTCGTCCTCGACTGCGGTTGGGGGCGGCTGGTCTTCGGCCAGACCTACGCCGACCAGTCGGCAGTCGCCGACGTGCTGCGTTCCGAAGCGGCCGGTGCCCGGGACATCTGCATCTACCTGCGGGATCCGCACGTGCTGGTCTCCCGGCTTCCCGACGAGTTGTTCATCGACCCGTCGCTGACCTACCGGTTGCCGCTGGGCGGGGACCGTCGCGGGCCCCGTCCCGGCGCCGGCACCTCCGAGGAGGCCGGTACCGCCGAGACGCCGGCACCGCTCGACGGTCGTGCCGAGCTGCCCGGGGTGCGCATCCGTCGGCTGCGCGACGCCGCCGACGCCGACGCCGTCAACCGGATCTACGCCGCCAACGGCATGGTCACCGCCCCGGTCGAGGTGCTGGTCGACAACGCCGCCACCGACCGTTTCCTGCACCTGGTGGCGGAGGCGGCGACCGGCGAGATCGTCGGGACGATCACCGGCATCGACCATGTGGCGGTCTTCGACGACCCGGACAACGGCGCCAGCCTGTGGTGCCTGACCGTCGACTTCAACCAGGCCCCGCCCGGGACCGGGCAGGCGCTGATCACCGAGCTGGCCGCCCGGCTGGTCGCCCGCGGACGGGCGTACGTCGACCTGTCCGTGCTCGCCGAGAACGCCGGAGCGATCCGGCTCTACGAGCGGCTCGGCTTCTACCGCACCGCCACGCTCTGCGTGAAGCGGAAGAACCCGATCAACGAGCGGTTGTTCCTGCCGGCCATGCCGGTCGGCTACGACGGGCTCAACCCGTACGCGAAGATCGTCGCCGACGAGGCGATGCGGCGGGGCATCCGGGTGGAGGTGACCGACCCGGAGTGGGGTGAGCTGCGGCTGACCAGCGGCGGCCGGACCATCCTCACCCGCGAGTCGCTGTCCGAGCTGACCTCGGCGGTGGCGATGAGCCGCTGCGACGACAAGCGGGTCACCCGGCGGATCCTGACCGAGGCCGGACTGTCGGTGCCGCGCGGACGCACCGCCTCCGGCGACGCCGCCGACGCCGAGTTCCTGGCCGAGGTGGGCCAGCTGGTGGTCAAGCCGGCCCGGGGCGAGCAGGGCAACGGCATCACCGTCGGCGTACGCACCCCCGAGGCGCTGGCCGCCGCCGTCGAGCTGGCCGCCCGGTACTGCCCCGAGGTGCTGCTGGAGGAGCTGTGCACCGGCGAGGACCTGCGGGTGGTCATGATCGATCATGAGGTGGTGGCGGCCGCCGTACGCCGGCCCGCCGCCATCACCGGTGACGGCGTCCACGACATCGCCGAACTGATCGAGCGGCAGAGCCGCCGTCGGGCCGCCGCCACCGGTGGCGAGTCCCGCATCCCGCTGGACGACATGACCCGGGACGTGGTTGCCGAGGCCGGTCACGAACTGCACGACGTACTGCCCGAGGGGCAGGTGCTGGCCGTGCGGCGGACCGCGAACCTGCACACCGGCGGCACCATCCACGACGTGACCGGCGAGCTGCACCCGGAGATCGCCGAGGCGTGCGTGGCCGCCAGCCGTGCCATCGACATCCCGGTCACCGGCCTGGACCTGCTGGTGCCGGCGCCCGACCAGCCCGAGCACGTCTTCATCGAGGCCAACGAGCGGCCGGGACTGGCCAACCACGAACCGCAGCCCACCGCCGAACGCTTCGTGGATCTGCTCTTTCCCGGGACTCGGGCACCGCAGCGGCTGTGGACCCCGGCGGGTGCGGCACCATCTGGGGCATGACCGTACGCAAGACCACTCCGCTCCCCATCGACCTGGACTATCTGCGTCAGGTGCTGGTCGAGCTGCTCGATATCCCGAGCCCGTCGGGACGCACCGATCATGTCCAGCAGTACGTGGGCGAGCGGCTCTCGGCGCTCGGCATCCCGTCGACGCTGACCCGTCGCGGTGCGCTCAGCGCCTGCCTGCCGGGCCCCCGCGAGACCGGCGCGGACCGGGCCATCGTGGTACACACCGACACCATCGGCGGGATGGTCAAGCGGCTCAAGGAGAACGGCCGGCTGGAGCTGAAGCCGATCGGTACGCACAGCGCCCGGTTCGCCGAGGGTGCCCACGTACGGATCTTCACCGACGACCTGGACCGGGTGGTCACCGGTCAGGTGCTTCCGCTCAAGGCCAGCGGACACCGCTACAACGAGGCGGTCGACCTGCAGGGCATCGGCTGGGAGCAGGTGGAGGTACGCGTCGACGAGCCGGTGGAGGACATCGCCGGCCTGCGGGCGCTCGGCATCGACGCGGGCGACTTCGTGGCGTTCCTGCCGAACCCGACGGTCACCCCCAGCGGCTACGTCAAGTCCCGGCACCTGGACGACAAGGCCGGCGTGGCCGCGGTGCTCACCGCCATGAAGGCGATGGTCGACGCCGGCGTGAAGCCCGCCGTGACCGCACACCTGCTGGTCACCGTGACCGAGGAGATCGGCCACGGCGCGTCGCACGGACTCGACCCGGACGTGGCCGAGATCGTCTCGGTGGACGCGGCGGTGGTCGCCCCCGGGCAGCAGTCCCGGGAGAACGCCGCCACCCTGGCGATGGGCGACGGCGTGGGGCCGTTCGACTACCACCTCACCCGGAACCTGGCGGCGATCGCCCGGGAGCACGACGTGGATCTCGTCCGGGACGTCTTCGACTACTACCGCTCGGACGTGGCGGCGGCGGTGGAGGCGGGCGCGCACGCCCGGGTCGCCCTGCTCGGCTTCGGCGTCGACGCCACCCACGGCCACGAGCGCACCCACCTCGACGGGCTGCGCCAGCTGACCCAGTTGCTCTGCCTCTACCTGCAGAGCGACCTGGTCTTCCCCGAATGGGACGCCGAACCAGAGGGCGACCTGGCCGACTTCCCGTCACTGGCGGTGCAGCCGGCCAGCTCGGACGGCCCCCGCGAGGGCCCCATCGGCATCGCCCAGGGTGCCTGAGAGCGTTCCTGAGCCGGTACGCCCTCGCACTGTGATCGAAATCCGTTGCCGGTGGGCCGGACGCTGGATAGCGTGGCGGTACACGGGAAAGGAGGTGGTCCAGACTTGTATAGCAATCGGACTCGTGAGGTGGCTGTCCGCTAGCCGCTGTCCTCGACAGTGACAGCCCGTCCCTCGGGGCGGGCACGGTAAGAGTCGTCGAGACCGTGTGGCAGCGGTGCGGCGAAACCACGACAGCCACCCGACCCCCGGGGTGCCGGCCCAGTCCAGTCGGCCCGCGCGTGAGCGTGGAAGCCCCGGGGGTCGCTTCATCTCTCCCGGAGGCGGCCGTGTCCATGCGCGAGCTGGTGGTGCTCGGCACGGCGAGCCAGGCACCGACCCGGGAGCGCAACCACAACGGGTACGTGCTGCGCTGGGACGACGAGGTGATCCTCTTCGACCCGGGCGAGGGCAGCCAGCGCCAACTGCTGCACACCACGGTCACCGCCACCGACCTCACCCGGATCTGCGTCACCCACTTCCACGGCGACCACTGCCTCGGTCTGCCCGGCACCATCCAGCGGCTGTCGCTGGACCGGGTGCCGCACCCGGTGGCGGTGCACTTTCCGGCCGCAGGTGCCGACTACTTCGCCCGGCTGCGGCACGCCAGTTCCTTCCACGAGACCGCCGATCTGGCCGTGGCACCGATCGAGTCGGACGGGCAGCGGGTCGCGCTGCGCTGCGGGACGCTGGAGGCCCGCAGGCTGCGGCACCCCATCGAGACGTACGGCTATCGACTGCTGGAGCCGGACGGGTGCCGGATGCTGCCGGAGAAGCTGGCCGCGTACGGCATCGTCGGGCCGGCGGTCGGTGAGCTGCAACGCAGCGGCCACCTCGACCTCGACGGGCGGCGCGTCACCCGGGAGGAGGTGAGCGTGCCCCGCCCGGGACAGCGGTTCGCCTTCGTGATGGACACCGGCCTCTGCGACGGGGTGTACGCGCTGGCCGAGCACGCCGACCTGCTGGTGATCGAGTCGACGTTCCTGGAGTCGGAGGCCGCACTCGCCGCCGAGGTCGGGCACCTCACCGCCGGCCAGGCCGCGCGGGTGGCGGCCGAGTCGGGGGTACGCCGGCTCGTGCTCACCCACTTCTCCCAGCGGTACGCCGATCCGGCCCGCTTCGCCGAGGAGGCCCGCGTCCACTTCGACGGCGACCTGGTGATCGCCGCCGATCTGACCACGGTTCAGGTTCCGCCCCGGCGGGTACCCTCGGTCGAGTGACTGTCACGCTGCGTGCCGCAACCGCTGACGATCTGCTGGCGGTGGGGCGACTCCACCAGCGTTCCCGGGTCGCCGCGTACTCGTCGTTCCTGTCACCGGAGGCGTTGGCCGACCCGACTCCCGAGGCCATGGGCGAGTACTGGGCGCAGCGGTGGGCCTGGGAAAGGGCCGACCACCGGATGATCGTGGCGGAGCGGGACGGCACGCTCGCCGGCTTCAGCTACCTGGGCCCCGACGACGAGGGCGACCCGGCGACCGGCCTGCTCAACGCGATCCACCTGGAACCGGCCGAGCGTGGTCGGGGTATCGGCCGGGCGCTGATGGTCGACGCGCTGGCCGACATGCGTGCCCGCGGCTGGCGTCGCGCGGTCCTCTGGGTACTGCGCGACAACACCCACGCCCGCCGCTTCTACGAACGCGGCGGCTGGCACCCGACGGGCCGGACCCGCCACGACACCATCGGCACGACCCAAACCCCCCAGCTTCGCTACGCCCGCCAGGTGTAAGGAAGGGCCCCCTATTAACGCCTGCGGTAGAGGAAGGGCCCCCTTTTAACACTCGGCCGCGCAGCCGCAAGATCGAGTGTTAAAAGGGGGCCCTTGCTATGCATGAGGCGTTAAGAAGGGGCCCTTCCTTACATGTCAGCGGGCGCCGAGGTGGGCCAGCAGGTCTTGGCGGGTGAGTACGCCCTTGGGCTTGCCGTCGATCAGCACCAGGGCGGCGTCGGACTTCTCCAGCAGGTGCACCGCGTCGCTGACCGGCTGGCCGCCGCCGACCATCGGCAGCGGCGGCGCCATGTGCCGCTCGATCGTGTCGTGCAGCTGCGCCTGGCCGGTGAAGAGGGCGTCGAGCAGGTCCTTCTCCGCGATCGAGCCGGCCACCTCGCCGGTCACCACCGGCGGCTCCGCCTTGAGCACGGGCAGCTGCGAGACGCCGTACTCCCGCATGTAGTCCACGGCGTCGCGGACCGTCTCGGTGGGGTGCACGTGCACCAGCTCGGGCAGGCCACCCGGCTTGCTGGCCAGTGCCTGCGCGACGGTCGGCTCCGAGCCGGAGTTGTCGAGGAATCCGTAGCGGGCCATCCAGGCGTCGTTGAAGATCTTGGAGAGATAGCCCCGGCCACCGTCCGGCAGCAGCACCACGACCACGTCGTCCGGACCGGCGGCGCGGGCCACCTCCAGCGCCGCGACGGCCGCCATCCCGCAGGAGCCGCCGACCAGCAGGCCCTCCTCACGGGCCAGCCGGCGGGTCATCTCGAACGACTGCTTGTCCGAGACCTCGATGATCTCGTCGGCCACGTCCCGGTCGTAGGTCTCCGGCCAGAAGTCCTCACCGACCCCCTCGACCAGGTACGGCCGGCCGGTACCGCCGGAGTAGACCGAACCTTCCGGGTCGGCCCCGATGACCTTGACGCTGCCGCCGGAGGCCTCCTTCAGGTACCGACCGATGCCGGAGATCGTGCCTCCGGTGCCCACCCCGGCGACGAAGTGGGTGATCCGTCCCTCGGTCTGCTTCCACAGCTCCGGCCCGGTCGTCTCGTAGTGGGAACGCGGGTTCGCCGGGTTGGCGTACTGGTTGGGCTTCCACGCGCCGGGGATCTCCCGGGCCAGCCGGTCGGAGACGTTGTAGTACGAGCGGGGGTCCTCCGGTGCCACTGCGGTCGGGCACACCACCACCTCGGCGCCGTACGCCCGCAGCACGTCCTGCTTGTCCTGGCTGACCTTGTCCGGGCAGACGAAGACACACTTGTAGCCCTTGAGCTGGGCCACCAGGGCCAGCCCCACGCCGGTGTTGCCGCTGGTCGGCTCGACGATCGTGCCACCGGGTCGGAGAATGCCCGCCGCCTCGGCGTCCTCCACCATGCGCAGGGCGATGCGGTCCTTCACCGACCCGCCGGGGTTGAGGTACTCCACCTTCGCCAGCACCGTCGCCTGGATGCCCTCGGCGACGTTGCGCAGCCGTACCAGCGGGGTGTTGCCGATCATTTCGACGACGTTGTCGTAGTACTGCACCTCGTTGTGCCCTTCTGCTCCGGCGCCGGCGCGCCAGGCCGGGCGGGTGAATCAGGTGGAATCCCGCCCAGGGTACGTCGGTCAGGGCACCACGTGGCCGGGGACCACGGTGCTGCGACGTGCCTCCCACTCCAGGAACCGCTCGGTCTCGGCGAGCACCGCACCGGCCAACCAGGTGACCATCACCGCGTCGTCGATAAGGCCGAACACGGTGAGGAACATCTCCGGCACCGCGTCGATCGGCGAGACGATGTACGCCGTGGCCGCCGTCATCATGGCCAGCCGCAGCCCACCGTCGTACTGGCCCCGGGCCGTGGCCGCGATCATCCTGGGCAGCGCCCCGATCCGCTCGCCGAGCGACGGCCCGCCGCGGGCGCCGGAGGTCAGGGCCCGTGCCAGGGCCACGAACGCGGCACCTCGCTTCAACGTCTTAGCCATCGTCGTGCTCCTCTCCACGTGCAGCGTGACGACCCGCCGCAACATCGTCCATTCAAGTACCCAACGCGGTCGTCTTCCAGGCACCCGAGCGCCGTGACGACGACAGCAGGGCGTCGGACAGGCGCGCTAGTGTCACGTTATGGGGGTCGCTGGTTCCGTCGTACCGGATCGTCCGCGCTGGCACCGTGCCCTGCGGGTGGCCCGGCTGGCCGCCATCGGCACTGGCGCCACGGTGGCGGCCGCGGCGGCGACGACCGGGGTGCTCCTCGGTCAGGCCCGGCAGGCCAGGCGCACCATTCCGATGGCCGAGGCGCCACCGCCACGCTGCGACGGCATCTACGGCGCGAAGTTCCCGGGCCCCGCGATCACCATGGTCATTCTCGGCGACTCGTCGGCGGCCGGCTACGGGGTGCATCGACGCCGTGAGACGCCGGGCGCGCTGTTGGCCACCGGCCTGTCCCGACGGCTCCAGCGTCCCGTTCGGCTGCACCGCTTCGCGGTGGTGGGTGCCATCTCGGCCGGGCTGAAGTATCAGGTCGAGGCGGCTCTGGAGTGCGACCCCGATGTCGCGGTCATCCTCATCGGCGGCAACGACGTCACCAACCGTACGCCCCCAGCCCTCGCCGTACGCTATCTCGTCGAGGGGGTCCGGGCCCTGCGGGCGGCCGGTGCCGAGGTGGTCGTCGGGACCTGCCCGGACCTGGGGGCGATCCAACCCATCCAGCCGCCGCTGCGCTGGCTGGCCCGTCGATGGAGTCGGCAGCTCGCCGCGGCGCAGACGGTCGCGGTGGTCTCAGCCGGCGGTTGGACGGTGTCCCTGGGCGACCTGCTCGGCCCCCGATTCACCGCCGAGCCGGGGAGGATGTTCGCCTGGGACCGGTTCCACCCCTCCGCCGACGGGTACGCGGTGGCTGCCGCCGCCCTGTTGCCGACGGTGCTCTCCGCCCTCGGGCACGGTGCCGAACGCAGGCCTTCGCCAACGCGCCTGGAAGGCGTACGGTCGTTGCCTAAGGCCGCACAGGAGGCGGCTCGGCACCCGGGGACGGAGGTCAGCGGAACGCAGGTCCGTGGCAGCGAGAACGGCCCGGCCGGCCGTTGGGCGCAGCTGCGACGGCGGGGATTCTTCGGCGTCGGTGCGGCGCCGCAGCCAGCCGCCACCGCCGACTCACCCGCAGTGGAAGGATTCTCATGACCGAGCGGATCAGGGGCCGGCACGGCCCCGGTGCCGGCCCGAGGGTGGCGCCATGACCGGCCTGCCGCCCGGTGCCCGGGTCGCCGCGCGAGTGGCTCGCACCGCCGCCTTCTCCCTGCTCGCCGGTGCGGTCGGCGGGGCCGCGGTGCTCGCCGGTGAGGCCGTGGTGGCACGCAACCGCCGCTACGCCCAGCCGGAACTCGGCCTGGCCCTGCGGGCGACCGTCGGTCGGGCCGACGCCCCGCCGCTGCGCCTGGTGCTGCTCGGTGACTCCTCCGCCCTCGGCGTCGGAGTGGACCGGCTCGGCGACACCATCGGCGGGCAGCTGGCGGAGTTGCTCGCCGAAGGTCCGGGCGGGCGGCGGGTACACCTGTCCAGCGTCGGCGTCTCCGGTTCGCGCTCCACCGACCTGGCCACCCAGGTGGCCCGGGCGCTGCTCGGCGAACGGCCGGACGTGGCGGTCGTCCTGGTCGGGGCCAACGACGTCACCAGCATGCGCCGCCCGACTGAAGCGGCCGCCTACCTCGGTGCGGCCGTGCACCGGCTGCGTCAGGCCGGCGTCGAGGTGGTGGTCGGCACCTGCCCGGACCTCGGCGCCGTACGCGCGATCGCATCGCCCCTGCGGCAGATCGTCGGGTGGATGGGGCGGCGCGTCGCCCGGGCCCAGACCGGCGCGGTGCTCGACGCCGGCGGGTCGGTGGTCGATCTGGCCACCGAGACGGGCCCGGTGTTCCGGGCCGACGCCGGCACGTTCTGCCACGACGGCTACCACCCCTCCGCCGACGGTTACCGCGTCTGGGCGCACGCCCTGCTACCCGCGGTGGTCGCCGCGGCGGCCGTCACCCCGCGCCGCTGACCGGTCTCGCGCATCACGGGCGCGCGGGGTGACATTTCCGGCCGCCGGAAAACTTCCGCCGCAAGTTACTGGCGAGTTAACGTGACCGTATGCCGATTGAGTCGTCCCGCGACGCCGTCATCGTCGCCACCGCCCGCTCCCCCATCGGCCGGGCCCACAAGGGGTCCCTACGCGAGGTCCGCCCGGATGACCTGGCCGCCACCATCGTGCAGGCCGCCCTGGACAAGGTGCCGCAGCTCGACCCACGACAGATCGACGATCTCTATCTCGGGTGCGGTCTGCCCGGCGGCGAGCAGGGCTTCAACATGGCCCGCGTGGTCGCCGTGCTGATGGGCCTCGACGGCCTGCCCGGCGCCACCCTCACCCGCTACTGCGCCTCCTCGTTGCAGACGACGCGGATGGCGATGCACGCGATCCGCGCAGGCGAGGGCGACGTCTTCGTCTCCGCCGGTGTCGAGATGGTCTCCCGGTACGCGCGCGGCAGCTCCGACGGCCTGCCGCCGGAGGCGCAGGCGCTGCTGGGCGGCTGGGAGAACCCCCGCTTCGCGCAGGCGCGCGAGCGGTCCAGGGAGCGCGCCGAGGCCGGCGCACCGGTCTGGACCGACCCACGGGAGAAGGACGCGTTGCCCGACGTCTACCTGGCCATGGGGCAGACCGCCGAGAACCTGGCCCAGGTGCACGATGTCACCCGAGCGGACATGGACGCCTTCGGGGTACGCAGCCAGAACCTGGCCGAGAAGGCGATCGCCGACGGCTTCTGGGCCCGGGAGATCACCCCGGTCACCACCCCGGACGGCACGGTGGTCAGCACCGACGACGGCCCTCGGGCCGGGGTGACCCTGGAGGCGGTCGCCGAGCTCAAGCCGGTCTTCCGTCCGGACGGCCGGATCACCGCCGGCAACTGCTGCCCGCTGAACGACGGGGCCGCCGCGGTGGTCGTGATGAGTGCCCAGCGGGCCGAGGAGCTGGGCATCACCCCGCTGGCGCGGATCGTCTCCACCGGCGTCACCGCGTTGTCGCCGGAGATCATGGGCCTCGGCCCGGTGGAGGCGAGCCGGCAGGCCCTCGCACGGGCCGGCATGACCATCGACGACGTCGACCTGGTCGAGATCAACGAGGCGTTCGCCGCCCAGGTGATCCCGTCGTACCGCCAGCTCGGCATCCCAGAGGAGAAGCTGAACGTGATGGGTGGCGCGATCGCCGTCGGTCACCCCTTCGGGATGACCGGTGCCCGGATCACCGGCACCCTGCTCAACGCCCTCCAGTGGCACGACGGGACCATCGGCCTGGAGACCATGTGCGTCGGCGGCGGGCAGGGCATGGCGATGATCGTCGAACGCCTGAGCTGACGTACCGAGGGGGTTGCGGCGAGGGAGTCGCGAGGTCAACCCCGATCAGAGCGCGGTCCGGGTCGCGGCCACCTCGGTGGCGGCCCGGGCCAGGGCCTCCTCACTCGCGTTCGCGGCGACCAGGTCGGCGGTGACCACCCGGAGCTGGTCGGGCAGGGCGAGGTCGTTGTCGAGCCGGGGTACGGTCCGCCGTGGCTGCCCCTCCGCGTCCGCGGCGAGGTTGGCGATCTCCTGCACCAGCCGGTGCACCAGGTCCGCCCGGGACACGTTGCCGACCGACGCCGCGGCCGACCACCGTGGCTGCTGCCAGTGGCTCACCTGCCGCACCAACAGCTCCACCCCCCGCACAACCTCCGCCCCCCGCTCGCCTCTACCCCCGACACCCACCACCCCCCGCACTCTACGCACCCCGCCCCCAAGCCTGCCGATCATGCACTTTTGGTCGCCGAAACACCCCTTCGGTCCGTTATGCCACGACCACAACTGCATGATCGACGTAGGCGGGGCGGGGGTGGGGGAGAGACGACGGCGCCCGCCCCGGGTGGGGCGGGCGCCGGTCGGTGTGGCTGGGCAGCGGGTCAGTCGTCGCCCTGGAAGTAGCTCAGCAGACGCAGCATCTCGATGTAGAGCCAGATCAGGCTGACCAGGATGCCGAAGGCGGCGACCCAGGAGTAGCGCTGCGGCAGGCCCATCCGGACGCCGTCCTCGACCTCCTTGAAGCTGAGCACGAAGCTCAGCGAGGCGACCACGATGCAGACGATGCTGAACCCGATGGCCAGCGGGCTGCCGTCGCGCAGGCCGGTGTTGACGTTGAACATGGCGAGCACCAGGTTGATCAGCATGACGGCGAACAGGCCCGCCATCACCGCGATCATGCCCTTGACGAACTTCGGCGTCGCCCGGATGACCCGCGCCTTGTAGAGCATGGCCATCACGAAGAAGACGCCGAAGGTGGCGGTCACCGCCTGGATGACGATGCCGTCGTACAGCGACTCGAAGAACTTGCTGACCGCTCCGACGAGGACGCCCTGGACGACGGCGTACGCGACGACGAGCGCCGGGTTCGCCATCCGGGAGAACGAGATGATCAGGCCGAGCACCAGGCCGACGACGGCGGCACCGATCCAGGCGACGCCGAGCAGCGCGTCGGGCACCAGCGCCCACGCCGCCGCGGCGGCGACGCCGAGGATGGCCAGGAGCGTGACCGTCTTGACCACCACGTCGTCGATCGACATGGGGGTGACCGCCGGCGGGGCGGACGGGAAGCCCGGCGCGCCGGGGTAGCCGGCCTGCGGCGGGTACTGCTGGGGGTAGCCGGGCTGTCCGTACGGCCCGGTCGGGGCGTACCCGGCGGCCCGCTCCCGCTCGGCCGCCTGACCGAGCCGGGCGAGCACCGGGTTCGAGGTCTTCACTGTCTGGCCTCCCTAGGGGGGTCGTGGCACGTCAACGCGCGCTACAAGAGTAAACGTCCGGAACAGCCGGGTGGTCATCGGAATGCTGAGGGAACGCTGAGAGTGCCTGGCGGGGGCACTGCTCGGCGTGCTCACCACGAGGCCTTACGGACGCCGGGTAGCTCGCCGCGCAGGGCCATCTCCCGGAAGCGCACCCGGGACAGGCCGAACCGGGACAGTACGCCCCGGGGCCGTCCGTCGACCATGTCCCGGTTCCGCAGCCGCACCGGGCTGGAGTCGCGGGGCAGCCGCGCGAGGTGGCGTACCGCCTGCTCACGGTGGCCGGGTTCGGTGTCCGGGTGGGCGATGATCCGCTTCAACTCGGCCCGGTGGTCGGCGTGCCGCGCGACGAGTTCGGCCCGCCGGGCCTGCCGGTTGCTCAGACTCCTGCGTGCCATGTCAGCGTGCCTCCCGGAACTCGACGTGCCGGCGCACGATCGGGTCGTACTTGCGCAGCGTCAGCCGATCCGGGTCGTTACGACGGTTCTTCCGGGTCACGTACGTGTAGCCGGTGCCGGCGGTGCTGCGTAGCCGCACGATCGGGCGTACGTCGGTCTGCCGGGCCATCAGACCGACACCCCACGGGCACGCAGCTCCGCCACGACCTTCTCGATGCCTTTACGGTCCACCGTCTTCAACGCCTTGGCCGTCAGGTTCAGCCGGACCCATCTGCGCTCCGTGGGCAGCCAGTAGCGGTGGCTCTGCAGGTTCGGGTTCCACCGTCGGCGGGTGCGCCGGTGGGAGTGGGACACGGCGTTGCCGAAGCTCGGCTTCGCGCCGGTGACGTCACAGCGTCGGGACACGACTCTCTCCTCGAAATTATCGACAATGGTTTTCATTGTTGCAGGACCGATGCGATGCCGCCGCGAGCCCCGCCCGTCACGGCCGGGTGACCGCCTGCCTATAATGACAACCGTTTTCAACTACCGTCGAGAGGGTTGCGATGTCGACGTCATCACTCGCACCGGCCGGCAGCGACACCGCGGCGGCCCGCGTCCGCCCGTCATTGACCGTGCTCAGCGGCTTCTGGCCCGGGGCGACCTACGCCGTCGCCCGGGCCCTGCTCGCCGCCGATCCGGCACTGCTACTGGTCCGGCACGACCTCGCCGACGTACGCGCCGGCGGCGTGCACCGGGTGGTCCGCGACAGCTCCCGGGTGCTGGAGGACGAACGGATCTCGCTGGCCCACGGCTGCGTTTCCTGCACCTTGCGCGAGGACGTGCTGCCCACCCTCGCCCGGCTCGCCCGCGCGCACCCCGACCGGGACCTGGTGCTGATGCTGCCCGAGGTGGTCGAGCCCGAGGCCGTCGCCGCCGCCTGCGCGTACTGCCTCGTCGACGGCGCACCCGTCACCGAGCTGCTGCACGTCGACTCGTACGTCACCGTGGTCGACGCCGAGCATCTGCTCGACGGGCTCGCCAGCACCGACGACCTCCGGTCCCGCGGTATCCACGCCGCCGACGACGATGACCGGTCCCTCGCCGACGTCATCGTCCGCCAGATCGAGTACGCCGACACCCTCGTCCTGTGGGGCGGGTCCCGCGACGGCGACCACGACACGAGCCGCCTGGCGGTGCTGCTCGAACGGATCACCCCCTGGGCGACCCAGGTCCACGTCGACGGCGACATCGTCGACGCGCAGGCGCTGACCCGTCGGCTGCGTCGCACCCACCGGCATCGCCCCGAGACCCCCGGCGTGCTGGTACGCGGTCTGGAGGGTCACGTCCTCGGGGTACACGAGCCGCACCCCGACTGCGGTGTGGTCTCGCTGGTCTTCCGGGCCCGTCGCCCGTTCCACCCCCAGCGACTGCACGACGTCCTCGAAGAGGTCAACGCCGAGGTGGTCCGCTCCCGCGGGCATCTGTGGCTCGCCAGCCAGCCGGAGACGGTCATCGCCTGGGACTTCGCCGGTGGCGGCCTCAGCCTCGGTTCGCTGGGCCGTTGGCTGACCTTCCTCCCCGATTCCCACTGGGCTGAGGCGTCCGACCATCGCCGACTCGCCGCCGCCCTGGACTGGGATCCGTACTACGGCGACCGCCACCAGCACCTCGTCTTCATCGGCCTGGACCTCGACCCGGCCGACCTGCACCGCACCCTCGCCGGCTGCCTGCTCACCGACGCCGAACTCGCCGACGGCGAGCAGACCTGGCGCGCCTATCCCGACCCGTTCGCAGGTTGCTTCCCGCTCACCGAACTGACGCCGCATCCGACCCGAGGAGAACCAGCGTGAAACCCGACATCCATCCCGCCTACCGCCCCGTCGTCTACCGCGACAAGGGCGCCGACTTCGCCTTCCTCACCCGCTCCACCGCCACCAGCGACCAGACCATCGAATGGACCGACGGGAACACCTACCCCGTCATCGACGTCCAGATCTCCTCGGCCAGCCACCCCTTCTGGACCGGCAAGCAACGCCTGCTCGACACCGCCGGCCGGGTCGAGAAGTTCCGCAACAAGTACGCCCGCCGCAGACCTCAGCAGTCGAGCTGACCCGGCGGCCCCGTCCCACCGTGCTCGGCACGACCTCCTGAGTACAAAATCCACCAGCAGCGCGGCGCGCACCGACCGAAGTCGGTGCGCGCCGCGGTTGTCGTGGCGGATGGTCAGTGACGCGGTCGCCGAGTACGTAGCGAAACCAGCACGAAGGCCCCGACGGCGACCAGCAGCACGCCGGCGGCGGGCAGGTGCCAGGACATTCCGGTACGTGGCAGCCTGCCACCACCACCGGAGTTGTCACCGCCGCTGCCGTCACCACCGTTGCCGGCACCGCCGCCCGCACCCGGCCCGAACCCGGTGCTCGGATCGGTCCCGTCGCCGACCGCGAAGGTCAGGGTCTTCGTGTCCGTTACCCGGGTGCCCGCCGTGGTGGTGCCGGTCATCTCGAAGGCGAGCCGGTAGATGCCCGATCGGCTGAACGCCCAGTTGCCGTGCGCGTGGGTGTTGGCCGGGATCTCCAGCCGCTGCGGCAGGCTCTCGGCCGAGTCGAAGAGCACCTCGGCCGAGCCGAAGGACCCGGTGAGGAAGAGAGTGAACCTGCCCGGCCCGCTGGCCCCCTTGAAACTCCACGTGACCGGGCCACGGGTGCCGGAGACGACGCTCGGATGCTGCGTGTTCCACCCCGGCCAGACGATCCCGGACCGCTGCGCCTGGGGCAACAGCCACACCTGGTCCCCCGGCTTCCCCAGGAAGTCAGCGCCCTGCGGCACGCTGGTCCTGGCGTTGTCCTTGACGTGCAGCACCACGTCGGCGAGGTTCCGCCACACGGCCGGGGTGACCGTGTCGTCCTTGATCCGGATCGTCCAGTCGGTCCCGTTCAGTTGCGGCCCCATGTCGATGTGCCCATCGTCGATCACCACCCGGCCGGCGCCTGCCGTGGTCTTCGGCGTCGCCGCGACCAGCGGTGCCGGGGGTCGGGCAGCCGTGTTGCGTCCGTCCTCGACGGGCGTCATCGGAGCGGCGTTCGGCGCGGCGCGTCCTGCCACCTCAGGCGTGGCCGGCGGTGCCGGCGCCGGGAGCGGAACCTGCGCCGGGCTGCCGACCTCCGGCACCAGCACCCGGTACATGGCCTGCGCGCTCGCCCGTTGGCCGCTGGCGAGGGTGGTCGCGGCGGTCACGGTCAGGCGGTACTCCCCCGCCGCGTCGAAGAGCCACACCAACCCGCCGGTACGGGTCGCGGCCGGTACGTCGCTGGCGCGCGGCATGTCCTCCAGGGTGCCGAACAGCGGCGCCGGCTCGCCCAGACCGCTCAGGGTGTACGCGGCGAAGCCTCCCGGCCCGTCCACCTCGTCAAGCGACAGCCGAATCCTGTCGTCGCGGATCCGCTTGCGGCTCACCCTGGTGGTGTCCAGCGAGGCGAACTCCGTGTCGCCGGCGGTCAGCGCCCACATCGCCCGCCCCGGCGGGCCGAGAAAGCGGAACGCGGCCAAGTCAGGCACGCGCACCGAGGTTCCGTCGTCCGGCCCGAAGACGACCATGGACGGGTCTGTTCCGCCCGCTACCGGTGCCGTCCGGCGCCCGGCGGGGACCTCGCGTACCTCCAGGTCTAACTGGTCGTCGCGGAGCGCGACCGACATCAGGTCGGTACCGGCGGCGTCGTGGGGTGTGGCCTGGCCGGTCTCCGGTGAGCCCCCCGGTTCGGTGGCCTGGACCGGCGTCGGTGTGGCCGCGACAGCGGCGAGGGCCAGCACCGCGGCGACGGCGGCGATCCGACGTGCGGCTGTCGCGTCGCGGGCAGCGGCTGCCCGGCGTACGGCAATCATCTGGTTCTTCCTTCTCCCGTGAATCAGTCGTTGGAGCCGGCGGGCGGGCCGGCGTTCGCTCTGCCGGCGGCCTCGGCCCGGCCCTGCTCGCGGGCCTCGGCCACCGCGCGTGCGAGTTCCTGGGCGTCCCGGCGTCGCCGACGGCGTCGCCGGGCGACGGCCAGCGCGACGGTGGTCGTGGCGAGCAGCAGAATCGCGAGTTGAGACCAGGGCACCGCCCAGAGGCCGACCTCCCGGGTGGTGGTCGCCGGTGCCGGGTCGAGCACCTCGTCGGTGACGGCGGCCGGCTCGACGGTGAGGGTGGCCCCGAGGCGCAGCAGCGGTGGCACACCGGTCATCCGCACGCTGGTCCGGTAGCTGTCACCGGGCAGGATCTCCGGCAGCCGCTCGCCGTCGGTGGCGCGCCGGGCAAGCCCGAACGGTCCGGCGACCGCAAGTTGCGGCTGTCCGGTCAGTCGTACGTTGCCGCTGTTGCGGACCGTGAAGGTGGCGGTGACGGTGCCGCCGCGCAACGGGTTCCAACTGCCGTCGTGGGTCACCGTCAGGTCCTCGACGTCGAGGGCGGGCCGCAGGTCACCGGTGACACGGAGGTACATGCGGGCACCGACCCGGTGGTCGACTGAGACCTGATTACCCTGTGCGTCGGTCTCGGCGGCGGCGAGCGAGGCGACGACGCCGCCGGGATGGTCGCCGGGCGTGGCGTTGTCGGGCACGGCGAGGGTGAACGGTACGTCCAGCCGGGACGTCGCGGGCACGGTGAGGGTACGCCGCTGGAAGGTGACCCAGGCGCCGACGTCCGTCGGCTTCTCGTCGGCAGGCAACAGGTCGAACCCGCCCTGCTGCGTGGTGTAGGCGTCGCTGGCGTACACGTCGAGGGTGATCGGCCGGTCGGAGTGGTTGCTGACGGCCACGTAGTCGGTCAGCGTGGCGCCGGGGGCCAGTTTGTACTCGAAGGCCGACCGTCCGTTCGGACCATCCGGGCTGGACGGCGCCACGCCCCACGTGAGCGACTGCGCGGCGAGGTTCACGGTCGCCTGCGGCGTGAACTCCAGGTGGGCGGGGGTCGTTCCGGAAAGGGTCAGACCGGCGAGGAGGGCACCGGCGGCCAGGGCGGCGGGCGTACGCATGACGGGTGGGTCCGTTCGGGTCAGGGGGACGGGCCGGGCGTCCCGACTCGGCCGCCCGGCCCGCGCGGCAACGCAACCGCTCAGATCGCGGTCAGGGTGAGGGTCGTCGTGTAGGTGCCGGGTGCGGTCTCCGTCGGCAGGTGGAGCCGCAGGCCGGCCGAGAGGGTCGCGGTCCCGCGTCCGGTGCCTGAAGGTGCCGAACCGAGCACCGCGCTGCCGCTGAGCCCGCCGTCGACGGCGGGCTGGACGGCCGGTCCGGCGAGGACGCCCTGCCCCGGGGACTGTTTGACTACCTGCGGGGTCCAGCCGAGGTGACTGGTGCTGAAGGTGGCCCCGTCGGCGCTGGTGAAGTCTCGGGGCAGTTGACCGGAGGCGCTCCAACCCGGGGTGCCGGCCCGGGTGTCGGTGACGGTCACCGGACGGAGGGACCCGCCGCTCTCCCAACGGTCGCCCGCGCTGTTGAGCTGCGCCGGCGGCAGGACGACACTGCGGTCGTCCGGGTCGACGCTGATCACCAGGGCGCCCTGGTTCGGGTCGATGGAGGCGGTGATGGTCTGAGAGGTGCCCGGATCGGCCGGCGGGAAGGCCACCCAGAGCCACACCTCCTCGCTGGTGGCGACGACGGTGTGGTTGTCGTCATAGAGCTTCACCTGGTATTCGCAGGCGTTGAGTTCCCGGGTGGCGGTGAAGGTGTAGGTCGGCCCGGCCTCGCCCGGGATGACCGCGAAGGTGTCGGTGCCGGGGCAGCGGCTGAACCAGTGGTAGTGGTCCAGCTCGGTCTGCGGGGTCTGCACCGCGCGCAGGGTGACTGTGTCACCGGGCTGGTACTCCTCGGCCATCCCGCTGATGGAGAGCACCGTCCCGGGGCCGGTGCCGCCGAGTTCGCCGACGACGAAGGAGTAGTCGACGGGTCCGGTGCTGACCGTGGTTCCGTTGGCCAGCGTCGCGTCGGCCTGGAAGGTCAGGGTGTAGGCGCCCTCGGCGGCGAACGCCCAGTTGGCGTGAGCGTGGGTGCGGACCGGCACGTCGATGGCGTCCGGCAGGCCGTCGTCGCTGCGGAACTTGACCAGTGGGCTGCCGAAGGTGTCCTGTGTGAACACCGACACGGCACCGGGTCCGTCGACGTCGACGAGGCTCAGCCGCACCTTGTCACCGGCGAAGGTGCCGGCCCCCAGGGTGGTGGTGTTCCAGCCGGGCCAGAGCAGGTTCTGGTTCTGGGTCATCGGGAGCAGCCAGATCCGCGACCCGGCCGCGCCGAGGAAGGCGAAGCGCGGGTCGTCGGGCACCGGCATGGCCGCCTCGGGCAGCACCTGGAAGGTGACGTCGGCCGGGTCCCGGGTCACCGAGGGGCTGACGGTGTCGTCATGCACCTTCAGCGACAGCGCGCCGCCGGCGTAGTGGACATCAATCGCGTCGGTGTGCCCCTTGGACAGCACCACCTTCGCGGCGGCACTGGCGGCGGGCGCCGCGAGCACCGTCCCGGCGGCCATCACCGCCCCGCCGATCAGGGCCGCGAGTACGCGGGCACCTGCTGTTCTCATCCTTGTTCCTCTCCTCGCCCGCACCATCTCCGGAGCGGGACGTGGTCGCGATCAGGGGCGACACCCCCGACCACAAGTTAACGGAAATGGTTTTCATTAGCTAGTAGCCCGTTCGGGCATCTCAGGTGGCCGACCCCGGGGATCCGGCGACGGCGGTGGCCGACGCACTGTTCCCGGGGCGCGTCCGGGCCCCGCTCCAGCGCCGGGCGAGCAGGCCGTGCCGGGGGGCCAACAACCACGCCGCCAGGAACACGGCGGTGGCCACCAGCACGACGGTGCCACCCACCGGCAGGTCGTAGCTCCACGACAGATACAGCCCCACCAGCGCCGAACCGCCGCCGATCAGCGGCGCGAGCAGCATCATCACCGCGAGCCGGTCGGTCAGCAGACGGGCGGCGGCCGGCGGGGTGATCAGCAGCGCGAGGACGAGGATGTTGCCGATCGTCTGCAGGGAGATCACCACCGCCAGGGTGACCAGTACGTAGAGGACGATGTCCAGCCAGAACACCGGCAGCCCGACCGACCGGGCCATCTCCCGGTCCAGGCTCACCGCGACCAGTTCCTTGTGCAGCAGGAAGACGACCGTGAGGATGGCCAGCCCGGTGAAGCCGACGGTGTAGAGGTCCCGGTCCGGGATGCCGGTGATCGAGCCGAAGAGGAACTGCTGCAACGATCCGGCGTACCCGGGCGCTCGAGAGATGATCACGATGCCGAGCGCGAAGGCGGCCACGAAGAAGACCCCGATCAGTGAGTCCTCCTTGACCCGTCGATGCTGCGCGAACACCGCGATCAGCAACGCGGTCACGATGCCGGCCACCGCACCACCGAGCACCAGGCTGCCCTGGAGCACGAAGGCGACCGCCAGGCCCGGGAAGACCGCGTGGGCCACGGCGTCGCCGATGAACGCCATCCCGCGCAGCACCACGTAGCAGCCGACGACACCACAGACCACACTGGACATCACCGCGATGGCCAGGGCCTTGGGCAGGAACGCCAGATCCGGGTTGGTCAGGTCGGTGAAGAAGTCGATGATCGACATCAGCTGCCCCGCACGATCCGCAGCAGCGGCGAGCGTTCGCTCACCCCGAACGTCCGCATCCACAACCCCGGGTCCCGCAGCTCGTCCGGACGGCCGTCGGCGATCACCCGCTGGTTCAGCAGGACCAGCCGGGCACAGGACTCCATCGCGCCGATCAGGTCATGGGTCGTCATCAGCAACGCCTTCCCCTCCGCGGCCAACCCGCCGAACAGGTCACCGAGCAGTTCCTGGGTGGGTAGGTCGAGCCCGGTGAACGGCTCGTCGAGCAGCAGCAGCGTCGGCTGCAACGCGAGCGCGCGGGCCACCAGTACGCGTTGCCGCTGCCCGCCGGAGAGTTCGCCGACCGGTCGGCGACGCAGCTCGCCCAGGCGTACCCGGTCGATCGCCTCGACCGCCGCCCGCCAGTCCGCCTCTCCCGGGCGGCGGAACAGCCCGATCCGGCCGGTACGGCCGCTGAGCACCGCCTGTTCCACCGAGACCGGGAACTCCCAGGCGAACTCGTGCCGCTGCGGTACGTAGCCGATCACCGACCGACCCGGGCGACTCGGCACCCCACCGACCAGAACCCGTCCAGCCCGTGGCCGCAGCAGTGCGAGCACCGACCGCAGCAGGGTGGTCTTGCCGGCACCGTTGGGTCCGATCAGCCCGACCAGCTCCCCCGCTGCGACGTGGAGCCGTATCCCGCGCAGCACGGGCCGGCCGCCGAGGTCGACGTCGAGGTCCTCCACCGTGAGGGCGCTGCCGATGTCGCCGGTCTGGTTTTGGGTGGCAGCCGGTACGAGACCTGACGTCGTCATGAACCAGACCTCGCCGCGCGTTCCCGCTCGACCCGGCGGCGCACCGACCGGCCACGCAGCACCACCACGAGCAGTGCCACCGCCAGCACAGCCGCCACCGCGACCAGACCGACGACCAGCCAAGGCTCACCGCCTGCGCCGGACGCCACGTCGGTCGCGGCCGTCGGCTGCGGCTCCGCGACCGCGCCCGGCCTCGCGGCGAGGGCCTCGTCGGTGCTGGTGGCGTCCCCGACGGCGAACCGGAGGTGGCGCGTCACCGTGGCCCGCTCGCCACTGATCAGGTCGGCGCTCACCCGCACCGCCACCAGGTAGACGCCGGGCGCGGTGAAGACCCAGTTGGCGTGGGTGTGGGTGTTGACCTCCACCCACATCGGTTGGCCGGGCGGCTCGGTCGAGCGCCACAGCACCTGCGGCTCGCTGAAGGTGCCGGACTGCACGTACATGGTCACCGCGCCCGGCCCGTCGACGCCCGCGAGTTCGAGGGTCACGCCGCGATCGATCGTCCGCATGACCCTCGGATCCTGGGTGTTCCAGCCGAGCCACACCACCCGCGGATCCTGAATCTGCGGCACCACGTGCACCGGAGTGCCGGCCGGCACCCCGAGGAACCCGTACGCCGGGTCATCCGGCACGGTCTGCACGGCCGCGTCGCCGACCTGGAGCACGGTACGGTCCGGATCGCGCCACACCGGTTCGGCGGCGTCGTCGTGGATCAGCAGCGTCCACCCGTCGTCGACGTACCGAGGTCCGAGATCGACATGGCCGGCGCGCAGCACGGCGGGCTCGTCGGCGACCGGCTGGTCGGGGGCGATGGACTGCTCCAACGCCGGGTCGGGCGACGCGGGCTGCGCGGTCAGCGACGCGCCGGATGCGGCGGCGAGCGACGCGCCGGCCGGAGTCAGCACCGCCAGCAGGACCACCGGTACGACGGTCCGGACGACCGCCGTCAGGCGGGTCATCTTCACGCTCTTCTCCTCACTTCGCCAGGCAGTCCCGCAGGGACCGGGCGTTGAACCGCATCATCTGGACGTAGCTGGTGACCCGGTCGTCGAAGGCGTCGCCGTAGATGTCGCAGACGGCCACGTCGAGCGCCTCGGCCACCTCGGTCAACGTCGACGAACGCGATCGCAGGCCGGGCTCCAGGAACACCGCCGGCACCCGCAGGTTGCGGATCGTCTCGGTCAGCCGGCGCCGGTCGGCAAGGCTCGGCTCGGCGGCCGGATGGGGCGTCACGAAGCCGGAGATCTGCACGTCGTAGGCCGCGCCGAGGTAGCCGAACGCGTCGTGGGTGGTGATCAGGTGTCGGCGGGCCGGCGGAATCTGGGCGATGGTGTCCCGCACCTCGCGATCGAGCGCCTCCAGCTCGGCGATGTAGGCGGTCGCGTTGCTCCGGTAGTCCGCCGCCCCGGCGGGATCGACTCCGGTCAGGGTGTCCCGGATCAGCTCCACGTAGGAGATGGCGTTGCGGACGTTCTGCCACAGGTGGGGATCGATCTCGCCGTGCACGTGCTTGCCGAGCACCGCCTGGGGCAGCTGGTGGATCCGGGTGCCGGGACGGCCGAGGAAGCGGAAGTCCCGGTCCGCCGGAACCTCGGCGAGCGCCTTGTTCGGCACCTCGACGACCGTGCGCGTCGGGTCGTGGATCCGCTGGTGGGCGTCGCCGCCACCGTGCGGGTCGGCGAGCAGGTAGAGGGTGGGCTCGCCACGAGCGGCGGCGTCCAGGTCGACGGTCACGTCGGCGTGCCCGCCGCGCAGCACGGCTGCGTCGGCCATGCCCGGCACGCCGTGCGGGTCGACGCCGACCGCGAAGGTGAAGGTCTGCTCGCCCAGCCCAACGGGTCGCGCCTCGGGGGTGACCGCGAGCTGCGCCGACAGGGTCAACCGGTAGATGCCGGGCGCGGTGAACGCCCAGCTCATGTGGGTGTGCGCGTCGGGCGGCAGGGTGGCGGTGTCGTCGCGGTAACCGGTCGCCGCGTCGAAACCGTCGGCGGAGTTGAGGTAGACGGTCGGGTTTCCGAACGACCCGGTGAGATACGCCGCCAGCACACCGGGCCCGGTGAGGTTCGTGGCGCGCAGCAGCACGTCGGAGGCGCGGTTGGCGCCGTGGGCGGCCCCGCCGCCGCGGACCCGCATGCCGAGCCAGATGGTGTCCAGGGCCACGTCCTCGACCAGCGGGATGATCTCCGCGGCGTACTTGACGGCACCCTCGGCGAGCGAGACGTTCGGTACGCCCGACCGCAGGTTCGCGTCGAGGGCCTTGATGACGGCCTGCTCCTCGAGGAGCAGGTAGTTGCTGAAGGCCACGTCGGCGTAGACGACGTTGCGCACGTCGCGCAGCGACGGCTCGTACGCGTGTGGGTCAGCGCCGTCGGGCACCAGCGAACTGACCGCCACCCGGTCGCCGCCGACGTTGCGCACCAGGTCGCGCAGGATCCCGGTGGTCGTGACGACCTGGAGCCGCTCGTCGCGATCGCTGAGCACCTCAGCGTCGACGCAGCCGGTGAGGCCGGCGACCAACAGCACCGACAGCGCCAGCAGCCGCACACCCCGCACTGTTCACCTCTCAACCGGCCGACCGGCAGCAACGTACCATGAAAATGGGAACGGTTATCAAGTCCAGGTGGGTGACAGCCGTCGCCGTTGGACGCGCCGCCCCCGTCACCGGGGTCACCGGGGCCGGGGGCGGCACGCGCGCTCAGCCGACCTGGAAGGTGAACTGCTTGGTGGTGCTCACCGACTGCCCGTTGGACGCCCGTACGCCGCTGACCGTGAACGTCGCCACGTACGTGCCTGCGACGTCGAAGCCCCAGTTGACATGGGCGTGCACGTTGCGGTTGACGTTGAGGCTGTCCGGCAGTCCGTTACCGCTGTCGAACAGCACGGTGGGGGTGCCACCCGACGCGGTGAAGACGCTGAACCCGCCCGGGCCCTGCACCCCGGTCAGTGCGAACGTCACCCGGTTGAGCTGGAGCGCCCCGCTGGCGACGTCGATGGTGTTCCAGCCGGCCCAGAGCAGACCGGAGGTGTTGGTCTGCGGCAGAACGTAGGCGTACCCGCCGCTGCCGAGGAACGACCACGCCGATCCGGACGGCACCGCCGTGCGCGCCGCCGGCGGCACCTTGAAGACCACGGTCGACGGATCCCGCTCGACCGGGGTGGATCCGGTGTCGTCGCGGACACTGACCACGATCGGCCCGCCGGCCACGTGGTTGACGTCGATGACGTCGACGTGGCCGCTGGTCAGCTCGATCACGGCGGCCCGCGCCGGGCTGGTCACCGCGAGCGCCAGCGTCCCGGCCAGCATGGTCGCGGCGGCCCCGGCCAGCCAACGGCGGGCAAAGGTCCTGTTCATCCCACTCTCCCTTACCGCCCTCACGTCAGGGCAGGACGACGAAACGCAGCTGGACCGACTCGGACTCGACGACCGTCGTGGTGCCGGCCAGGGTGCCGCTCGCCTTCACCTTGAGTACGTATGCGCCCGGCTTGCTGAAGGCCCAGTTGGCGTGCAGGTGGTCACCGATCGGCAGGTCGACGACGTCCGGCAGCCCGTCACGGCTGTTCGCCAACACCGTGGGTTGCCCGAAGAGGTTCTCGGTGTAGATCGCCACCCGGGCGGAGCTGGGGGCGCTGACCAGCTGCTGCACGGTCAGGTCGATCGAGTCACCGTCGAAGACGCCGGCGTCCAACTCCTCGGCCGAGAGGCCGGCGAAGAGCAGTTCCTCGTTCTCGATCTGGGGCAGGATCCAGGCCGGCGTGCCGGCGGCGCCGAGGAAACGGTAGGCGGGGTCCGCCGGCACCGTGGTCCTGGCCTGCGACTTGACCACGAAGACGACATCGGAGTGGTCGCGGTGCACACCGGGCTCGACGGTGCCGTCGTGAACGCCGAGTTCGAGCTCGCCGTCCTCGTACTCCACATCGATCACGTCGACGTGGCCGGCCGAGAGAACGACCGGCAGCGCCGGGACGCCGTGGGCCTGCGCCGGTGCCGCCGAGCCGACGAGGGCCGCGATCATCGCGGCTCCCGTCACCAGCGCGACCCTGGCTCGCCCGCGGGTTGCGGTCAGCATGAAACGGACTCCTTCCCAGTGATCCCCTGTGGAGCACTGATGGTAACGATACTCATTTTCATCTGATCGCGACAGTGGGGATCGTGCCGGTGGCGGGACGGTGCGGGAACGAACCGGCGCAAGCTGCGGTACGGAGCTGCCGAGGGCATCGGCCATCGAGCGGACGGCTGCCGGCGGCTCGGAAGGGGCGGGAGGGGCGGGAGGGGGGAGGGTCAACGCCCGCCGATGACCTCGGCGGGGACGCTTCGAGTGCCCGGGGCGGGGGTCGAACCCGCACGCCTTGCGGCAGCCGCTTTTAAGGCGGCCGTGTCTGCCGTTCCACCACCCGGGCGGGTGACACCGGCGCGCCGGCACGCACGGTGCAGTGCCACGGTAGCGGGTTCGTGGCCACTGCGGCGTCCCCCGCCGAGCACCGCCACTAGGGTCGAGGCCGTGAGCAGCCGCGCACCCAACGCCGCCACCGACGACGTGGTGTCGCAGGCCGATCACACCGTCGAACGGGTACGCCGGCCGCGGCTGGCCCGGCTGTCCCGGTACCGGGCCGACCTACTGGTGGGACTGTTCTTCCTGGCGCTCGCCGGCACACTCACCCACCGGCTCTGGGCCGATCCGACCGGACGGGCGTTCGCCCTCAACCCCGAGGACCAGGTGCTCTACGAGTGGTTCCTGGCCGTCGACGCCCGGGCCCTGCTGGGCGACTTCGGCCTGACCACCGATCGGCTCAACGCGCCCGACGGGGTCAACCTGATGGCCAACACCTCGGTCATCGCACTCGGTGTGCTGTTCGCCCCGGTCACCCTGCTGTTCGGCGCCCCGGTCACCTTCGCCCTGATCGTGACCGCCAACCTCGCCGGCACCGCTACCGCCTGGTACCTCCTGTTCTGCCGGACGCTGCGGGCGCACCGGGTCGCCGCGACGCTGGGGGGCGCGCTGTGCGGGTTCGGCCCCGGCATGGTGTCGCAGAGCAACAGTCACCTGCACATGACGGCGCAGTGGCTGCTGCCGGTCATCGTCTGGCTGGTGGTACGCCTGCTGCGGGCCGCCGATCCCGCCGCCCGGCCCGGTTCCGCCTCCGGTGTGCCGGCCGGTGGTCTGGACCGGCGCCGGCTGACCACCTCCGCGTTCGGGCTCGCCGCCGCCGTCTCCGTCCAGGTGTTCATCGGCGAGGAGGTGCTCTTCCTCGCCGCACTCACCCTGCTGGCGATGGCGGTGACGGTGATCGTCGCGGACCGCGACCTGGCCCGCCGCGCGCTGCCCGCCTTCGCCGGGGCGATGGCCCTCGCCACCGGGGCGGCCCTGCTGGTGCTGGCCCGCCCGCTGTGGTTCCAGTTCGCCGGGCCGCTCGGCGTCGCCGACGGCATGTTCAGCCCGCACTACTTCTCGGCGGACCTGCGCAGCTGGGTGGCGATCTCACCGCTCGCCCTGGTCGGGGACGACCGCTCCGCCGGGCTGAGCACCGGCCCGGCCGAGTACAACACCTTCCTCGGCTGGCCGCTGCTGGTGGTCACCGCCGGTTGCGCCATCTGGCTGGGACGCCGTCCGCTGGTGCTGGCCTGTGTCGCCGGCATCCTGGTGATGGGCGCTCTCTCGCTCGGCCCCGAGGTGGTCTTCGACGGCGAACGCACCGGCCTGCCGGGGCCGTACGCGCTGCTCGGTGGGCTGCCGGTGGTCGACGGCGCGCTGCCGATGCGGTTCGCCCTGGCCGTACCGCCGCTGGTGGCGACACTGCTGGTGCTGACGGTCGACCGGGCGCTACGCGCCACGGGCCGAACCCGACGCCTGACCCTGGTCGCCGTCGCCGTGGCGGTGGTACCGCTGCTCCCGGCCCCGCTGCCCACCACGCAGCGGCCCCCGGTGCCGCAGTTCATCACCGCCGGTCACTGGCGCACGTGTGTCGAGCCGGGCGGCGTCCTGGTGCCGGTGCCACTCGCGACGCCCAAGGAGCCCTGGCCGATGCGGTGGGCTACCGCTGCCGACGCCGCATTCGGCATGCCGGAGGGCTTCTTCATCGGCCCGCACGGCCGGGGCGGCAGCGCCGCGATGGGCGTCGCACCGCGACCCACCTCAGCGCTCCTGACCGAGGTGGCCCGCAGCGGCCTCCGGCCGGTCGTCGGCGACGAGCAGCGCCGCCGGGCCGTCACGGACGTCGAGCACTGGGGCGCCTCGTGCGTGGTGCTCGCGGCCGACACCACGCACGCCGACAGTCTCCGGCTGACCCTGGAGGCGCTCTACGGCCCGTCGACCCGGGTCGCCGACGCGTGGTACTGGCGGGTCTGAGAACGACGGAGCCCCTTCCCAGGGAAGGGGCTCCGCTCACACCTTCGCGGGTGGTTGAGACGCCTCGGCGAACTCCTCGCGCGGGTCGTGCAGCTGGCCGAGGGCGACCACCTCGCGCTTGAGGACGAACGCCAGTGTCCAGTCCACCACGACCCGGATCTTCCGGTTCAGCGACGGGATCCGGCTCATGTGGTACGTCCGGTGCATGAACCACGCCGGCCAACCGGTCATCTTGATGCCGTACACCTGGGCCACACCCTTGTGCAGGCCGAGGCTGGCCACGCTGCCGGCGTGCTTGTGCTTGTAGGCCACCGGCTCGCGGCCCCGGATCACGGCGACGATGTTGTCGGCCATCCGCTGGGCCTGGCGGACCGCGTGCTGAGCGCTCGGCGAGCAGAAGTTGCCCGGCGGCTTGGTCAGGTCCGGCACGGCGGCGCAGTCACCGGCGCTCCAGGCACCCTCGACCACGCGGTCGCCGTCCACCACCTGCAACGTCGGCAGGCAGGTGATCCGGCGCCGCTCCTCGCGGGGGAAGTCGGTCGCGTCCAGCATTGGTGACGGCTTCACCCCGGCGGTCCAGACGATGGTGTCCGCGCTGAAGCTGTCCCCGTCGGAGAGCTTGACCACCCCGTCGACGCAGGACTCCAACCGGGTGTCGAGCCGGATGTCCATGTCCCGCTTGAGCAGCTGCTGCACCGTGTAGGCACCCATGTCCCGGTCGACCTCCGGCAGCACCCGCTGGGTGGCCTCGACCAGTACCCACCGCATGTCCGAGAGCTTGAGCTCCGGGTAGTACTTCAGGGCGTGGCGGGCCATGTCCTCCATCTCGGCCAGCGCCTCGATGCCGGCGTACCCGCCACCGACGAAGACGAAGGTCAGCGCCCGGCGGCGCACCTCCGGGTCGATCGTGGCGGCGGCCACGTCCAGCTGTTCGAGCACGTGGTTACGCAGGTAGATGGCCTCACCGATGGTCTTGAAGCCGATGCCGTGCTCGTGCAGACCGGGGATCGGCAGGGTCCGGGAGACCGAACCGGGGGCGACCACCACGTGGTCGTAGGTGATCTCGCGGGGCGGACCGATGATCGGCTGCACCGTGGCGGTCCTGCTGGCGTGGTCGATCCGGGTGACCGCACCGGCCACCACCGTGCACCGGCGCAACTCCCGCCGCAGCGGCACCACGGAGTGCCGTGGGGAGATGTTTCCCGCCGAGGCCTCGGGCAGGAACGGCTGGTACGTCATGTGCGGCTGGGGGTCGACGACGATGACCTCAGCCTCACGGGAACTCAGCTTCTTCGACAGGCGCAGCGCCGCGTAGAGACCGACGTGCCCGGCACCCACCACAAGGATCCGCTTCGGATTCACACCTAGCATCTTTCCCCCACCGGGAGCGGTAATTCCGGGCGCGGCCGCCTTCTGTGACCGAGCACAAGCCCGCTGTGACCCCGGTAACGCCGCCCCCGCCAGCCACCTCCGGCCCGCCGGCACCGTCGGTTCCACCAACCCCGACGGACCCTCCGTCACCTGCGTCGCAGCAGCCCAGCCAGCAACGCGGTCACCCCGACGGCGAGCAGCAGACCGACCAGCGTGACCGCCTGCCACCCGCTGCCGCCGGCACGCGAACCGGAGAGTTCGAGCAGCAGCACGCCCAGGACCGACGTGGCGAGCAACACGCCCGCGGCACGGGTGAGCCAACCCACTATCACGTCCGGACCCACCACGGCGTCGTACGGCAACACCGCCACCAGCGCGCAGAGCGTGTGCGTCAGGTAGAGCGCGGCCGCCACCGCCATCAGCCGCCACAGCGCGATCGGTCGGCCGTGCCCCTCGGTGGCGAGCAGCCAGCCGCCGACCGTGACCAACGCGGCGAAGGTCGGCCAGAGCCGGCGTGGTAGCACGGCGGGCAGCACCGCGACCACGACCAGTGGACCCAGTGCCTCCCCGGCCAGCACCTCGGCCGGGTACGCCAGCAGCACCCCCACCAGGGCGCTGAGGAAGATCCCCACCCGGACCAGCAGCGGAGCCGGGGAGATCCGGGCGGCGGCCGTCCGCAGTGCCCGGACCCGCCCGATGACCGTCCCCACCATCTCGCTCACCGGGCCGGCCCTCCGTTCGCGACCGCGAGAATCCGCCGCACTACTTTCCTCGCGCTCACCGGCCACCGACCCGGGGGGCGGTGGCCAGCCGCGCCACGTCGCGGAGCACCTGGTCGAGGCTGCCCGCACCCGCCCACGGCACCACCGGCACCCCGTGCTCGCGCAGCTGCGCGATCATCGTGTCCCGGTCCAGCCGCCACAGCCGGTACGCCACCTCGGCCCAGCCACGATCGGTCGGTGCGGACAGATCCGCCGGAAGGGTGTCGACGGCCACCACGAACCGTCCCGAACGGGCCAACCGGGCCAGCATCTGCGCCGACCGCTCCTCCAGCAGCGGGGTGAGCACCACCACCAGCGCGTCAGCGGAGAGCAGTTGGGGACCGAACACCTGGTCGTACGGTTCGTGCGGCGAGGACTGGGCTTTGACGTCCAGCAGCCACTCCAGCACCGTCAGGTACTGCCGGCGTCCGGTCGCCGGGCGCAGCCGCCGCGCACTGGGGCCGTACTCCAGCAGGGCGACCCGGTCACCCCGGTGCAGGTAGTGCTCGGCGATGGCGGCGGCCGCCCGGACCGTGGTGTCCAGCACCGACGCGGTACCGGTGACGCCACCGGAACGCCCGGCCTCGGCCAGCACGTCCAGCAGCACGACCACCTCGGCGTCCCGGTCCGAGAGGGTGGCCGCCACGTGCAGCTGCCGGGCCCGCAGCGAGACCCGCCAGTCGATGCGGCGCAACCGGTCACCGGGGGCGAACACCCGCACCCCGGCCAGTTCGCCACCCTCACCGGGGCGACGCGAATGGTGGGCACCCACCAGGCCGGCGGCCCGGGGCATCGCCTCGACTGCCTCGAACGGCTCGGTCTTCGGGTACACCTTGGACAGCACCGGTTCGACGATCACCGCGCGCGAGACCAGCAGGCCCTGCGCCGCGGCGACCCGGGCACCCGCCGGACCGAAGGGGTGCCGACCCCACCGCAGCGCGGTACCGGTGAGGTCCAGGTCGACGGCGGTGTCCGGAGCGACCGAGGTGACGAACGGGCGGTCCGCCACGGTCGGTTGACCCGCGCCGACGGGTCGGCCGGACCCGACCACGGCGCTGCCGGCCACCCCGGCGCGCTCGACCCGCAGCCACGGCGAGACCCGGGTACGCAGCACCGCCACGTCGTAGGGAACCTCACCCGGGTTGCCGACGCTGACCGTCCCGGCCATCGCGCCGCCCTCCACCAGGTGATCCTCGTCCGTGCTGAGCCAGACCTGGGGCAGCTCGGTGGGCCGGCGTCGCAACGCGTACGCGGTGCCGAGTGCGAACGGGACGGCCAGCACGATCAGATCCACCCGCCCCAGCAGCACCGCGGCGACCAGGAGCAGGCCGGTGAGCAGCACCGCTCGGCCGAACGCCCAGGTGGGCGTCCAGTTGGGCGGTGCCGTTCGCTCGCTCACGCCGGGTCAGTCTCCCTGCCGGCCAGCGGCGTAGCTGGGCAGTGCTCCACTGGCCGGTGCCGGGGTGCCGTCGAGGACCTCACCGACCACGAAGGACGGATCGACCCGACGCAGCCACATCTCCGGCCGCAGCGTGATCCGGTGGGCCAGCGCCGGGGCCGCCACCTCCTTGACGTCCTCGGGAACCACGTAGTCCCGGCCGGAGAGCACCGCCCGCACCCGGGACAGCAGCAGCAGCGCCAGCGAGCCACGCGGCGACGCCCCGACCAGCACCGAGGGATGCTCGCGGGTGGCCGCGGTCAGCGCCACGATGTAGCGGCCCACCGAGTCCTCCACCACCACGTCCTCCAGCGCCGCCTGCATGGCGCGCAGCGTGCCGGCGTCGACCACCGGCTTGATGTCGGCCTCCTCCCGACGTCGGGCCATCCGCCGGCGCAGCACCTCCCACTCCTCGTCCTGCGCCGGGTAGCCGAACGACACCCGCAACAGGAACCGGTCCAGCTGCGCCTCGGGCAACGGGTAGGTGCCCTCGTACTCGATCGGGTTGGCGGTGGCGAGCACATGGAACGGCTCGTCGAGCCGGTACGTGACGCCCTCCACCGAGACCTGCTTCTCCTGCATCGCCTCCAGCAGGGCCGACTGGGTCTTCGGCGGGGTCCGGTTGATCTCGTCGGCGAGGAGCAGGTTGGTGAAGACGGGCCCCGCCCGGAAGGTGAAGTCGCCGCTGCGCTGGTCGTAGAGGAACGAGCCGGTGACGTCGGCCGGCAGCAGGTCGGGGGTGAACTGGAGGCGCCGGAAGTCCAGCCCCAGCGCCTGGGCGAAGGAGCGTGCGGTGAGCGTCTTGCCCAGCCCTGGCAGATCCTCCAGCAGGACGTGCCCACCGGCGAGGATGCCGGCGAGAACCAGCTCCAGGGCGTCCCGCTTGCCGACCACGACCTGACCCACCGCGTCCAGCACCGCCCGGGCGAGGCGACCGACCTCGGTGGGGGGCATCGTCCGGCCGACGTCGTTCATCAGATCTTCTCCAGTTCGGCGACGATCGCCGCGAGGTCACGCGGCGAAGGGGTGCGGCGGGGTGGGGTCTCCAGGAACGTCGACAGCCGGTCGCCCAGCAGGACGCGGGCACGGGCCGGATCCGACTCGCGGGTGACGCCGTGTTTCAGGCGCAGCCGCTCGTCGGCCAGCTCGGCCAGGCGAGGCAGGATCACGGTGGTGAACCGTTCCGGGCGCGTCTTGGACCACTCCAGCGGAACCGCCCAGCCGTTGATCGCGACCCGCAACGCGTCCCGGGCGTCCCAGTTGTAGGTGCCGGGTTCCTCGCCGCCCCGCGACGAGGACCCGCCCTGACCGGACTTCGGTGGCGGCGCGAGCGCGCCGACGATGCGGCGTACCACCAGCAACGCGACCACGGCGGCGACCAGCACCAGCAGCGACACCCGCAGCCCGACCGCCCGCAGCCCGGCGACGGCCACGACGGTCCCGGCGGCGGTGACACCGAGCACACCGGCCACGGTGCGCAGTGGCCCGCCCTGACGCGACTCCTGCTGGACCTGCCGCTCCTCCGAGAAGCTGAGCAGGTCGTCGATACTCGTGCTGCTCACGCCGTCTCCCGCTCGGTCAGCGCGGTGAGTTCGCCGCGCAACCGACGCAGGGCCGCCCGGGCCTGGTCCCGGGTCCGTTCGTCCACCGGGCGGGTGGCGTAGCGGGCCTCCCGGTAGACGTGCGCGAACTCGGCCAGCACGTCGGCACTCACGATCGCCGGGACGCCGGTGGACGGGTCACCGCGGAGCAGCCGGGTGACCAGGTCGGTCGGGGTGTCGCCGGTCAACCGGGACACCCCGGCGGCGGCCGCGGCCTCTTCGAGGCGCACCCAGCAGGCGATCACCGCGACGCGCGGGTCGGTGGCACGGTCGTCCAGGTCGACCAGGCCGGCGTCGACGGCCGCCACCACCTCCGCGGCGGTGCCCTCGGCACTGCGCCGGGTCCGCTGTGCCGGCAGCGCCCGGGTGACCCGACGCGCCACCCCCCGCGCCACCGTCCAGATCAGATAGCTCAGGGCGGCGAGCAGCGCCAGCCCGAGCACCGCCACGGCCACCTTGCCCAGCCACGACGGCATCTGGGTACGGGTTTCCTCGGCGGCCTCGCGGGGTTCGGCCGGGATCGACGGACGCGGCTCGTCAGTCGGGTACTCCAGCACGAAGGGGGCGTCCTGGACGGCCGGCGGGATCCGGCTCGCACCGATCGACGAGTGCGCGGTGGCCAGGGTGACCGCGGCGAGCAGGGCGATCACCGCCGTCACCGGCCACCACCTGCGCAGCACGTCCATCGGGTTACCTCCGGGCCACCGGGGCGTACGGCGGGCAGTCACGCGTACCGTCCGCCATCGTCACCGCCCCGCAGCCTCAGTCCACCCCGGCCAGTAGCTTCGCCCGGGCGAATACATCGTCCAGCATCTCTGGTGTCAGCCGCCCGGTGAAGGTGTTCTGCTGGCTGACGTGGTAACAACCGAGCAGTTCCGGTACGGCCGTGCCGGACCAGTGTGCCCCATGACCGAACGACGGTCGCGGGCTGGGCGGACGGACGCCGTACGCGGCGCGTGACGCCGGCCACCACGCGGCCCAGGCGAAGGCGCCCAGCGCCACCACCACCCGCAGCGTCGGCCGGATCAGCTCGATCTCCCGGTGCAGCCAGGGTGCGCAGGTGTCCCGCTCGCCCGGGGTGGGCTTGTTGTCCGGCGGGGCACAGCGTACGGCGGCGAAGATCCTCGTGTCCCGCAGCGTCAGTCCATCGTCGGCGGCCACGCTGGTCGGCTGGTTGGCCAGGCCGGCGCGGTGCAGCGCGGCGAAGAGCACGTCACCGGAGCGGTCGCCGGTGAAGATCCGTCCGGTGCGGTTGCCGCCGTGCGCGGCCGGGGCCAGGCCGAGGATCCCGATCCGGGCCGCCGGGTCGCCGAAGCCGGGCACCGGTCGTCCCCAGTACTCCTGGTCGCGGAAGGCTGCCCGCTTCGTGCGGGCGACCTCCTCCCGCCACTCGACCAGCCGGGGGCAGGCGAAGCAGTCGGCGACGCCCGCGTCCAGCTCGGCCAGATCCGCCGCGCGCCCGGCGCGGGCCACGACCTCAGCGGGGGTATGCGACTCAGCCAAGCCTGGCCCGGAAGAGTTCCAGGGTGCGGGCCCACGCGCTGGTGGCGGCCCGTTGGTCGAACTTCTCCGGCCGGTCCTCGTTGAAGAAGGCGTGTGAGGTGCCCGGATAGTCGTGCAGGTGGCAGGTACCGCCGGAGTTCTCGATCGCCTGACGTACCGCCTGGACACCCGGGTCGGCGGAGGTGCCGTCCGCCTCCGAGCAGTGCACCAGCGCGTCCTTGCCCGCGTAGTCCGTCCACTCGGTGCGCATGCCCTCCCAGGGCAACCGGGGGTAGAAGGCGGCGGTGGCGACGATCCGTTCGGAGAAGTTCGCCGCCCAGAGCGCCAGACTTGCCCCGGCGCAGAAGCCCGCGCAGCCCACCTTGCCGGTGACCTCGGGACGGCCGGCGAGGTAGTCGGCGGCGGCGGCGATCTCCCGCGCGGTCTCGTCCATCTGCGGCCCGTTGAGCAGCCGTCGGGGCTCGCTCGGCTTTCCGGCCGGTTCGCCGTGCCGGAAATCGGGGGCGAGGGCGACGAAGCCCGCCTCGGCGAAGCGGTCCACCACCGACCGGATGTGCGGCACCAGGCCCCACCAGTCCTGAATCACGATCACTGCCGGGCTGGTCGTGCCGGTGGCGGGTATCGCGAGATATCCCTCACCCGTACCGCCATCGCCACGGTAGGTCACCATCTCGCCCATCGGCCCGTCCTCCTAGCGGTCAGTCATCGTTGGCTGGTCGCCCAGTGGTCCTACGTGCCGGTAGCCTGCCACGCCGTGACCACCGCCGGGAAGATGCCGGAACAGTGGCATTCACCTCCCGTTCGCGTCTGCGAGACTCCAGGCGATGCCGTCGAGGATGTCGTGCTCGGAGGCGATCACCGAGGCCATCCCCGCCCGTTCCATGGCCACACGGAGCACCAACGCGCCCGCGCCGATCACGTCGGCGCGTCCGGGGTGCATCACCGGGACGGCCAACCGCTGCTCGCGCGTCATCGCCAACAGGTCGGCCGTCACCTCCGCCACCCGGTCGTAGGAGACCCGGGCATGGTGGATGCGGGCCGAGTCGTACCCGGGCAGGCCCTCGGCTATCGCGACCACGGTGGTGACCGAGCCGGCGAGCCCGACCAGCGTGGCGGCCCCCCGCCCCGGCACCGCCGTCAACGCCCGGTCCACCGCGACCGCGATGTCGGCCTGGGCGGCCGCGATCTCGTCCAGACCCGGCGGGTCGCCGTGCAGGTGCCGCTCGGTCATCCGTACGCAGCCGATGTCCATTGAGATCGCGGCCTCGACACCACCGTCGCGGGTGCCGACGACGAACTCGGTCGAGCCGCCGCCGATGTCCATCACCAGGTACGGCGGCGGCGCGTCAACGGGGAGACCGCGTACCGCCCCGGTGAACGACAGCCGGGCCTCCTCGTCGCCGCTGACCACCTCGGGCGCGACGCCGAGGGTCCGTTCCACCATGGCGCGGAAGTCGGCCGCGTTCTCCGCGTCCCGACTGGCCGACGTGGCGACCATGCGTACCCGCTCGGCACCCAGCTTCTCGATCTCGGTGGCGTAGTCGGCGAGCGCGACCCGGGTCCGCTCGATCGCCTCCGGGGCCAGCCGGCGGGTCCTGTCGACCCCCTGCCCCAACCGGACGATCTCCATTCGTCGGCTGACGTCGACCAGCGGTGCGGACGGCCCGGCCGACGGGTCGGGCAGATCGGCCACCAGCAACCGGATCGAGTTGGTACCACAGTCGATGGCCGCCACGCGTGTCGTCACGACGGAAACCCTACCGCCACCGCCGGCCCGTCACGCCGACCACCATATGCACGGACAGTAGCGGACCCGTCAGTCGCTCTCCGAAGTCGACCAGCCGGGCTGCCCTCCTTGCTCCTTCCGCCCTTTGCTCTGCTTACTCATACGCAAACCGGCCTGAACTGGTACTCCCTGAAGGCCCGGCGCCGGGTCTATCCCGCCCGGCCGTCACTGACCGTAAACCTGTGCGTAGAGGTAAGCAGAGCAAAGGGCGCAAGGTGGAGAGTGGACCCGCCCGGGCGCGGCCACAGTGAGTGACGGTGCGGGCAGGTGACGGTGCGGTAGGCGCTGTCAGAGGCGGAGCAGCATGCGGGTGTTGCCCAGGGTGTTCGGCTTGACCCGCTCCAGGTCGAGGAACTCGGCGACACCCTCGTCGTACGAGCGCAGCAACTGCTCGTAGACCGGGTGCGGCACCGGGGCGCCGTCGATCTCGGTGAAGCCGAACGATGCGAAGAACCGGGTCTCGAAGGTCAGCACGAAGATGCGGGCCACCCCGAGGTCCCGCGCCGCCTCGATCAGCTCCGCGACGATGCGGTGCCCGATCCGCTGTCCCCGGCAGCTCGGATCGACCGCCACCGTGCGGATCTCGGCCAGGTCCTCCCACATGACATGCAACGCGCCGCAGCCCACCACCGCGCCGTCGGTGACCCGGCTGGCGACCCGGAACTCCTGCACGTCCTCGTAGAGGGTCACGGTCGCCTTGCTGAGCAGCCGGCGGTCGTCGGTGTAGGTGTCGACCAGCCGTCGGATCGCCCGCACGTCGGCGGTCCGGGCCCGACGGACCACGACGCCGCCGTCGCTCACCCGGCCTCCGGCACGTCGGTCTGGTCTCCCGCCACCCGGTCACCCGGTGGCACGTCGACGCAGCGTCCGGCCGTCCACCAGGGCTCGACCAGGTCGAGTGTCTCGTCCCCGAACGGGTTCACCCCCGGCCCGGCAGCGAGCGCGTGGCCGAGATGGACGTGCAGGCACTTCACCCGGCCGGGCATCCCGCCGGCCGAGATGCCGGCGATCTCGGGCACCTCGCCGATGGCGTCCCGACGGGTCAGGTAGTCCTCGTGCGCCGCACGGTACCGGGCGGCCAGTTCCGGGTCGGCGGCCAGCCGGTCCGCCATCTCCTTCATCAGCCCGGCCGACTCCAGTCGGCTGCACGCCGCCGTCGCCCGAGGGCAGGTCAGGTAGAACAGCGTCGGGAAGGGGGTGCCGTCAGCCAGCCGAGGAGTCGTCTCCACCACGTCCGGCAGACCGCAGGGGCAGCGGTGCGCAACCGCCCGGGTGCCCCGGGGCGGACGTCCGAGCTGCGCGGCCACCGCGGCCAGGTCGCCCTCCGTGGCCGGTTCCCGCTGCGGCGGGGGTACGGAGGCCGCCGCCGGCTCCTGCGGTGGTACGACAGTCACGATGCCATCTCTCGTCGGGGGTGCTTCGGTCAGTCCTCGGTGTGCTGGGCGTCGGCGGCCCGCACGCTGGACCAGAGGGTGTCGTACCAGGGGTCGGGCGTGACCGGGTTCGCCGGGTCAGCGCCGCCGCCCGCCTCCCGGGCGGCACCGGCCGGGTCGTCGAGCAGGATCAGCATCTTCTCGCCGGGGCGTCGCATGAAGAACCGCTCCCGCGCCTTGGCCTCGATGTACGCGTCGTCCTGCCACTTCTCCGCCTCGGTGGTCAGCTCGGCGATCAGCTTGCGCTGGGCCGCCTGCGAGGCCTCCATCCGCTCGATGTCGGCCTGCTGGTCGAGGTAGACCCGGACGGGATAGGTGTAGGCGAGGGCGAGGGCGATCAACACCGCGAACAGCACGGTGGCCCGGCCGGTGAGACCTCGGGTTCGGGGTGCGGACAGCCGCGTCACCGCGCCGCTGGCCGCCGCACGCCGGGCGGCGGCGGGCCGCTTCGCGGAGCGTACGCCCTCGGCACCGCGGGCGGCCGACGGCGCCCGGCCGGCGGCGGACCGCGACTCGGCGCGGACACCGCCGTCCCGGGCGGTGCCGGGCCGCCCGGCGCGAGCCGGTCGACGGACCGGGCGCTGACCACCCGGTGTGCGGCGCTGCTGCATCACACCCCTCCCCCGAGGTCCGGCATCCGTCAGGCGGAACGGTAGCGCGGGAACGCGCCCGCCCCGGCGTAGCGCGCCGCGTCGGCCAACTCCTCCTCGATGCGCAGGAGCTGGTTGTACTTCGCGACCCGGTCGGAGCGCGCCGGAGCACCCGTCTTGATCTGGCCGCAACCGGTGGCCACCGCCAGGTCGGCGATGGTGGTGTCCTCGGTCTCGCCGGAGCGGTGGCTCATCATGCACTTGAAGCCGGCCCGGTGGGCCAGGTCCACCGCGTCCAGCGTCTCGGTGAGCGAGCCGATCTGGTTGACCTTGACCAGCACCGCGTTCGCCGCCTTCTCGGCGATGCCCCGGGCGATGCGCTGCGGGTTGGTGACGAACAGGTCGTCACCGACGATCTGGACCCGGTCGCCGATCGCGGCGGTCAGCGTCTGCCAGCCGGTCCAGTCGTCCTCGGCCAGCGGGTCCTCGATGGAGACGATCGGGTACGCGTCGGCCAGCTTGGTGTAGTACTCGCTCATCTCCGCGGCGCTCTTGGCGGCACCCTCGAAGGTGTAGCTGCCGTCGGCGAAGAACTCGGTCGCGGCCACGTCGAGGGCGAAGACGATGTCGGTGCCGAGCCGGTAGCCGGCCTTCTCCACCGCCTCCGCGATCAGGTCCAGGGCGGCGGCGTTGGTCGGCAGGTTCGGCGCGAAGCCGCCCTCGTCACCGAGCCCGGTCGACAGGTCCTTCTTCTTCAGCACCGACTTCAGCGCGTGGTACACCTCGGCCCCGGAGCGCAGCGCCTCGCGGAAGCTGGGCGCACCGATCGGCGCGATCATGAACTCCTGGATGTCGACGTTGCTGTCGGCGTGCGCCCCACCGTTGAGGATGTTCATCATCGGCACCGGCAACAGGTGCGCGTTCGGCCCGCCCAGGTAGCGGAAGAGGCTCAGGTCGGCGCTGCCGGCGGCGGCCTTGGCCACGGCCAGCGAGACCCCCAGGATCGCGTTGGCGCCCAGCTCCGCCTTGTTGTCCGTGCCGTCGATGTCGAGCATCTTCTGGTCGATCGCCCGCTGCTCGCTGGCCTCGTAGCCGATGAGCTGGTCGACGATCCGGTCCTCGATGTTGGCGACCGCCTTCTCCACTCCCTTGCCCAGGTAGCGGCCCTTGTCACCGTCGCGCAGCTCGATCGCCTCGAAGGCGCCGGTCGAGGCGCCGGAGGGCACCGCCGCCCGGGAGATCGTCCCGTCGTCGAGCCCGACCTCGACCTCGACGGTGGGGTTGCCCCGCGAGTCCAGGATCTCCCGAGCCTCGATTACCTCGATGGTTGCCACTGAGTTGCTCCTCGTTCGTGCGGTCTCGTCCGGTATGGGCCGCGACGGTGCGGCAGAGGCAGGTGTTGAACGCAGCGTATCGGTCCCCGCCCGCCGGTACGGCGACCGGGCGGGTCAACGACCACGCTCCGGCTACCGACAGGTCGGACATTCCCGGATTCTCGTGCCTCAACCGGCAACCGGTTTGCACGAGCGGGACCCGATCGACAAGGCTGGTCGCCATGCCCGCCGCCTCGACCACTCTCCGTACCCTCGCTGTGTCGGTCATCGCGTTGCTCACCGTCACCGGCTGTCAGGCCCTGGACGACGCCGGCCGGGCGATGGGGCGGGCCGACATCGTCAACGATCTCGCCGCCCGGATGGACCGCGCGCTGGAGCTGACCTACTCAGCGGAGTACCAGATCGCCGGTGGGCAGCGCGCCTCGTTCGTCCAGTCGCAGGACCCGGCCGGGTCCAGCTACACCTGGCCCGGCGGGAAGCTGACGGTCACCGAGGAGGCCACCACCCGGTGCGACACCGACGGCGACAAGCCGGTCTGCACCCTCGAGGCGCCTCCCGCGCCGAACAGCAAGCCCTCGGTCGTGGTCTTCGCCGAGGCCGAGCTTCAAGGGCTGGTCACACCGCCGATGGTGATGGGCCGGCTGACCTCCGCCGCGCTGGATCCGGGCGCGGTCATCACCCAACGCAGCAGCACCGTCGCGGGTCATCACGCCACCTGCGTCGACGTACGGCAGAGCGCCGAGAGCTTCTCCGCCTGCGTGACCGGGGAGGGCGCGCTGGGCAGCTTCACCGGGCAGCTCGACGGCCGACCGGTCGAGCTGGCGCTGAGCCGCTACCGCGAGCAGGTCGACGGCACCGCGTTCGACCTGCCGGCGGGTGCCGGCGTGGTGGACCGGCGCCCGACCGGCCCCTGACCCGCCCCGGTCGCCGCCGTCGCGACGGCCCCTACAGCTGGAGGCGGCCGCTAGAGATCGAGCAGGGTCCGCAGATGGCGCGGCGGTGGGCTGCCGTGGGCGAGCAGCTCGTCGTGCCAGTCGCGCAGCGTCACGTCGGGCGGCCGGGCGGCGGCGATCTCGGCCAGCTCGCTGTAGCCGACGAAGTACGTCGACAGTTGCGTCGAGGTCAGCAGCGCCCGGCGCCACTTGCCGGCCGCCTCGCCCTCCTCCTGGAAACCACGGCCGGTCAACAGCGCCATCGCCTCGGCCTCCGGTAGCTCCTCGGCGTGCACCAGCTGATCGAGCAGCGCGTTCAGGGTCATCCGCAGCTGCATCTTCAACTGCTGCAACCGCACCGGCAGGCCACCGAAGCCGCGACCGACCATCAGCTCCTCGGCGTAGACCGCCCAACCCTCCACGAAGGGGCCGGAACGGATCAACGCCCGCACCCGGGTGGAGCCGGCGTACCGCCGGGCGTGCGCGAGCTGGAGGAAGTGACCGGGCATCGCCTCGTGCACGGTCAGGTTGCGGATCATGTGGTCGTTGTACTCACGGTAGAACGACTCCACCCGGCGTGCCGGCCAGTCCGCCGGTGTGGGCGCGATGCAGTAGAACGTGGGCACGGCGGCGGTTTCCAGACCGCCGGGCGCGTCGCAGTAGGCCACTGCGACGCCCCGGGCGAACTGCGGCATCACCTGGATGACACACGGGTCCTCCGGCACGCTCACCAGATCGTGCGCGCGGACGAAGTCGCTCGCCTCGTCGAGAGTGATCGAGGCCAGGTCGACGATGGTGTGGTCGTCGGGGTGCTCGGCGGCGAGCAGGTCGAGTGCCCGGCGTACGGTCTCGTCGTCGGCCGGACCACCGACCAGCTCGACCGCCGCCGCGCGGATCTCCTCGGTGACCCGGTCGAGGTTCGCCCAGGCCCGGCGCTGGATCTCGGCGGCACCCAGCTCGGTGTCGAGTGCGTGCCACAGTCGCGCCTCCCAGCGCCGCCGGCCCAGCCGGGGATCGCGGCCCGGGCCGGCGTCGGCGGCCAGGCCGGCGCGCAGCCAGGCGACGAACTCGTCGAGCCCGGCCAGCGCCGCGGTGGCGGCCGGCTCGATCCGGTCGAGGAATCCGGGTGCCTGCGCGAGCAGCGCCGGCACCTCGTCGCGGATCAGTGCCGCCACCCCGGTGAACTGCCCGACCGCCGTCTCGGCGTGGACGCGGGGCATGTCGCGCAACGTCGCGCGCGCGGTGGCCAGCGCGTCCGGTACGGCGGCGAGCCGGCCGGCGAGGGCGGTCAACCGCACCTCCACCGGCGCGAACGGCCGGACCAGCAGGGCGTGCAGCAGTGGGCCAGGGTTGTACGCGAGCGGGTTCCACTCGTGTCCCCGGATCTCGGTCAGCTCGAACAGTTCCCGGTCGACCAGGGCGGAGAGCAGGGCGTGGTCTACGCGCTCCTCGGCGTCGAGGACGTCGGGATCGATCTCGACGAGCGCGCTCGCCGCATCGACCAGCATCGCCCGGTCCCCCGCCACCGCGTCGGCCGAGAAATCCGGGAGTCGATCGTCGACCCGATGGTCCCCCGCCGTAGCGGCGAGCCCCGGTCGACTCCCCAGCAACGCCTCGACAACCCGCTCCCCCACCACCCCGAAGCTCTCCACCCCCCGACCCTAACCACCCACCCCATTCGCCGCGTTGATCATGAGGTTGTTGCCCCGACACGCCGATCCGGGATGCAACAACTTCATGGTCAACGCGGTGGGGTGGGCGGCTCGGCGGCGCGGAGGGTCTCGGCGAGGGCGAGGGTCGTGCGGCGGAGGGCGGCTTCGGGGTCCAGGTCGGCGGTGCGGGCCTGGGCGACGGAGGCGAGGAGGTGGGCGCCGAGGGTGGTCTCGGGGTCGGGTTGCGCCTCCGGGGACGGCAGCGGCACCGCGATGCCGGCCCGGGCGGCACGATCCAGGATCTTCGCCGCAAGGGCGAGCGCCGGCTGGCTCAGCACGACGCCGTCGAGCACCGAGTCACGGGCCTTCTCCGCCTGCTTGATCCGCTCCCAGTTGGCGGTGATCTCCTCAAGGGTGCCCGCCTCGGCCCCGGCGAAGACGTGCGGGTTGCGCCGGATCATCTTGTCCACCAGCCCACCGGCCACGTCGTCGACGGTCCAGCGTTCCTCCTCGGGCAGCTCCTCGGCCAGCCGGGCGTGCAGCACGACCTGGAGCAGCACGTCACCCAGCTCCTCGCGCAGCGCGTCGGTGTCCCCGGCACTGATCGCGTCGTACGCCTCGTAGCTCTCCTCCAGCAGGAACCCGGCGAGGCTCCGGTGCGTCTGGGCCCGCTTCCACGGATCCCCACCGGGCGAGAGCAACCGGTCGAGCACCGCCACCGCGTCCAGCAGCCGGGCACCGGGTGGATCCCACGAGCCGTACATCAGCTCCAGCTCCGCCAGCCCCGGCTCGCGCGCCAGTCGCAACCCCAGCTCCCGGGCCAGTGACTCGTCCCCGGCCGGGCCGGCCAGCCAGACCACCGTGTCGTGCGTCGCCGCCGCGGCCAGCAGCGCCGGCACCGGCGGCTCGTCGAGCACCCGGACCTCGGCGCCCGCCGTCCGCAGCGCCGTGGTCAGCTCACTCTCCTCGGCGGCCAGCACCGGAGCCGCGCGTACGACGTCCCAGGCGGCCGCCGTCAGCAGACCGGCCGGCAACCGGGGTGAGGTCACCAGCAGGACGATCCGCGGCATGCTCAGCCGTCGGTCGGTGCGGCCGGCTCGGGCCGCGGCCTCGGGGTGGAGATGTCGGTGACCGCGTCGGAGGCCGGCTCACCCAGCGGCACGCCCACCGCGATGGCCTGCCCGGTGAAGCTCAGCACCGGGAAGATCAGCGGCCGGTACCGGGGGTTGACCGTCACGTCGTACGCCTCGACCGCCTCACTGAGCGAGTTGCGGCTGGCCAGGGCCTGGCGGAGCTGGTCGCCGTCGAGCTGAGAGGCGGCCTGCTCGACGGTCACCTCGGGCGGTACGGCGCCGGCCCGCTTGCCCGCCGCCACCAGGTCGATCAGCTCCTGCTCGGTGGGAGCCACCGGCGAGCCGACCGGGATCCCGGACAGGCAGGTGTACAACTCGGCGACCTGACGCACGTACCCGGTCTCGGGGCTCAGGCCCAGGCCGCGCGCGACCTGATCGGGGTCGACCTGGCCCTCCGGCCGGTAGCCCTCGGCGGCCGATACCCGCTCACAGACCTCGGTGAGCACGAGGGTGCTGACCACCTGGCTACGTCCGGGCAGCTGCGGCTCCTGGCCGGGCGGCAGCTCGTCCGACTCGGTCGGGGTCGGGTTCCTCGCCGCAGCGTCGTCGACGACCTCGGTGACCGCGTCCTCCGTGATGCGGTGGTCACCGACGTACGCGGCGACGCCGGGCTCGGAACGGCAACCGGTGAGGGCGACGAGGCCGACCGCCACGCTGGCGACGGCGACAAGACGGCGAGCACGCATGCCCGTCACTCTCTCATGCCCCATCGCACTGATCCCTGACAGGTCCCCCGGCGTGGCAGGACAAGAACTTCATGATCAGCTAGGGGAGCCGGCGAGGGCGGGGGCACCCAGGACGTCGGAGAGGAGTTGAGCGCACCACTCCAGCAGGGCCTGGTCGCGCAGCGGCTCGCCGCCGACCCGGCGGGTGGTCGGGCGGGGCACGCTGACCTGGTCCAGGGCGGCCTTGTAGACCGAGTCGGGGTGGTACCGCTTGAGCCGCAACTGCTTGGAGTCCGGCAGCGGCAGCGGGCCGAACCGGATGTGCTTGCCCTGCATGCTGACGTCGGTGAGGCCGTACTGGCGGGCCAGCAGCCGGAACCGGGCCACCGCGATCAGGTTCTGCACCGGCGCGGGCGGCTCGCCGTAGCGGTCGGTCATCTCGGCGGCCACCTCGCGCAACCGCTCGTCGTCGCGGGCCTCGGCGAGTTTGCGGTACATCTCCAGGCGCAGCCGCTCGACACCGACGTAGTCGTGCGGCAGGTGCGCGTCCACCGGAAGGTCGATCTTGATGTCGGCCTCCTCCTCCGGGCGCTCGCCCTTGAACGCCTGCACCGCCTCGCCGACCATCCGCACGTACAGGTCGAACCCGACGCCCTCGATGTGCCCGGACTGCTCACCGCCGAGCAGGTTCCCGGCACCCCGGATCTCCAGGTCCTTCATCGCCACGTACATGCCGGCACCCAGCTCGGTGTGCTGGGCGATGGTGGCCAGCCGCTCGTGGGCGTGCTCGGTGAGCGGCTTGTCCGGCGGGTAGAGGAAGTACGCGTACGCCCGCTCCCGACCCCGACCGACCCGGCCCCGGATCTGGTGCAACTGGGCCAGGCCGAGCAGGTCGGCCCGCTCCACGATCAGCGTGTTGGCGTTCGGGATGTCGATGCCGGACTCCACGATCGTGGTGCAGACCAGCACGTCGAACTCCTTCTCCCAGAAGCCGACCATGACCTTCTCCAGGGCGTCCTCGCCGAGCTGGCCGTGCGCCACCGCAACCCGGGCCTCGGGGACCAGCTCGCGCAGCCGCCGTGCCGCCCGCTCGATCGACTCGACCCGGTTGTGCAGGTAGAAGACCTGACCGTCGCGGAGCAGCTCGCGGTGGATGGCGGCGGCCACCTGCCGCTCGTCGTACGCCCCGACGGCGGTGAGCACCGGGTGCCGCTCCTCCGGCGGGGTGGCGATGGTGGACATCTCCCGGATGCCGGTGATCGCCATCTCCAGGGTGCGCGGGATCGGGGTCGCCGACATGCTCAGCACGTCGACCGCCGCCCGCATCGACTTCAGGTGCTCCTTGTGCTCCACGCCGAAGCGCTGCTCCTCGTCGACGATGACCAGCCCGAGGGACTTGAACCGGGTGGCCGACTGGAGCAGCCGGTGGGTGCCGATGACGATGTCGGCGGTGCCGTCGGCGACCATCTCCATGGTCCGCTCGGCCTCCTTCGGCGTCTGGAACCGCGACAGCTGCCGGATCGTCACCGGGAACTGGCTCATCCGCTCGGCGAAGGTGTTGTAGTGCTGCTGCACCAGCAGGGTGGTCGGCACCAGCACGGCGACCTGCTTGCCGTCCTGCACCGCCTTGAACGCTGCCCGTACCGCGATCTCGGTCTTGCCGTAGCCGACGTCACCGCAGATCAACCGGTCCATCGGGACGCTCTGCTCCATGTCCCGCTTGACCTCTTCGATGGCGGCGAGTTGGTCGGGCGTCTCCTGCCAGGGGAAGGCGTCCTCCAGCTCCCGCTGCCACGGGGTGTCCGGGCCGAAGGTGTGCCCCTTGGACGCCTTACGGGCGGCGTAGAGCTGGATGAGCTGAGCGGCGATCTCGCGTACCGCCTTGCGGGCCCGGGCCTTGGACTTCTGCCAGTCGGAACCGCCCATCTTGTGCAGGGCGGGCTGCTCACCCCCGACGTAGCGGCTGAGCTGGTCGAGCTGGTCGGTGGGTACGAAGAGCCGGTCGCCCGGCTGGCCGCGCTTGCTCGGGGCGTACTCGATGACCAGGTACTCCCGTGAGGCACCGTTGACGGTGCGCTGCACCAGCTCGACGTACCGGCCGATGCCGTGCTGCTCGTGCACCACGTGGTCACCGGCGCGCAGCTCCAGCGGGTCGATGGTGTTGCGCCGCCGGCTCGGCAACTTGCGCATGTCGCGGGTCGACACACCCCGGCCGCCGGTCACGTCGTTGCCGGTGAGCAGCACGAACCGGGCGGCCTCGTCGACGAAGCCGCCGGTGAGGCTGCCGCAGGTGACCAGCAGCTCACCCGGTGCGGGCGCGGCGGGCACCTCCTCGGTCATCCTGGCCCCGAGGCCGCCGTCCCGCAGCACCTCGACGGCCCGCTGGGCGGGACCGTGACCCTCGAAGACCAGCGCGATCGACCAGCCCTCACCGGCCCAGCGCTTCAGGTCGTCGACCACCCGGGCGGTCTCGCCGTGGTAGAGCGGGGCGGGTTGCGCGGCCAGGGACACCGCGATCGCGTCGTCGGGCGTGACGTCGACCGTCGCCGGCTCGTCCTCCCACGGCTGTCGGGTCGCGGCCGGACCCGCGGCCGGCTCGGCCAGGCCGAACGGGGACAGCGTCCACCAGGGCTGGCGCAGCGTCGCGGCGGTCGCGCGGACGTCGGCGAGGGTGCGGAACGCGGCGGCGCCGAGGTCGATCGGCGCCTGGCCACCGACGGCGGCCGCGGCCCAGCTGGCCTGGAGGAACTCCTCCGAGGTACGCACCAGGTCGTGCGCCCGGGTGCGGATCCGCTCCGGGTCGCAGAGCAGCACGTGCGTGCCCGCCGGCATGCAATCCAGCAGCAGCTCCATGGAGTCCCCGCCGATCAGCGCCGGCGCCAGGGACTCCATCCCCTCCACCGGTACGCCGCCGGCCAGCTTGTCCAGGATCTCGGCCAGCTCCGGGTGCTGCTGGGCCAGCGTGGCGGCGCGGTCCCGGACCTCGGGAGTGAGCAGCAGCTCCCGGCAGGGCGGTGCCCAGAGCTGGGCGATCTGCTCGATGGTGCGCTGGTCGGCGACCGCGAAGGTCCGGATCTCCTCCACCTCGTCGCCCCAGAACTCGACCCGGGACGGGTGCTCGTCGGTGGGCGGGAACACGTCGAGGATGCCGCCGCGCACGGCGAACTCGCCGCGCTTGGTGACCAGGTCGACCCGCGCGTACGCCATGTCGGTCAGTCGGCGGGCCACCTGCTCCAGGTCGGCCTCGTCACCGGCGGCGAGCCGGACCGGCTCAAGGTCACCGAGCCCCTTGAGCTGCGGTTGCAACACCGAGCGGACGGGGGCGACCACCACCCGCAGCGGGCCGGTGCGCCCGTGCGCGTCCGCCGAGTCGGGATGGGCGAGTCGGCGCAGCACGGCCAACCGCCGGCCCACCGTGTCGGAGCGCGGCGAGAGCCGCTCGTGCGGCAGCGTCTCCCAGCTCGGGAAGATCGCCACCTGTTCGGGCGGCAGCAGGCTACCCAGGGCCGCGACGAGATCCTCGGCCTCACGGCTGGTGGCGGTCACCGCCAACACCGGCCGCCCCGCCCCGCCACTCGTCCCACCGGCGCCCTGGCCGTCGGTGCGCTGGGCGTCGGTGCGCTGGGGGTCGGCGGGGTCGGCGGGGTCGGCCGCGACGGCGGCGACCGCGAACGGGCGCAGCGCGGGCGGAGCGGTCAGGTCGATCCCGTCGACCTGGGCAGCACCGGAGCGCGCCAGGTCACGGACGCGGGCCAGGCCCGGGTCGGCCAGGGCGGCGGCGAACAGTCCGGTGAGCGCAGTCATGATCACTTCCGAGGTGGGGACACGACGATCACCCCGCGTCCGGGTCGGACGGGGGGTGTACGGATGCCAGCCTAGCTCTGCCCCCCGACCGTCTCCCCGCTTCCCACACCCCAGCCCGACACGTCACAGGAGCGCCCGCCCCGCCCCGAGGCGTGTGCAACTTCGGGGAAAGTGCAGCCTGCGGTGCGCGGGAGGCCACACTTTCCCCGAAGTTGTCGCCTCGACCTGGGCGGCGGGAGCAAATATGGATCTTGACTGGTCGGGCGGAGGGTGATCGGGTGGGCGGGTGAGTGGTCAGTGGCGGGTGCAGTTCGACGCGGTGGTCACCTTCGCCAACGGCGGGGGCCTGAGCACCGAGGGATTCCGGCTGGACATACCGGGAGACGGGATCGACGACGGCGACCTGGCGGCGCTCTTCGTCCGGCATCTCGGCCTGCTGATGGTGTCCGACGTACGGATCACCAACAAGACGATCATCGAGGAACCACACAAGGGCGGTCGTGGCGTCGCGGCTGCCGCCGATGGCACCGCCGGTCGACGGCTGATCGAGCTGAGCCACGTGCTCACCGACGGGATGACCACCCTCCCCGGCTGGCCGGCACCCCGGATCACCGACTGGCTGACCCGTGAGGCGTCCCGGCAGCACTACGCCCCGGGCACCGAGTTCCACGTGGGCCGCATCGACATGATCGCCAACACCGGCACCTACCTGGACACCCCCGCCCACCGGTACGCCGACGGCGCCGACCTGGCCGGCGCCCCGCTGGACCGGCTCGCCGACCTGCCCGGGACCGTCGTCCGGGTGCCCGCCGACACCCGTGCCGTGGACCGCCTGCTCCTCGCGCCGTACGACGTCGCCGGCAAGGCCGTGCTGCTGCACACCGGCTGGGACGCGCGCTTCGGCACCGACGGGTACGCCGCACCGGACGCGCCGTACCTCACGGCCGACGGCGCAGAGGCGCTGGTGGACGCGGGCGCCGCCCTGGTCGGCATCGACTCGATCAACATCGACGACATGTCCCCGGCGGCCGGCGGTACGCGCCCCGCACACAGCCTGCTGCTGGCCGCAGGTATCCCGATCGTGGAACACCTCACCGGGCTGGAGGCGCTGCCGCCCGACGGCTTCCGGTTCACCGCGGCCCCGCCGAGGGTGGCCGGCATGGGCACCTTCCCCGTCCGCGCGTACGCCATCATCGACTGAGAGCGAGACAGGTGACCAACCCGCCGCCGGGATTCCCGCAGCACCCGCCCCATGGTGATCAACCGTCCGGACACCCCCACGGTTGGGCCGGCCCCTACCCGCCAGGAAGCCTTCCCCCGTCGGGTGGCCAACCGCCGCCGATTGGCCGCCCGCCGTCGGCACCCGTCGTCCGGCGCATCCCCGAGGACCAACCCTTCGTCGTACGCCCCAACATCACCAAGCGTGGTCTGGTCTTCCTGGGCCTCGCGCTGCTGCTCGTCGTGCCGGTCACCTGCTGCGTCGGGCTCGGCTTCATGGGTTCGGCCGACACCGGCAGCGACGCGCTCCTCGGCTTCCTGGGCGTGCTCGGTTGCCTGCTGGTCGCGATCTGCGTGCCGCTGGGCATTCAGCTGTGGCTGATCGGCTCCGGCGGTCCGGTGCTGGCGCTGGGCCCGGCCGGGCTCTGGATCCGTACCCGGCCGACCCGGGGCCAGGCGGTCTGGCTGCCCTGGGAGGGCGTGGCACAGATCTCGCGCCGCCGGTGGAGCCTGGAGAAGATGCTGGTGGTCAAGCCGCGCGACCCGCGCGCCCTGCAGAACCTCGGCGCGTACACGGCGTTGGACAGCGGGGCATTGAGCCTTTTCTACGGTTCCGGGCTCGTCGCCACACTCAACTTCGCCGACAAGTCCGAGGAAGAGATCCTGGCGGCCGTCGCCCACTTCAGCGCCGGCCGCTGCCTCCTCACCTGACCGTCGCGCGGCCCGTCCGGGCCCACGTCCGAGGGCAACTCCGGGTGGGCGATGGTGCGGCATCCGAACCCGGCGGACACCGCACCATCGCGCGAGTGGAGTCGATCTGGCTGGGTGAGCCGTCACGCGTGCACCGGAGCTACTGACGCGACGAGCATGTGGCGGGGTTGGGCATTTCCGGTGACCAACGTCAGTAGTGCACCGAGATGCGGCGCTCGACCGCGTCGACCCGGACCGGGCCGCCGTACGGGATGATCAGCTGCGGGTCGGTGTGACCGAGGTCGACGTCGAAGACCAGGATCGCGTCGGGGGCGTACTCGGCGAAGGCCCGGGTGATGGCGGCGCGCTGCTCCCGGGCGTACGCCTTCTTCTCATCGGGGGTGAGCCGGCGCCCGAAGTCCCACGCCTTGGCCCGGCCGATCAGGGCAGCCGGGAAGGTGCCGAGCAGGCCCCGCTCGCCGAGGTTGCGGAGCATCCGGTAGACCTCGACAGCCGGCGGCAGTTCCTCGGAGGTCTCCATCAGGAAGACCGACCCGGCGAGCTGACCGACCGGGGCGACCCGGTCGGCGGCGAGCAGCCAGTGCAGCACCTCCAGGTTGCCGCCCCAGGTGGGGCCCTCGGCCACCGTCGCCGGGCCCTGCCAGCGCCAGCCTTCGCCGGGGAACATCACCGGCTCGTCCGCCAGGCATTCGAGGTCGTTCCAGTCGTTCGGCTCATCACCCCACTCGGTCGCCGGGGTGAGGTCGTACCAGTCGGTGCCGAACAGCGCCGCGCGCAGCGAGTCGGCAGTCAGCGGGTGCAACGCGCCGGGACGACCGAGATGCACCAGCACCGACCCGCCGTGGTAGCTGACGATTCCCAGCCGGTGCAGGTGGTTGAGCAGGTTGGTGTTGTCGGAGTATCCGAAATAGGGCTTCGGGTTGCTCCGCAGCACCTCGTCGTCCAGATGCGGCGTGACGGTGATCAGGTCGTCGCCACCGACGGTGGCCAGCACAGCGGTGATCGTCGGATCGGCGAAGGCGGCGGTCAGGTCCCGGGCACGGTCGCGCGGGTCCGCGCCCATGACCCGGGTGGTCGGGTACTCGACCGGCTCCAGGCCGTACTCCTCACGCAGCCGACGCAGCCCCAGCTCGTACACGTGGGGAAAAACACCCGGCAGGCCGGCGGAGGGTGAGACCACCGCCACCCGGTCACCCGGTCGGGGCTTCGGGGGATGAACCAAGGACGTCATGTCCGGACGCTACCGGCCATGACCAGCCGTTTTCGCCCTCGGTGAGCCGCGACCGGAACACCCGGCAGGCTCGACGTTAGGAGGGGGCCCTTCCTATACAAAAGGCGTTAACAAGGGCCCCCTCCTTACAGACGGGTTCACGCGGATACGATCGGGGGAGTCGGACAGCGCTGTCCTTCGTACTTGACGTGAGGAGCGCACGGTGACCGACCAGCACGATCACGACGGCCCCGACGCCGCCCTGCGCGCCGACATCCGCAGGCTGGGCACGCTGCTCGGGCAGACCCTGGCCCGCCAGGAGGGGCGACCGCTGCTCGACCTCGTCGAGGAGATCCGCGCCCAGGTCCGCACCGACGCCCCGGCCGCCGCCCAGCGGCTCGGCGGGCTCGATGTGACCACCGGCACCAAGCTGGCCCGGGCCTTCTCCACCTACTTCCACCTGGCCAACATCACCGAACAGGTGCACCGGGCCCGCGACCTGCGCCGCCGCCGCGCCATCCACGGCGGCTGGCTGGACCAGGCGGCCAAGATGATCGCCGAGCGCGGGGTGCCGGCCGAGGAGATCGCGTCGGTGGCCCGCCGGTTGGCGGTACGCCCGGTCTTCACCGCGCACCCGACCGAGGCGGCCCGCCGGTCGATCCTGTCGAAGCTGCGGGCGATCGCCGACGAGCTGGACACCGAGACCGCCAACGCGATTCTCTACGGCGCCAGCGACGAGGGCCCGGCGAACCGGCGGCTGGCCGAACTGCTCGACCTGATGTGGCAGACCGACGAGTTGCGGCTGGACCGGCCGGACCCGACCGACGAGGCCCGCAACGCGATCTACTACCTGCGTGACCTGTACGCCGAGGCGGCTCCGCAGGTGCTCGACGACCTCGCCGAGACGCTGCGCACGCTCGGCGTGGAGACCTCGCCGACGGCCCGGCCGCTGACCTTCGGCACCTGGATCGGCGGCGACCGGGACGGCAACCCGTTCGTCACCCCGGCGGTGACCCGCGAGGTGCTGGCCATCCAGCACGAGCACGGGCTGACCGCCACCGAGACGGCGATGGAGGAGCTGATCAACGAGGTGTCGGTCTCCCGCCGACTGCGCGGGGTGTCGCTGGACCTCTCCGCCAGCCTCGCCGCCGACCTCGACGCGCTGCCCGAGGTGGCACCCCGATTTCGCCGGGTCAACGCCGAGGAGCCGTACCGGCTCAAGGCCCGCTGCGTACGCGCCAAGCTCGCCAACACCCGGGCCCGGCTGCGGCAGGGCACCCCGCACGTGCCGGGGCGCGACTACCGGGGCTCGGCCGAGCTGATCGCCGACCTGGAGCTGCTGCGCGCCTCGCTGGCCCGTAACTCCGGCCAGCTCACGGCCGTCGGCCGGCTCGCCTCGACCATCCGTACCGTCTCCGCGTTCGGCCTGCACCTGGCGACCATGGACGTCCGCGAGCACGCCGAGAAGCACCACGAGGTGCTCACCCAGCTGTACGCGGCGGTGGGCGAGGTCGACGACTACCCGTCGCTGAGTCGGCTGGAGCGCACCAAGCTGCTCGCCGACGAGCTGGCCAGCCGCCGGCCGCTGTCGACGGCGGACACCCCGCTGAGCGAGTCGGCCCGCAAGACCTTCGACGTGTTCGCGACCATCCGCGAGGCGCAGGACCGGTTCGGCGCCGAGGTCATCGAGTCGTACATCATCTCGATGACGCTCGGTGTGGACGACGTGCTCGCCGCGGTGGTGCTCGCCCGCGAGGCCGGCCTGGTCGACGTGCACAGCGGCCGGGCCCGGATCGGCATCGTGCCGCTGCTGGAGACCCCGGCCGAGCTGAACTCCGGCGGTGACCTGCTCGACGAGCTGCTCTCACTGCCGGCGTACCGGGCGTTGGTGGCGGCCCGGGGTGACGTGCAGGAGGTGATGCTCGGCTACTCCGACTCCAACAAGGAGGCCGGCATCACCACCAGCCAGTGGTCCATCCACCGGGCCCAGCGCGCACTGCGCGACGTGGCCGCCCGGCACGGGGTGCACCTGCGGCTCTTCCACGGCCGGGGCGGCACGGTCGGGCGCGGCGGCGGCCCCACGCACGACGCGATCCTGGCCCAGCCCTACGGCACGCTGGACGGCGAGATCAAGGTGACCGAGCAGGGCGAGGTCATCTCCGACAAGTACACCCTGCCCGCGCTGGCCCGGGAGAACCTGGAGCTGAGCGTGGCCGCCGTGCTCCAGGCGACGCTGCTGCACACCGCCCCCCGGCAGCCCGCCGAGATGCTGGAACGCTGGGACGCGGCGATGGACGTGGTGTCCGAGTCGGCGTTCCGGTCGTACCGCTCTCTGGTGGAGGATCCGGATCTGCCCGCGTACTTCTGGGCGTCCACCCCGACCGAGCTGCTCGGCGCGCTGAACATCGGCTCCCGGCCGGCGAAGCGACCGAACACCGGTGCCGGGCTGTCCGGGCTGCGGGCCATCCCGTGGGTGTTCGGTTGGACCCAGACCCGTCAGATCGTGCCGGGCTGGTTCGGCGTCGGCACCGGCCTGGCCGCCGCCCGGGAGGCCGGGCTGGCCGACGTGCTCGCCGAGATGCACCGCAACTGGCACTTCTTCCGCACGTTCCTGTCGAACGTCGAGATGATGCTGACCAAGACCGACCTCGGCATCGCCCGCCGGTACGTGGAGACGCTGGTACCGAAGAAGCTGCACCCGATCTTCGACAAGATCGAGCAGGAGTACGAGCTGACCCGACGCGAGGTGCTCGCGATCACCGATTCGCCGGACCTGCTGGAGAACTCTCCGGTGCTGCAACGCACCCTCGCCGTGCGCGACACCTACCTGGAGCCGCTGCACCACCTTCAGGTGGCGCTGCTGCGGCAGTACCGCGACTCGGGGGCCGCCGGACGGGCCGTGGCCACCGCACCGGGTGGCCGGCGTGCCCCCAGCGACGGCACCGCCCTGGAGCGGGCCCTGCTGACCACGGTCAACGGCATCGCGGCCGGCATGCGCAACACCGGCTGAGGTGTAAGGAAGGGCCCCTTGTTAACGCCTTGTGTATAGGAAGGGGCCCTTCTTAACTAGACCGCCGTGCTGGTCGGGCAGGTTCGCGCTGGTGCCGAACGGGGCGGGTGTCAGAAGTCGCCGCCGCCGAAATCCCCGCCGCCGAAGTCGGACCCGCCGAAGTCACCACTCCCGAAATCGCCGCCGCCGAAGTCCGCGCCGACGTCGCCCGGATCCTCGAAGCCGCCCGCGGCGGCGGCGTCGTAGCCGGGGTCGCCGAACGACGGTGAGAAGAGCGCGTCGGCGATCAGCATGCCGCCGATCACGCCGGCCCCGGCGCCCAGCGCGGTCTTCCACCAGGGGGTTGAGTACCAGCCGGCCGGCACCGGTCGGCCCCGTACCCGGCCGCCCGGGTAGTAGTAGGGCGTCTCCTGCCCAGGTTGCGGGCCGGCCCTGAACGTCTGGCCCTGCACCTCGACCTGGCGTGGCACGGTCAACTCACCGGCACCACTGGCGGCGGCGAGCGGCGGCAGTGGTGGGCCCGGGTCGATGCCGAGCGCCAGCCGCGCGGCCCGGATGTAGGTGAGCCCCTCCACGGCGGTCTCCCGGGCGAGCCGGTACTGCGTGATGCTCCGCGCCTGCTCCAACTGGGAGCCGGCGGCGTGGTAGCGCTCGGCAGCGTCGGCCAGCGCCTGGCGTACCGCCGGATCCTCGCCGCTGAGGTTCATCACCTGCCCGCCGAGGCGTTCGTACCACCGCCGCGCGTCCGCCTGCACGTCGGCGAGGTTGCGGGCCTCGCGGGCGGCACGCTCCCGCCGCCACCAGAGCAGGGCACCACCGAGCAGGACCACGAGAAGTACGAGCAGCAGGGGTTCCACCACTTCAACCTACCCAGCCGGAGCCAACGTCCCACCTGCCGCGGAGTAGCTGACACGTCGGCGGACCGGGACACCCGTCCGGGCGCGGAGGGCCCGTCTTTGGCAAGCTCGTGAGGATGGAACTCTCGACCCTCGCGGTTGTCGTCGTCTGTCTCGGTGCCGGCGGCGCGCTCGGTTGGTTCGCCGCTCGGACCCGCTCGGCGACCGAGATCGCCCGGCTGGACGCCACCCTGCGCGCCACCCGCGAGGGCGAGGGCCGGCTGGAACAGTCGATGCGGGCGTTGAGCTACGAGGCGACGGCCCAGTCGCAGGAGGCGGTCGCCCGGGCGGTGGCCCCACTGCACGACACGTTACGCCGCTACGAGCAGCGGGTGGCCGAGCTTGAGCGCGAGCGGGTCGACGCGTACGCCGAGTTGCGCGAGCAGGTCCGTTCGATGAGCGCGGTCTCCGGTGAGCTGCGGACCGAGACGAAACAGCTGGTGGCGGCGCTGCGCGCACCACAGGTACGCGGCCGGTGGGGGGAGCACCAGCTACGTCGCATCGTCGAGGCGGCGGGCATGCTGGAGCACTGCGACTTCGCCGAGCAGGTCACCGCCGCCACCGACCAGCAGACGGTACGCCCCGACCTGGTGGTCCGGCTGCACGGCGGCCGGAGCGTGGTGGTGGACGCCAAGGCGCCCTTCGACGCGTACCTCACCGCGATGGAGGCGCGCGACGAGCGGGGCCGGGACAGCCAGCTCGACCTGCACGCCAAGCACCTGCGGGCACACGTCGACGCGTTGGCCGCCAAGTCCTACTGGGCCGCCTTCGAGTCCACTCCGGAGTTCGTGGTGCTCTTCGTGCCGGCCGACCCGTTCCTGGACGTCGCCCTGCAACGCGATCCGACGCTGCTGGAGCACGCGTTCGCCCGCAACGTGGTGCTGGCCACTCCGGCCACGCTGGTCGCGCTGCTGCGTACGGTCGCGTGGTCGTGGCGGCAGGAGCAGCTGGCCCGTAATGCGATGGCGGTGCACACGCTGGCACGGGAACTGTACGGACGGCTGTCGACGCTCGGCGACCACGTCGGCAAACTCGGCGCCTCACTCGGCGGCGCGGTCACCGCTTACAACCGGGCGGTGGGCTCGCTGGAGGCACGGGTGCTGGTGAGCGCCCGGAAGCTGGCCGAACTGGGGGTATCGGATCAGGAACTGCCCGCGCCGGGGCAGGTGGAGCTGGCGCCGCGACAGCCGCAAGCGCCTGAACTGCTTGCGGAATCCACAACGGATGATCGAAGTCGGTCCAACTGAATCGACCCCTATCATCTTCGATGTGACAATGTGCGTCTCGCATATCACGAGATGGTCACAACGTACCTGGCGGTAGTGACATCGACGGTCGGCACCACGAAGGATTTCGCTCACGCGTGCCCTGCATCTGAGGGCGCCCTGTTCTCTGGAGGAAAGAGAACGTGAGCAAACCCCGAAACCTGAGCCGGCGTACCTCCGCCGCGCTCTTCGCCTCGGTCATGGCGGCCAGCGCCGTGACCGTGGCGGGCGGTGCCGCCACCGCGAGCGCCGCTCCTGCCGGACCCGACGCCGCGCAGGCCACCCCCGCCGAGGCGTTGAGCCAGCACGACGCCAAGCTGCTCGCCGAGGCGGAGGCGAAGAACGCCCTCACCGTCACGATGATCGTCGCAACCGACCGCGGCAAGGCGAAGGACGTCGCCGGCGACCTCAAGGACCTGGGCGCCGCCGTCACCGAGCGCTACGACACGATCGGATTCGTGCTCGCCAAGGTGCCGACCGGAAAGGCGGTCAAGGCCGCCACGCTGCCCGGCGTCGCCGCGGTCGACCTGGACGAGAAGATCCAGCTGCCGGACCCGAAGCCCGAGGCCGCCCAGGGCGGCAAGGCCGCCAAGCAGGGCACCACGCTCAGTGGCCCCGGCGCCACGACGCCCGCCGACAACCCGTACATGCCCACGGGCGAGACCGGTGCGGTCAAGTTCGTCAAGCAGAACCCCAAGTGGGACGGGCGCGGCGTCACCATCGGCGTCATGGACTCCGGTGTGGACCTGGAGCACCCGGCGCTGCAGAAGACCACCACCGGCGAGCGCAAGATCGTCGACTGGGTGACCGCGACCGACCCGTTCGAGGACGCCACCTGGCGGCCGATGATCAACCAGGTGACCGGGCCCACCTTCACCCTCGCCGGTCGCACCTGGACCGCGCCGGCCGGCACCTACCGGTTCAACCTGTTCAGCGAGAACGTCACGAACAACAGCGATCCGGCCGGTGACGTCAACCGCGACGGTGACAACACCGACCAGTTCGGCATCCTGTTCGACCCGGCCACCAACAACATCTGGGTCGACACCGACCAGGACGGTGACTTCACCGACGAGGCCGTGATGCGGCCGTACAAGGAGAAGTTCGACGTCGGCTACTTCGGCACCGACAACCCGGCGACTCCGGTCAAGGAGCGGATGTCGTTCGTCGTCGAGTACCGCAAGAACGTCGACACCACCCCGGTCGGCGGCCCCGGTCTGGTCGACTACGTCAACATCGGCATCATCGAGAGCGCCCACGGCACGCACGTCGCCGGCATCACCGCCGCCAACGACATGCTGGGCAACGGCGCGTTCGACGGTGCCGCCCCCGGCGCCAAGATCGTTTCCTCCCGTGCCTGCTCCTGGGGCGGCGGTTGCACGGCCGCCGCACTCACCACCGGCATGGCCGATCTGGTGATCAACCGGGGTGTCGACGTCATCAACATGTCGATCGGTGGCCTGCCGGCGCTCAACGACGGCAACAACGCCCGCGCCACCCTCTACAACAACCTGATCACCACCTACGGGGTGCAGATGTTCATCTCGGCCGGCAACTCCGGCCCGGGCGTGAACACCATCGGCGACCCCTCGGCGTCGACCAACGTGGTCAGTGTCGCCGCCAGCGTCAGCAAGGACACCTGGCTGGCGAACTACGGCTCGGTGGTCAAGAAGAAGAACGCCCTGTTCAACTTCTCCTCGCGCGGCCCGCGTGAGGACGGTGGCGCCAAGCCGAACATCGCCGCGCCGGGTTCGGCCATCTCCACCACCCCGGTCTGGCAGGCCGGCAGCCCGGTCGCCGAGGCCGGTTACGCGCTCCCGCCGGGCTACGGCATGTTCAACGGCACGTCGATGGCCTCCCCGCAGGCTGCCGGCGCCGCCGCGCTGCTGCTCTCGGCCGCCAAGGCGACCGACAAGGGCGTCACCCCGGAAATGCTGCGCCGGGCGATCTACACCTCGGCCAAGCCGATCGCCGACACCCCGACCTACGGGCAGGGCTACGGCATGTTCGACGTGCCGGGCGCCTGGAAGCTGCTCAAGAAGGGTGTGCAGACCCGCTCGTACACCGCCGACGCCCCGGTCTGCACGCCGCTGTCCGGCATGCTGGCCACCCCGCACCGCGGCACCGGCGTCTACAACCGCTGCGGCTCCGCCGACGGCGGTCACAAGGTCAACCAGTCGAAGTCGTACCAGGTCAAGCTGACCCGGACCAGCGGCCCGGCCGGCAACGTCAAGCACGACGTCGGCCTGCGCGGCAACAACGGCACCTTCTCGGCGCCGAAGAGCGTCACGCTGCCGCTGAACAAGACCGTCACCATCACGATCACCGCCAAGCCCAAGACCGCGGGCGCGCACAGCACGATCGTGACCGTCGACGACCCGGCCACCAACACGATCGACTTCGAGTTCTCCGCCGTGGTGGTGGTCTCGAACGACGTCAGCAAGCCCAACTTCGCCTACTCGGCGCAGGGCTCGGTGGACCGGAACAGCACCACGTCGTACTTCGTGACGGTGCCCCCGGGTGCCGGTGCCCTCCAGGTCAACCTCTCCGGGATCGCGACCGGGTCGCAGACGCGCTTCATCGCGTTCAACCCGTGGGGCGTGCCGGTGGAGAGCACCTCCAGCCTGACCTGCTACACCAACTTCGCCAGCGCCTGCAACGCCTTCGAGCGTGACTACCAGAACCCGATGCCGGGTGTCTGGGAGATCGAGGTGGAGTCCCGGCGGACCTCGCCGGCGCTGAACAACCCGTACCAGATTCAGGCGCGGGTGCAGGGCGTCGCGGTCGAGCCGGCCGTGGTCGAGCTGCCGTCGGTCACCGCCGGCACCCCGACCCCGGTCACCTGGTCGCTGAAGAACACCTTCGGTCCGGTCTCGGTGACCGGCCAGGGCGGCGCGCTGTCCAGCTCCCACGCCGAGCGGCCGACCATCGTCGAGTACGCGGAGCAGGAGTTCACCGTCGAGGTGCCGGCGGGCGCCACCAGCTTCACCGCCCGCATCGGCAACACCTCGAACGCCGGTGCCGACCTCGACCTGTTCGTCTACCGGGGCAGCACCCTGGTCGGCTACAACGCCGACGGTGACTCCGAGGAGTTCGTCACCATCGCCAACCCGCCGGCGGGCACCTACACCGTCGTCGTCGAGGCGTACTCGGTCGACGGTGCCGGTGGCAGCACCGAGTACGACTACCGGGACTCGTTCTCCTCCCCGGCGCTCGGCACCCTCGCGGCGTCGGGCACCGCTCTCACCCTGGCGCACGGCGCCACCGGCACCATCTCCGGTACGGTGACCGCCCAGTCCGCCCCGGCCGCGGGCCGGTCGCTCTTCGGTGAGCTGTCCGTGGTGACCACCGAAGGCGCGGTCGTCGGCCGCGGCGCGGTCTCCGTCGGCGCGGTGAACTGACCCGTACCACCCCCGCACCACCAGGAAGCCCGTCTCCGGATCTCCGGAGACGGGCTTCCGTCTGTCCACCTGCCCGACGCGATCAGCCGCTTGGCATCCGTCAGTCCGGCTCGACCCGTTGCGGGTAGCGGGCAACCAGCCCGACCACGAGCAGCAGGTAAGCGACCAACTCGACACCGGCGAGGACGGCCGGTCCGGAGGCGGGCAGGCTCGCGTTGGCATGAGACACGGCGGTGACCAGAACACCACGTCCGGCGTACGACGGCAGCGACAACGAGTTGAGTGCCATGTCCAGGTGGGTCAGCGCGACCGGTACCAGCAGGACGGCAGCACCGGCAGCGAGCCGGTGCCGGCGTTCGGCCAACAGGGCGGTCAGAACGAGCGCGCCGAAGGCGAGTGCGAGCGGCACCAGCATGGCGGCGGCCACCTCCGCGCCGGACGGGCCGCCGCTGCCGGGGCTGAGCCGCTGAACCTCCCGTACCGCAAGGTGGATCTCGACCAGCCGGACCGTCGCGTACGCGGCCACCAGCGTCGCCGCCAGCACCGTCCCGGCGAGGGCGGGGCGACTCGGGCGCGCGTCGCGCCATCGCGCGCCCAACAACAGGATCAGGACGAGGACCAGCGGCGCCCAGCCCAGGCGAAGGCCGGTGACGAACCCCAGGGTGGGGTCAACCTCACCGGGCCGGAGCACCTGCCATTTCCGGTCGGCGGGATCGGCGGGCATCGTGGTCCACGCATCGACGACTAGCACGGTGAGCGCCATCGGCACTGCCCAGGGCCGGCCCGGTAGCCGGGCGGTCAGCGCGTACGCCGACAGCAGCAGCAGCGCGGCCACCTCGGCCTGACGCAGCAGGGGAACACCGGTGAGGATGCCAAGGACGTGAACGGCGGCGAGTGCCCCCGCCGCCGCCGGAAGGATCGATCGGTACCGCACCCGGGCATACTGCCATCAATCGATGCATATCGCCGGCCCGTACTGCCGCCGAGGGTGCCCGGAGCCGCGCGCTCAGTTGCGTTTGGCGGAGGACACGACGAACGGGGTGCCCTGCTGGCAGGTGGACATCATGGTCGGGTCGGGACGCCCGGTCACCGTCACGGAGGCACCCGAGGTGAGCACGTCTCGGGGGCCGCCGAGCAGCAGGTAACCGTCGAGCAGCAGGCAGCCCGGCTCGACCCCGGACTCGACCCGGCCGGTCAGGGTGATCTCGCCGGTCGGCGGCGGCTTCGACGGGCCGCTGGGTCGCACCGTCGGTCGGGTGGTCGGTGCCGTCGGGTCCACCGGATCGGAGGGCGGGGGCGCGGATCCGGTCGGATCCGGGGTGGGCAGCTCGGTCACGGGTGACGCTCCGGTCGGGGTCGGGGTGGTGGTGCCGTCCCCCGCGTCCTGGCCGCCGCAGGCGGCGAGCGCCGTGCAGACGATCAGCGCGGTGGCGGCGATCCGAAGAGTCCTCATACCAGGCTCTGACGTAGCGGACCGGTGAACAGTTCCATCGGGCCTGCCCCGGTGCGCTCAGCCACGGGCCGCGGCGGCGGCCTTCATGTCGCGCTTGAGCTCTTGCGGCAGTGAGAAGGTGAGCCGTTCGTTGGCGGTCACGACCTCCTCCACATCGGTGAAGCCACGCTCGGCGAGGTGCGCCAGCACCTCCTGGACCAGTTCCTCCGGCACGCTCGCGCCCGAGGTCAGCCCCACCGTCTCCGCACCGGCCAGCCAGGCGTCGTCGATCTCGTGAGCGAAGTCGACCAGATGACCACCACGGGCACCGGCGTCCAGGGCCACCTCGACCAGGCGGACCGAGTTGGACGAGTTGCGGGAGCCGACGACGAGCACCACGTCGCACTCCGGCGCGATCTCCTTGATGACGTGCTGCCGGTTGCTGGTGGCGTAGCAGATGTCGTCGCTGGGCGGAGACTGGAGCATCGGCAGCCGCTTCTTGAGCCGGGCCACGGTCTCCATCGTCTCGTCCACCGACAGCGTGGTCTGCGACAGCCAGACGACCTTGTTCGGGTCCCGCACGGTGACCCGGTCGGCGTCCTCCGGGCCGTCGACCAGTTGGATGTGCTCCGGGGCCTCGCCGGAGGTACCGATGACCTCCTCGTGCCCCTCGTGACCGATGAGCAGGATGTCGTAATCCTCGGCGGCGAACCGCTTCGCCTCGTGGTGCACCTTGGTCACCAGCGGGCAGGTGGCGTCGATCGCCTTGAGCGACCGCTGCTTCGCCTGCTCGTACACCTCGGGTGCCACGCCGTGCGCGGAGAAGATCACGGTGGCACCCTCGGGCACCTCCTCGTTCTCCTCCACGAAGATCGCGCCCTGGGCCTCCAGCGTCCGCACCACGTGCTTGTTGTGCACGATCTGCTTGCGGACGTAGATGGGGGCACCGTAGAGCTTGAGCGCTTCCTCGACGGTCTGCACCGCCCGGTCGACACCCGCGCAGTAGCCGCGGGGCTTGGCCAGGAGCACGCGCTTACCGGTCCGGGGAGTCGCCTCAGCCTCAGTCACCCCCTCATCGTACGTGCCCTCGCCGGGCGCGGCAGCGGCGCCGGATCTCCCCCATCGCCTGTTGACCATGAGGTTGTCGCCCGCGACACGCCCTCCCGAGAGCAACAGCCTCATGATCAACGCGGTCGGGGCGGCGGATCGTAGGGTGGTCGGGTGGGTTCGGGTGAGGGAGCAGGCGCGGGGGCGGGCGGGAAGAGCAGCTCGGATGAGCCGTGGCCGGTGCGGGTGGTCAGTCAGAAGATCGGCGCCTGGGTCGCCCGGCTCGGGTGGGTGTGGGTCGACGGGCAGGTGGCGCAGATCAGCCGGCGTCCCGGTGCCAGCACCGTGTTCCTGACCCTGCGTGACCCGTCCGCCGATCTGAGCCTCACGGTCACCACCAACCGGGACGTGCTCGACACCGGCGCACCGGAACTGCGCGAGGGCGCCCGCGTGGTGCTGCACGCCAAACCCGAGTTCTACGCCGCCCGGGGCACGCTCAGCCTGCGCGCGGACGAGATCCGCCAGGTCGGCCTCGGTGAGCTGCTGGCCCGGCTGGAGAAACTCAAGAAGCTGCTGGCCGCCGAGGGGCTGTTCGACCGGGCCCGCAAGCGCCGTCCGCCATTCCTGCCGCAGCGGATCGGGCTCATCACCGGCCGGGCCAGCGCCGCCGAGCGGGACGTGCTGACCAACGCGCGCCGGCGCTGGCCCGCAGTGGAGTTCCGGACGGTGAACGTGGCCGTCCAGGGTCCGAGCGCCGTGCCGCAGATCGTGGACGCGCTGAAGGTGCTGGACGCGGACCCGACTATCGACGTGATCATCCTGGCCCGTGGCGGGGGTGGCATCGAGGACCTGCTGCCCTTCTCCGACGAGGCGCTCTGCCGGGCCGTCTTCGCCTGCCGTACACCGGTGGTCAGCGCGATCGGCCACGAGACGGACGCGCCGCTGGTCGACTACGTGGCCGACGTCCGCGCGTCGACCCCCACCGACGCGGCGAAGCGGGTGGTGCCCGATCTGGCCGAGGAGGTACGCCTGATCAAGCAGGCCCGGTACCGCCTGCACCGGGCCGTGCACAACCTGGTCGACCGGGAGTCCCACCGCATCGACGCGCTGCGTTCCCGGCCGGTGCTGGCCCGGCCGCAGGTGATGGTCGAGCAACGGGCCGCCGAGCTGGCCGCCCTGCGCCAACGCGCCGGTCGCTGCCTGGACCACCGCCTCGCCGCCGCCGGTGACGACCTCCGGCACACCCTGGCCCGGCTGCGCGCTCTCTCCCCGGCGGCCACCCTCGACCGGGGGTACGCCATCGTGCAACGGGCCGACGGCCATGTCGTACGCGCGGCCACCGAGGTCACTCCCGGCGACCCGCTTCGGGTACGCCTCGCCGAGGGCGAACTCTCCGCCACGGTCGACACCTGACCCATACGCCTGGGCCGGTGTCAAAGGTCCTCGGTCGCCTCAGGAGGCGGCACGGTCGTGTTCGTCGCGATGTGCGAGGACCTCGCTCATGTGTGCCTGTGCCCAGTGTCTGATCTCGCGTGTCATGCGCTGGAGCGAGAGACCGAGGTCGGTCAGTTCGTAGGTGACGGTGACCGGAACGGTCGGCGTCACGGTACGGGTCAGGAGGCCGTCACGCTCCAGCGACCGCAGGGTCTGGGTCAACATCTTCTGACTGACCCCGGCCAGCAGCCGGGATAGCTCGGAGTAACGCATCGCTCTCGGCCCGTCCGACGCGTGGGGTTGCGAAGAGGTGTCGCCGCCCAACGCGCACAGGATGAGCACGACCCACTTGTCCGAGATCCGGTCGAGCAACTGGCGGCTGGGGCAGCCGGCGAGAAAGGCGTTGTAATCCGCCCTGGCCTGCGCTCGCTGCTGAGCCGCCCGCATCGTGGCCACTGATTCCCCCTCACTGTTGGGTGGTTACGTACTTTCAGGTGCCTACTTCCCGTTGGGAAGTTCCGCTCCAATACTCATCCGTGCAGACGCAACCCGCCACCCTCTCACCAGCGAGGAAATCGACACGATGAGCTCACCTGTTCCTCCTCTTCCCGGCGGCGCCTGGACGCTGGGCGATCGGACCGTCACCCGGTTCGGGTACGGTGCCATGCAACTCGCCGGGCCGTGGGTGCTGGGCCCGCCCGCCGATCATGAGGGCGCACTGACCGTGCTGCGCGAAGCGGTCGACCGGGGGATCACCCACATCGACACGAGCGACGCGTACGGGCCGCGCGTCACCAACGAGCTGATCCGCGAAGCACTCCACCCCTACCCGGAGTCGTTGGTCATCGCCACCAAGGTGGGCGCGACCCGCGACGCGCAAGGCGGTTGGCCGACCGCCCGTCGACCCGAGGATCTGCGCAGGCAGGTCCACGAGAACCTGCGATCCCTCGGATGCGAGACCCTCGATCTGGTCAACATGCGCATGGGCAACGCCGAAGGTCCTCAGCCCGGTTCGATCGCCGAGGCGTTCGGCACGCTCGTCGAGCTTCAGCAGGAGGGACTGATCCGCCACCTCGGCGTCAGCAATGTCACCGCGGAGCAGGTCGCCGAGGCCCGGACCATCGCCCCTGTCGTGTGCGTGCAGAACATGTACAACCTCGCCCACCGTCACGACGACGATCTCATCGACCAGCTCGCCGCCGACGGCATCGCCTACGTGCCGTTCTTCCCCCTCGGCGGCTTCTCGCCGTTGCAGTCCGAGGCGCTCGCGGCCGTCGCCGCCCGGCTGGAGTCGACAACGATGTCCGTCGCCCTCGCCTGGCTCCTGCGACGCTCACCGAACGTCCTGCTGATTCCCGGTACGTCGAAGGCGGCACACCTCCGCGAGAACATCGCCGGGGCGGGGCTCGCCCTGTCCAGCGAAGACGTCGCCGAGCTGGACGGCATCGGCCGCTGCCTGCCGTAACCGGCGACTGCGACGTCGTCGGCGGAGGCGTCGGGGGGTTGTGCTGAGATGGGTGCGATGACTGACGAGAAGAGCAGCGGGTCGGACGAGCGGCTCAGCTACGAACAGGCCCGCGCCGAACTCGCGTCGGTGGTGGAGCGGCTGGAGGCCGGCGGCACGTCCCTGGAGGAGTCGCTGGCGTTGTGGGAGCGCGGCGAGGCGCTGGCGGTCATCTGTCAGCGCTGGCTCGACGGCGCTCGTGCCCGTATCGACGCCGCCCGCCCCGACCCGGCTGGCTGACCCGACCCCGAGTACGCGCCGCAGCCGGTACCGACAGCCGTCGCGGCGGGAACCCGTGGTTCCCGCCGCGACGCGTACGGTCAGGACGAGCGAGGCGTGCGTACTGCTCGGCCCCGCAGCATGCCCTCAGTCGAACAGGTTGTACAGCTCCGGCGGCGCCTCGACGACCTGGTCCGCCGGAGGCCTGGTCGCCTCGGTCGCGTTGCCGTAGTCGGAGTACGTCACCCTGATCTCCTGTCCGGCTGCCCGGCCGGCCTCGGGCAGTTGGATCACCAGCTCGGTGAGCCGCCCCTGGGCGTCGGTCGTCGCCGTGAACGGCACCGAGTTCGCCTCCGCGCCGAGCGCGGTGATCACCGTCGGGTCGAGCGATCGGGCGTCGGCGGCCTTGGAGAGGTCCAGGGTGCCGGCGTACGTGCCCTCGCCGGTACGGCGGACCTCGGTGACCGCCTGGGTCAACGCCTCGCTACCGGCGGGGTCGACCCGATCGAAGTCGAACCCGAGGTTACGGTCGCCCTGGATCCGGTTCTGGTCGAGGTGCTGGTACTTGCCGAGGTTCAGTCGCTCCACCCCGGGCACCCGGGCCGCGGCCTGGCCCTTGAGGTCCACCTTCACCCAGCTGTCGGGTCGGGCGTGAATCAGGTCGAGGCTGATCGCGAGGTCGTCCGTCGGCTCGCCGAGCCGTACCCGCATCTCGGCGCTCTGGCTCGGCTGATGCACCTGCCCCTCCGCGATGGAGCCGGCACCGGACATGCTGAACCGGAAGTTGCCGTTGCGGATCTCCCGGGTCGAGTCCAGCAGCGCCTGCTTGGCCTCCGAGTCGGCCTCAGGCGCGGCACCGGTGGCGGTGGCGGTGGCGGACGGTGTGGCGGTCGACCCGGCGTCACCGGTCGTGGCGCAGGCGGCGACTCCGGGCGTGAAGAGGGCGACGGCCACGAGGCCGGCGCTCAGTCGTCGAACGGTCATCGGTGTCTCCCAGCAGGGTCATCCGGTGCGTTCTCGCGCCGGAGGCTCCCCCTATCTGTTCCCGTCCGCCCGCCCGCGCAATCACCCGAACCCGGGCATCCCCGGTTGTCGGCACGTGCCTGCCGCCGGGTACGCGAACGGGGGTGGGCCAGGCCCACCCCCGCAGCACTGTCGCTCGGCCTACTTGAACATCTCGTAGGTCTGCTCGCTCGCCTCGACGACCTGGTCCGCCGGCGGCTTCTGCACGGCGGTCGCCGCACCGTAGTCACCGTAGGTGATCTTGATGTCCTGCGCCTTGGCCTCGCCGGCCGCCGGGACGGACATGACCAGCTCGGTCAGCCGACCCTCGGCGTCCAGCTTCGCGGTGAACGGGATCGCCTTGGCCTGGTCGCCCAGCTCCTTGAGCAGGTCCTCGTCGGCGGCGACCGAGTCCTTGACGGTGGTCAGGTCGAAGGTGCCGGCGTAGGTGCCCTCACCGGTCTTCTGCACGTCGGTGAGGCCCTCGAACATCCCGGCGGCGTCGGCCGGGTCGGTGCCGCCCTTGAAGATGTCGAGATTCTTGGCGTTCTTGGCCTTGGCGGCGTCGAGGTGCTGGTACTTGTCCTTGAACATCTCCATCCCCGGGATGCCGGCCGCAAGGTCACCCAGGTCGACCTTGACCCAGGTGTCCGGCTGGATCTGGATGAGGTCGAAGTCCATGGTGAAGTTCTCGTCACCCACGGTCATCGTCATCTGCGCGCTGTTGCTGGGCTTGTGGAGCGTGCCCTTGCCGTTCATCGAGTCAGCCGCGATGGTGAACGTGAAGTTGCCGTCGGCCAGCCCCTTGGTGGAGGCGACCAGCGCCGCCTTCGGGTCGGCCGGAATGCCCGACTCGGCCGAGGAGGCCGTCGAGGGCGACTCGTCGCCGGAGTTGTTGCAGGCGGCGAGACCGGGAACGAGCAGCGTGGCGGCAATGAGGCCCACGCTCCACCGTCGAATGTTCACAGATCGTCTCTCTTCAAGCAGGAAAGCCCGACCGACCGGGGCCGGCCAGGCATCGAACCCGGCGAGCGTAACGGATCGGACCGACACGCAGGGGGCACCGACCTGCCGACGGCGGCCGGGCGGGTGGCTTGTCACGCCCCAACGCAGGGTGGGACCGTCGCCGCGACCGGAATCGGCGCTCAGTCCACGGCGGTGGCCAGCGCCCGCAGCTCGTTGTCCCGGGCGTCGCCGACGACGATCACCGTACGCTCCGGCTGAAGCAGCACCAACGCCTGCTCGTTGCCGCGCGCCGTGTACCGCTGCCAGGTGCCGGACCCGAGATCGGCCTGCCCCTGGGGCCGCCCCTCGTCGGTCAACTCGACCGGCAGCAGCCGCTCCGGCGGCACGTTGCTCTGCACCAGTTGCAGGCCACGGCCCTCCGGGGTGACATATCCCACCCGGAGAATGGCGCCGTCCTCGGCCGTCCGGTAGGTGGCGCGTACGGGCCGCCACCCGTCGCCCAGTCCGGACGGTTCGCTCACCGGAAAAGCGCCGGCCGATCTCGCCTGTTCGAAGGCGGGTGCCGGATCGACCGTGTTCGGTTCGTCCCCGCCGAGGAAACCCCGGTAGAAGGCGAGCAGCAGGACGATGGGGATCAGCAGCACCAGCAGCGAGATCGCCATGTCGCGCGGTGAGCGTTCCGACTTCGCGGCGGCGGCGGCCGGCGGCACGGGTTCGCCGGGAATCCGCGCCGACTGTTCCTCGGGTACGCCCGACCCGCCGGCCCGGTCGACGGTCGGGTCGGCACCGGTCGGGGACTCGTCGGCGGGTACGCGGTCGGCAGGCTGTGCGGGTTCCACCCCGCCATTCTCGCAGCCGCCCGACCGGCGGTATCCGTCCCATCACCGCCCCGCCCCGGCTGCGGGTCCGTCATCGTGTGAGGATCAGGATCGAAGCCGGCAGCGCCGGCCCGCCCCGCACCGCCGCGAGGAGGAGCCGCTTTCATGACGACCACCAGGACCCGGACCCCACAGAACCTCGACCGTAACCTCGCTCTCGACCTCGTCAGGGTCACCGAGGCGGCCGCAATGGCCGCCGGCCGGTGGGTCGGCCGGGGCGACAAGGAGGGCGGCGACGGAGCCGCCGTCGACGCGATGCGCAAGTTGATCAACTCGATCCCGATGACGGGGATCGTGGTGATCGGCGAGGGCGAGAAGGACAACGCCCCGATGCTCTTCAACGGTGAGGAGGTCGGCGACGGCACCGGTCCCGAGGTGGACGTGGCGGTCGACCCGATCGACGGCACCACCCTGATGAGCAAGGGGATGCCGAACGCGCTCGCGGTGCTGGCGGTCGCCGAGCGCGGTGCGATGTTCGACCCGAGCGCGGTCTTCTACATGGAGAAGCTCGCCGTCGGCCCGGCCTACGCGGACGTGGTGGACATCGACGCCGGTGTCGGGGAGAACCTGCGCCGGATCGCGCGGGTGAAGGGATCCAGCGTCTCCGAGGTCACCGTCTGCGTGCTCGATCGTTCCCGGCACGACGACCTGGTCGACCAGATCCGCCACGCCGGGGCCGGCATCCGCTTCATCTCCGACGGCGACATCGCCGGTGCGATCGCCGCGGCGCGCGGCGAGTCGGACGTCGACGTGCTGATGGGCATCGGCGGCACCCCGGAGGGGATCACCGCCGCCTGCGCCCTCAAGTGCATGGGCGGAATGATGCAGGCCAAGCTCTGGCCACGCGACGACGCCGAACGGGAGAAGGCGATCGCGGCGGGACACGACCTGGACCGGGTGCTCACCACCGACGATCTGGTGACCGGCGACAACTGCTTCTTCGTGGCCACCGGCATCACCTCCGGGGACCTGCTACGCGGCGTGCGGTACCGGGCCGGCGGGGCGTACACCCAGTCGATCGTGATGCGCTCCAAGAGCGGCACCATCCGGGTCATCGACTCGTACCACCGTTTGGAGAAGCTGGCGCTCTACTCGGCGGTGGACTTCGACGGCCGGCCGCTGGACGAACAGGCTTGAGTGCCGCGACGGCGACCCGGCCGGAGGTCTCGGCGGGTCGCCGGTTCGGCGCGGTGGTGCTGGCGACGGTGGCCGGGGTCGCCGTCGCGACGCAGTCGCGGATCAACGGTGAGCTGGGCGTACGCCTCGGTGACGGGGTGGCCGCCGCGGTCATCTCGTTCGGCTCCGGTCTGCTGCTGTTGCTGGTGCTGGTTCCGGCCACCGGCGCCGGGCGACGGGGACTGACGACGCTGCGCGCCGCTCTCCACCGCGGGACGCTCCGGCCCTGGCAGTGCCTCGGCGGTGCGTGCGGCGCGTTTCTCGTGTTCACCCAGGGCGCGACCGTCGGCACCCTGGGGGTCGCGGTGTTCACCGTGGCGGTGGTCGCCGGCCAGTCCGCCAGCAGCCTGCTCGTGGACCGGGCGGGGGTCGGCCCGAGCGGCCGGCAGCCGGTCACCGGTGCCCGGCTGGCCGGTGCGGTGCTGACCACGGTGGCGGTGCTGCTGGCGGTCAGCGACCGGTTCCGCGAGCCCGCGACCCTCGGTCTGGCCGTGCTGCCGCTGCTGGCCGGCGTCGCCGTGGCCTGGCAGCAGGCGGTGAACGGGTGGGTTCGCGTGGTCACCGGAAGCACCCTGACCGCCACGCTGGTCAACTTCGCCGCCGGCACGGCGGTGCTGCTGGCCGCGTTCGTCGCCAGCCTCGCGCTGCGAGGGCTGCCCCCGGGCGGTCTGCCCACCGAGCCCTGGCTCTACCTCGGCGGGCCGATCGGCGTGACGTTCATCGCCGTCGCCGCGGCGGTGGTCCGGCTCACCGGTGTGCTGCTGCTCGGCCTGGCCACCGTCGCCGGTCAGGTCTTCGGCGCGGTGCTGCTGGACGTGCTGATGCCGTCCGCGGCCTCCCATCCCGACGCGACCACCCTGCTCGGTGCGGTTCTCACCCTGGTCGCCGTGGCGGTCGCCGCGCTCGGCGGACGGTTCAGGGCATGGTCATCGGGGACTCGGAGCGGTACGGCCCGTCGAGGTCGGACCGGCGACGGCGGAAGATGATGGCGGCCACGATGCCGCCGAGCAGCCCGAACAGGTGCCCCTGCCAGGAGATCCGTTCGTCGGTGGGTAGGACGCCGACCAACTGGCCACCGTAGAGGAGACCGACCAGCAGGAAGACGGCGAAGTTCCACCAGCTCCGCTCGAAGATGCCCCGGGTGAGCAGGATGCCGAGGTAGCCGAAGATCACCCCGCTGGCTCCGACCACGATCGTGTTCGGCGAGCCGGTGAACCACACACCGAGCCCGCTGACCAGAACGATGACCAGGGTGGACCAGAGGAAGCGCCGGGCGCCTGCCGCCAGTACGAAGGTGCCGAGGAGGATCAGCGGGATGCTGTTGCTGTAGAGGTGGTCGAAGCCGTGGTGCAGGAACGGCGAGAAGAAGACGCCGTCCAGTCCCTCGATCCGCTGCGGAATGATCCCTGCGGCGGAGTCGAACCCCGCGCCCAGCCAGACGTCGAGGCCCTCGATCAGGAAGAGGACCGGCACCACCGCGCACATGGCGACGAACGCCCGGCCGATGGACGCGTAGAAGGCCATGGTGCCGAACCGGTGGGGGTCGCCACTTCCGGGGAGCAGGGTCACCCGTCAAGAGCTATCAGCAAACGCCGGTGGCCGCCACTTTTCCCGGCACGAGACCACCCGACCCGCCGCGAGCCGGGCGGGGCACTCTCCCGTGACACGCAACGGCGGGACGCGGTCGCCCGCGCCCCGCCGCCACGGCTCAGCTCAGTAGTAGCCCTTGTTCTGGGAGTGGGTCCAGGCCGCACAGGGCGTGCCGTAACGGCCCTTGATGTAGCCGAGTCCCCACTTGATCTGGGTGACCGGGTTGGTCTCCCAGTCGTCGCCGACCGAGGCCATCTTGTTGCCCGGGTACGCCTGCGGGATGCCGTACGCCCCGGAGGACCGGTTGCGGGCCTTGTGGTTCCAGCCGCTCTCCTTGGTCCAGAGCTTGTCCAGACAGGGGAACTGGTCGATCTTGAATCCGGTGTCGATCATGATGGCGCAACCGACCTTCCGGTTACCGCTGTACTCCTCGCACGACTCGGGGATCGGGCCGTCGTACGGCTTCGCAGCGCGGGCCGCGGCCTCCCGGGCCGCCTTCTCCTCGGCGGCCTTCCTACGTGCCGCCTCTTCCGCCTTGCGGGCCTTCTCGGCTGCCGCCCTGGCCTGCTTCCTGACCTCGCTGGCCTGCTGCCGAGCGGTCCGGACCTGGCGGGAGACCGTCTGCTCCTGCCGGTAGTCGACGTTGACGTCGATCTCGGTGACACTGCCGGCCACCTGCGCGCCCGGGTCCGGGCGCTGAGTCTGGCGGTCCTCGCTCAAGTAGAAACCGCCGGCTACGCCCACCGAGAGCAGCGCGACGGCTGCGGTGCGGGCGGCGAACCGGCTCCACGGCCGACTCACGAAGTGATCCCTTCGTCGGGTTCAGGGACGCGGCGTGCTGCGACCGCACTGGGTCGAAGCGCGCCACGGGCGCCCGTGGCCGGCATGCCGGTCACCGTCGACGCACCGCTTCCGCCTCCCGGCGTCGTCCGCCCCTCACTGGAGTTACGAACGATCACCAACGATGCGTCGGGTGCGTGGGCGCCCGTGGGACACCATCGCGCACAGTGAGGCTGATGGGAAACCACGAAACTCAATTGTGACGTGGGTCACGCCAAAAAGCCACGCAACACGCCCTAAAAGGGTCGTCAGGTCGGGATGTCCTCCAGTAGGTCCGTCACCATCGCCGCGATCGGCGAACGCTCCGAACGGCTGAGCGTCACATGCGCGAAGAGCTGATGACCCTTCAACGCCTCGATCACCGCGGTGACCCCGTCGTGCCGACCGACCCGCAGATTGTCCCGCTGGGCGACGTCATGGGTGAGCACCACCCGGGAGCCCTGGCCGATCCGGGAGAGCACGGTCAGCAGGACCCCGCGCTCCAGCGACTGAGCCTCGTCGACGATGACGAAGGCGTCGTGCAGGCTGCGCCCTCGGATGTGGGTCAACGGCAGTACCTCGAGCAGTCCGCGCGAGGTGACCTCTTCCAGCACGTTCTCGTGCACCACCGCGCCGAGGGTGTCGAAGACCGCCTGCGCCCAGGGCGACATCTTCTCCGACTCCGAGCCCGGCAGGTACCCCAGTTCCTGCCCACCCACGGCGTACAGCGGACGGAAGACGATCACCTTCTTGTGCCGGCGACGTTCCATCACCGCCTCCAGCCCCGCGCACAGCGCCAGGGCCGACTTGCCGGTGCCGGCACGGCCACCGAGCGACACGATCCCGATCGACTCGTCGAGCAGCAGGTCGAGGGCGACCCGCTGCTCGGCCGACCGCCCGTGCACCCCGAACGCCTCCCGGTCGCCGCGGACCAACCGCACGGTCTTGTCCGGCAGTACCCGGCCGAGGGCCGAGCCACGCGGCGAGTGCAGCACCAGACCCGTGTGGCAGGGCAGACCGGCCGCCGCGTCCACGTCGATGACCTCTCCCGCGTAGAGCCGGGCGATGTCCTCCTCGACGAGTTCCAACTCCGCCATCCCGGTCCAGGTCGGGTCGCTGGCCTGGCCGTGCCGGTACTCGTCCGCGCGCAGGCCGACCGAGGCGGCCTTGACCCGCAACGGCATGTCCTTGCTGACCAGCGTCACCTCCCGGCCCTCGGCGGCGAGGTTGAGCGCCACGGAGAGGATCCGGGCGTCGTTGGACTCGTTGCGGAAGCCCGGAGGCAGCACACCGTCGTCGGTGTGGTTCAGCTCCACGCGCAGCGTGCCGCCGGCCTCGTTGGCGGGCACCGGCTGGTCGAGGCGGCCGTGGCGTACCCGTAGCTCGTCCAGCATGCGCAGCGACTGCCGGGCGAACCAGCCCAGCTCCGGGTGCTGCCGCTTGCCCTCCAGTTCGGAGATCACCACCAGCGGGAGCACCACCTCATGCTCGGCGAAGCGATGGAACGCCGCCGGGTCACTGAGCAGGACGGAGGTGTCCAGGACGAAGGACTGGCCCGATGGTCGGGGCTCCCTGGGGTCGGCCGGTCCGGCGGCCGCCGTACGGCGGCTCCGGGTACTGCGGCGGGTCGTGGTAGTCGCGGCCGGGCCCTGGTCAGCACCGGCGGTCGTACGGCGAGTCGTCACAGGCCTGCTCCGGCGGATGGGCACCCGGCCACCCGCGGTCCGCCTCCTCCGGATGCCCGGCTGACACGGGGTCGGATGCGGGCCCCGTGCGCGAGGTCGCAGGCCGGGCGGGCCGGCTGGCTCGGGACAACCCCGCGCCATGCCTAGACGCTAGCTCCCCGCACCCGTCCCGGCTAGTGGGTGTTCATGAACGTGCGACGAGGTCGCGGAACCGCGGCATGACCACGGGGATGAACCGGCCGGGATGCATGCCCCCTGCGCGCATCCCGGCCGGTGGGACCACCGCCACCGGTCTGACGTGGCCCCGGGCGGCACCGCCCCGAAGGGGCGTACGCGCCGCGCCTGTGGACGGGCCTTGAGCCCGTCGACCGGTTTCAGCCGGTCCGTCGAACGAGGGTGCCGGTCGGGTGCCGCCCGGTGACCGAGGCGGCCGGCTCCGCGAAGGACGACCCGGTGTACGTGGTACCCGGGCGGTTCACCGTGGCGGCGACCCGGGCGGGAGGTGGTGCGGGTGCCGCGACGGCCAGTGCGGAGGCGATGGCCGCCTGGGCGTCCCGACGACGTCGGTTCCACGCCCCGCGGTCACCGTCGAAGTAGCCCTGCCGGTAGCCGAAGCGGTAACCGATCCGATAACTGAGTTGCCCGTGCAGCCGCCCTGCGGCGTAACTCGTGGCGGCGAGCACGAGAACCAGGAAGATCGCGAGAAATGGACTCATCCGGCGGCTCCGGTGCCCCGCACGACCCTCATCGTTCCTCCGGTTCGATCGTGGTGGGGTCGGCGACCAGGAGCCGGTCGAGGTCGTCGGTGCCGATCTCCTCCACCAGTTCGACGCTGATCCGGCAGCCGTCCATGACCACCTCGGCCATCGAGGAGCGACGGATCTCGCCACCGGCGTCGTACACCCGGACGCTGAGTTCCGGGCAGCCGAGGTGGGTCCGCCAGGCATTCCACTCGGCCCGGTCGCCGACGCTGAGCGACAGGTAACGGCAGCCGCGGGCGAGGTAGAGGCGCCACGGCGCACTCAGCCCGGCGGCGACCCCCTCGGCCACCAGGCTGAAGGCCTGGGCACGGGTTGCGAGTTCGGTCACCGCGTCCCCCTCGCCCCGGGCGCGTGACGCAGGTGAGCACTGATCGTCTCATGCACGTGACACACCGTAGGTTGTCCCATGAACGTGACAGTATCAGCTTTTCGTTCGTTTGCCTCCGCACCTACGTACATCTATCCTGCCCAGGTGACACCCCTCAAGAAGAGCGCCGGACCCCTCTCCGGCCACATTGCAGCGACGTCACGCAAGCGTGACAGACGCGTGGCAGGCGCCGTCACCCAGGCTCAACGGTCGTACGGTCACGAGGTGACCGAGACGGCCAACGCACGGAAGATCGCCTTCGCCACTTTCGTCCGGCGCGCCCTCGACGAGGCGCGCGCGACCCGGGCGTGGAGTGGCACTGAGGTCTCCCGGCGCACCGGCGTCTCGCGGCAGACCATCAACCGGTGGGTACGCGGCGACTGGGCCAGCGACCCGGAGGCCGAGCGCGTGGTGGCCTTCTGCGAGGGTCTCGGGCTCGACCCGGCGGCAGCTTTCGCGGCGCTGGGCTGGGACCGGACCACCTCCCGGCGCACCTCGCCGTCGCCGCCGCCGATGGACCCCGACGTCGAGGCACTGCTCCGCCGGCTGGTCGACCCCGACGTCTCGGATGCGGAGAAGTTCCACATCCGAGAAACCATTCGTTACCTCGCATATCGCCCGACGTTGCCGCTCGGTGTCCGAAAACGAGGCGACGCCGCCAGCTAGTTCCTCAGATGGCGAAAGAACGGCAGGTCAGCCTCATTCGTTTCGCTACGGGGCGGGATCGGGCGCGCTAGCGTCCGTATTCGTACTGCTTGGGCTCGTCGTCGGCGGGGGGACGGGACAAGGCCGAACCCAGCCCTGCGGGACAGAAAGGGGTCTTTCCATGACCCTGAAATGGTTGGCTGTCGTGGTCGCGACGGTCTCGGTGACGCTCTGCGTCACCGGCAACGCGGTGACCCTGATCCTGAACGGCGGGCAGCTTCCCCTGCTCGTCAACCTCTTCGCGCTCGCCAGCGCGGGCACCGCGATCGTCCTGGCGGTCGTCGCCGAACTGCACGACCGGCTCAACGACCGGCTCACCGCGCTCACCGAGTTCCTGGTGGAGCGACTGCGGGAGATCGAGGCACACACCGGCGACCGGAACTCCGGGTTCGTCGAGGGCTACCTGCTCAGCCACGGGCAGGAGGCGGCGGTGGTGCCGTTCGGACGCCGAGGACGCGGAGCCGCCGAACGCTGAACCACGCCTGCCGCCCACACCGGATTCACGTCAGGATTGACCGGTCGAACCCGGGGTACGCTGTCGCGCGTGCCGCCGTTGAATCTGGGCAACCAGCAGCCGAAGATCCCGCTGACCGCCGACCAGGCCTGGCGGGCGACCGTCGACCGGGCGGCCGAGACCATCCTCTTCTTCGACTTCGACGGCACCCTCGCGCCGGTCGCCGACGATCCCACCTCGGTACAGCCCGCGCCGAAGGTGCTGGCCGCTCTCGAAGCACTCGCTCCGGTGGTGCGCCGCATCACGATCGTCTCGGCCCGGCCGGTCGAGTTTCTCCGCGAGCACTTCGGCGGGCTCACCGGCGTCGACCTGTATGGGCTCTACGGCCTGGAACACAGCCATTCCGGAGGCGACACGGTCACCGAACCGGCCGCGCTGCCCTGGGTGCCCACAATGGCCGAGCTCGCCGAACTGGCCCGGGCCGAACTACCGCCGGGCACCCTTGTGGAGTACAAGCGGCTCTCGGTGGCCCTGCACTGGCGTACGGCGCCACAGCTCGCCGGCACCGTCGAACAGTGGGGCCGCGACCAGGCCGAGCGCCTCGGCCTGCGGGTACAGGTCGGACGGATGGTGCTGGAGATCAAGCCGCCGGTCGACCGGGACAAGGGCATGGTGATCGACGAGCTGGTGCAAGGCGTACGCGCGGCCTGGTACTTCGGCGACGACGTGTCCGACATCAAGGCCTTCGCCGCGCTGCGGGCCCGGGCCGCCGCCGACCCGGACTTCCTGGGCGTCTGCGTCGCCGTCGCCAACCCGGAGACCGGTGACGAGGTCGCCGAGGCCGCCGACCTCACCATCGACTCACCGACCGCCCTCGGTGACTTCCTCACCGAGGCCACCCACCGCCTCGCCTGAGCCGGCGGGCCGGGTCCGGCGCCCTGCGGGTTCTCAGACCCCGTAGCGGCGCTGGCGGGTGGCGTACGAGCGCAGCGCACGCAGGAAGTCGACGCGCCGGAAGTCGGGCCAGTTCAGCTCGCAGAAGTAGAACTCCGAGTGCGCCGACTGCCAGAGCATGAAGCCGGAGAGGCGCTGCTCCCCGCTGGTCCGGATGATCAGATCCGGATCCGGCAGGCCGCGCGTGTACAGGTGCTCGGAGATGTCGTCGACATCGAGCGATCCCGCCAGTTCCTCCAGCGTGCCGCCATTGGCCGCGTGCTCCAGCAGCAGGGAGCGCACCGCGTCGGCGATCTCCCGCCGGCCGCCGTACCCGACCGCGATGTTGACCTGTGCGCTGCCGTCGCGGTCCCGGGTCCGTTCCTCGGCGGCCTTGAGCGCCGTCGCGAGACGCGTCGGCAGCACGTCGAGCGCGCCCACCATCCGCAGCCGCCAGGGGTTGGCCTCCTCGGCCAACTCGGTGGTCAGGTCCTCGATGATCTGAAGCAGCGGATCGAGTTCGGCTGCCGGGCGCGACAGGTTGTCGGTGGAGAGCAACCACAGGGTCACGTGCCCCACGCCCGCGGCGTCGCACCAACGCAGCAGTTCCTTGATCCGCTCGGCACCCATCCGGTGCCCGTCGTTCGGATCGACAAAGCCCATCTCGCGGGCCCATCTGCGGTTGCCGTCACACATCACACCCACGTGGCGGGGCACCGGACGGCCCGCGAGCTTGGCCGTCAGCCGCCGCTCGTAGACGGAGTAGAGAAGTTTCCGCAGAGTCATCACCTTGCAGGGTAGCGAGCCGCCGGACGGATCAGTGTGCCGGTGGCCGATGCCGCACCGACAGGCCGAGGGCGATCCGCCCGAGCGTCCGACCGTCCAGCAGGCCATCGCCCAGTCCCAGCTCGGCCACCGTGCCGAAGACCCTCGCGTCACGGCCGGCCGCCCGCACCGTCGCGTCCACCATCCAGCGGCGCCGGGCCAGCCAGGCCGCCGCCGAGCTGTGCCGCAGGTGGGTGCCGAGCCGGCGGTGCAGCGCGGTCGCGTACCGCCGCGCGGCGTGCTCCGGGGCACCGACCGCGGCGTGTCCGGCCAGTGCGCCGGAGCGCAGCGCGTAGAAGATCCCCTCCCCGGTCAGCGGGTTGATCAGCGAGAGGGCGTCACCGGCGAGCAGCACCCGGCCCCGTCCCGGTGCCGGCCGGAACGTGGACAGCGGCAGGTGATGGGCGCGCAACGAGGTGACCTCCGCCGGATCCGTGCCCGGCAGCAGCGCGGCCAGCCGGTCGAGCAGGTGCGTGCGGGTCAGGGACTCGCCCCGCAGCACCTCCCCGTACCCGACGTTCGCCCGGCCGTCACCGATCGGGAACGACCAGGCGTACGCCGGCCACCGCGTGGCCGAGGTGACGATGAGCTGTGCCGGCGGGCCGGGCGGCGCCGGGGCGTACCCCCGGATGGCCAACGCCAGGTGACGGTCCGGATTGTTCGGCTCGCCCAGGGCCCGGCGCACGACGGACCCGGCGCCGTCGGCACCCACCACGACCTCGGCGACGATCTCCCCGTCCAGCACCACCCGGTCGGCGCGCACCTCGACCCGGCGCACCGCACGGCGGGCCAGCCGCACGCCGCCCTGGACCGCCGCCGCCACCAGCCGCGCGTCGAACACCTCCCGCGGCACGGTGTACGCCGGTCTGGGCAGGTCCCGTGCCACGGCACCGCCGTCCGGCGCCACCAGCCGCAGCGCCGGCACCGGCGCGAAGCCGGCCACCGCGTCGGGCACGCCCAGTTCGGCGAGTACGTCCAACGCGTGCGCGGCGATGCCGTCACCGCAGGCCTTGTCCCGGGGAAAATCGGCCCGGTCCAGCAGCAGCACCTCGGCACCCGCCCGGCGGGCCGCCAGCGCGGCAGCCACCCCCGCCGGACCCGCCCCGACCACCACCACGTCGAACTCGTCGCGCACAGCCTCTCCCTCCGCCCCGGGCCGACCACGTACGCGGGGAGCCATCGCCCGGCGCACTCCCGCCCGAGCCCGCCGGGCACCCCTCCCCACCCTGACCACCAGGCACCCCTCATCCCCTCCGACGCGCCGAGCGCCCTCCCCGCTCCTCTCAGACCGCGACAGCGCCCCTCCTCGCAGACCGCCAGGCGTTCATCTCTTGCTCTGCTTCACCCGACGCACCGTCATCGTTCCGAATCCAGTGCGTCAGTTGAAGCAGAGCAGTGCCCGCCCTGAAACGCCAGGAACCCCCGCCCCCCTTCATGGTTCGAGCAACTTCCCTGTTGTTGCTGCCTCAAGCGCGGCTGAGGCAGCAACAACAGGGAAGTTGTCCGGATCATCGGCGGCGGAGGTCGGGAAGGCAGGTGGTGGGCGTGTCGGGGCGGGCGTGGACCGGGCGCGAGGCCGGACGGACGGCACGGAGGTGGGCAGGCGGGCGGCGGGAGCGGGGTGCGCCGGGGGGTGGTGGAATCAGGCGGGGGTGGGGGTGGTCCGCGCGGCGCGACGGACGCCGTAGACGGCGAGGACGGCGGCGGCGACCAGCGGCGCGCCGTCGCGCACCAGGCCGTCGACGCCCAGCAGCCACCAGCACAGCGGCAGATCGACGGCGAGCACGGCGACGGTGACGACGATGAGCAGTGTGCCGGCCCAGCGGCGGCCGCGCATCAGGAACGCCGTGCAGAACAGCACCAGGTAGCTGGTCGCGATGCCGGCCCCGAGCCAGAACAGCACGGCGGGCACGGCGAGCAACCGCCCGTCCAGGATCGCGGCGGTGGCGACCAGCGCCGGCACCAGCATCAGCGGGCTGTACGTGAACGCCGCGACCCGGCTGGTCAACAGCCAGGCGCTGGCCTCCGGCCGTCGCGGCGGTGTCTCCTGCCAGGAGATCCCGGAGCGGTCGATCACCAGCCGGGGTCGGTGCCGCACCAGGTGCCCGGCGAGCGCCGACGAGCGGTACAGCAGCCAGACCACGGCGGCGCAGAGCGCGGTGAGCAGGGCGAAGCCGAGCAGCCCGGGCAGCGGCGGCACACCCTGGCGGGGCACGATCAGCCGGCCGACCGCGAAGACCGTGGTGATGGCGAGGATCAGGCCGAACGGGCGGGCCACCGTTCGGCCACGACGTACGTGCCCGATGAGCAGCAGGAATCCGAACGAGCGCAGCATCGCCCAGCCGGTTCGCACGGCGAGCCCGAAGCCCTGCTCCGGTGCGTACCACCAGTTGAGCACCTCGACCACGACGGTGGCCGCGGCCGTCACCGCCAGCAGCACGGTCAGTGCCCGGACGGCGGACGGCCGCCGGACCTCGGTCTCGGCGGCCGTCCTCATGGGATCCGATGATGCCCGGATCCGGCGTCGATCACACCCCTTGCCGCGGCTGCTCCGCGTCGAGTCGGGCCCGCAGGGCGTCCAGCTCGGCCCAGAGGACGCCGGGCAGCTTGTCGCCGAACTTCTCGAACCACTCGGTGATGAGCGGGAGTTCGTTGCGCCACTCGTCCGGGTCCACCTTCAGCGCGATGCGGACGTCCTCCGGCGTCATGTCCAGCCCGTCGACGTCCAGGGAGTCCAGCGCCGGGACCATGCCGATGGGCGTCTCGACGGCGTCCGCCCGGCCCTCGATCCGCTCGACGATCCACTTGAGCACCCGCGAGTTCTCGCCGAAGCCCGGCCAGAGGAAACCGCCCTCCGGGTCCTTGCGGAACCAGTTGACGTAGTAGACCTTGGGCAGCTTCGACTCGTCGCCGTCGGCGCCCTTGCCCATCTCGATCCAGTGCCGGAAGTAGTCGCCACCGTGGTAGCCGATGAACGGCAGCATCGCCATCGGGTCGCGACGGACCACGCCGACCGCACCGGAGGCGGCGGCCGTGGTCTCCGAGGAGAGCGTGGCACCCATGTAGACGCCGTGCACCCAGTCCCGGGCCTCGGTGACCAGCGGAACCGTGTCGCGGCGCCGCCCGCCGAACAGGATCGCGTCGATCGGCACGCCGTTGGGGTCGTAGTAGTCCTCGGCCAGGATCGGGCACTGGGTGATCGGCGTGCAGAAGCGGCTGTTCGCGTGCGAGGAGAGGTTCTCGCTCTCCGGCGTCCAGTCGTTGCCCTTCCAGTCGATCAGGTGCGCCGGCGGCTCACCCATGCCCTCCCACCAGATGTCGCCGTCGTCGGTGAGGGCGACGTTGGTGAAGATGGAGTTGCCCCGCTCCAGCGTCCGCATGGCGTTGGCGTTGGTCTTCCAGTCGGTGCCGGGCGCCACGCCGAACAGGCCGTACTCCGGGTTGACCGCGTAGAGCCGTCCGTCCGGGCCGAACCGCATCCAGGCGATGTCGTCGCCGATGGTCTCGACCTTCCAACCGGGGATGGTCGGCTCCAACATGGCCAGGTTGGTCTTGCCGCAGGCCGACGGGAAGGCGCCCGCGATGTGATAGACGCGCCCCTCCGGCGAGGTGATCTTCAAGATCAGCATGTGCTCGGCGAGCCAGCCCTCGTCGCGTCCCATCACGCTGGCGATACGCAGCGAGTAGCACTTCTTGCCGAGCAGCGAGTTACCGCCGTAGCCGGAGCCGAAGGACCAGATCTCCCGGGTCTCCGGGAAGTGGGAGATGTACTTGGTTTCGTTGCACGGCCAGGCGACGTCCTGCTGACCCGGTGCCAGCGGCGCACCGATCGAGTGCAGGGCGTGCACGAAGTCTGCGTCGTCCCCCATGGCCTGCAGCACCGAGGCGCCCATCCGGGTCATGATCCGCATCGAGGCGACCACGTACGGGCTGTCGGTGATCTCGACGCCGAACATCGGACTCTCGGCCTCGACCGGGCCCATGCAGAACGGGATGACGTACATCGTCCGGCCGCGCATCGAGCCGCGGTAGAGATCCGTCATGACCCGCTTCATCTCGGCCGGGGCCATCCAGTTGTTGGTGGGTCCGGCGTCCGCCTCGTCCACGGAGCAGATGAAGGTGCGCTCCTCGACCCGGGCGACGTCCGTCGGGTCGGTACGCGCGTAGAAGGAGTTCGGCTTCTTCTCCGGGTTCAGGCGGATGAGCGTCCCGGCCTCGACCAGCTCATCGGTGAGGCGACGCCATTCCTGGTCGGACCCGTCCACCCAGACGACCTGCTCAGGGGTGGTCAGTTCAGCGACCTCACGAACCCAGGCGAGGAGTTTCGGGTGGGACGTAGGGGCCTGATCGATACCCCGAACGGTGGCCGGAGCAACCATGACACATCTCCTTGTGGTCGACGCTGACCTGTCTATGGAGTGCACGAGTCTCGGCGCCGCCGTGCGCGTCGCCTTCGTGGAAACCTGGGATTGGCCTCAGCGTAAACCGATGGACTGCTCCAGTCAGTGGGACTGGTTGTGAAGAACTGCACAAGGTGCGGTCACGCTGCGGCATCACGAGCCTTTACCCGCTTTCACGCGCAGTTTCACGCAAATCCTTCGGCGGACCTCCTGATGAAGACGCCCGCGCGCGGACCGCCGGGGCGTTTTTCGACCCGGGGTACCGAAGCGGAACGCAACACTCGATCGCACCGATCCGGTTACGCTCCGTTCGTGCCCGTCCGTGCCGCCGCACCGGTGCACCCCGGTGCCCGTTGCTACCCGCCCGCAGGGCCGCCAACCGGTACGCTCGCACGGTGGCCGCCACGATGACCGGGGAGCCAGGCTCCCGGCAGACCCGCCCGGGTCTGGTCCACTCCCTGATCGACCGTTTCGGTCATCTCGTACGGGAGTTGAGCAAGTTCGCGACCGTCGGTGGGGTCGCCTTCCTCATCGACTTCGTCCTGTTCAACTACCTGATCGGCCCGCAGGGCGTGGAGCAGCTCACCGCCAAGACCATCTCGACGGTCATCGCGGCGACCTTCGCCTTCCTGGGCAACCGGTTCTGGACCTGGCGGCACCGTAAGCGCTCCCACCCGGCGCGCGAGTACGCCCTGTTCTTCTTCTTCAACGCCGTGGGGCTGGGCATCGCGGTGGCCTGCCTGGCCATCAGTCGCTACGGGCTCGGCAGCATCTGGCCGGCCGTCTTCCAGACCCGGCTGGCCGACAACATCGCCAGCTTCATCGTGGGCACCGGGCTCGGCACGCTGTTCCGATTCTGGTCGTACCGACGGTTCGTCTTCGTGGAAGCGGGAACCCCACCGGTCGCGGAAGTGAACCAGGACCGCCGGGCGTGACCTGCCGCCCACTCGTTCGGTCGAAGCCGGCCGACCCCTACCCACTGCCCTAAGGTGTTGCGCATGCCTCTCGTCCGTCTGCTGCCTGAGCGCTGGCAGAAGTTCATCCACGAGGCACTCAAATTCGGCCTGGTCGGTGGCATCAACACGGTCATCAATTACGCCGTGTTCAACGCGCTCGCACTCACTGTTTTCGTCGACGGGCAGCTGAAGGCGACCGTCGTCGCCACCATCGTCGCCACGATCACGTCGTATCTGATGAATCGACACTGGACGTACCGGGATCGTCCAAAATCGGCGATGCAGCGGGAATACGCCCTGTTTTTCCTTTTCAACGGGGTGGGACTGCTCATTGAACTCGGCGTGCTCGCCGCCGCCAAGTACGGGCTGGGCGTGACCGGGCTGCTGGCGCTGAACGTCGCCAAGACCGGCGGTGTGGTGCTGGCGACCCTGTTCCGCTTCTGGTCCTACCGCACCTTCGTCTTCCAGCCCGCCGCGCCCGCCCAGGCGGCACAGCGATGGCACGGCCTGCCCCGCGACGAGTGGGACACGATGGCCGGGATGGACCCGGTGGCCGAGCTTGCCGAGTCCGTCACGGAGTTGGAGGAAGAGGAGCCGCCCGCGGTCCGGCCGGGAGTGGCCTCCCGCCCACTCCAGCCGAGATCCGCCCCGTTGCCCGACGAGGCGGAGCTGACAGCGGCGTTGGACGCCGAGCTGGAGGCCGAGCTGGCCGCACAGCTACAGCCCGCCCCGACCCCCCGACGCCTCCGCCGCCGCTGACCTCGGTCGCCCGTCCGGGGCGCGGACAGTGGCCGGGCACGCCTGCCCGGATGCGCCCCGTTCCCGGCCCTACGCGCCCGCGCTCTTGTCCCGCTCGGCGAAGATCTCGCGAAGTTCACCGTCACCGAGCGAGTGCCGGTCGTGGAACGCTTCCACGAGCTCGTAGAGCTTCGTCTGCACCCGGTCGACCTTCGGCACGTCGTGCAGGACGGACTGCCCACGCTCACCGGCCGACTCGATGGTGAGGGTGCCGTAGCCCAGCAGCCGCCCGACGAACCGCTGATTCATCGAGTGGTCGTTGACCCGGCTCAACGGGATGTCCCGGCGCTCCCGGGCGAACACTCCGTGCTGGAGCAGGACCCGCTCGTTGGTGAAGAGGTAGTGCGTGGTGCGCCAGGAGACGTACGGCCAGACGGACAGGACCACCACCGCGAACAGGGCCACCCCGCCGATCACCGCGAGCGTGATGGAGCCGGTGCCGCCCGAGGGCAGGAACAGCAGGCCGGCCACCACCGCGGCGATGGCCAGCACCAGCACCGCCACCGGCCGGATCAGCGCCTTCCAGTGCGGGTGCAGGTGCAGCACGACGTGCTCGTCCTCGGTGAGCACGTCTTCGGGGAACGCCACGGCAACCTCCTCGCAGGAACGGACGCGCAGACCGTAACCCCCCACCGCCACACCCCCACATCCGCCACGCGGCTCGTACCACCCCACCCGCGTGGGAGGGGGTGGGACGGTCAGCGGAGGTGACGGATGTCGGCGGCTGCCAGAGGGCGTTGGCCGGTGGGGGTGGTGAGGAGGAGCTGGCCGTCGGGGTCGATGCCGGTGGCGGTGCCGGTCAGTTCGGTGCCGTCGGGGAGCAGGGCGCGCACCTCGCGGCCGATCGTGCCGCAGACCGTCAGGTACGCCTCGCGCAGACCACTGGCCGTCGCGTCGCCTCCGGCGTCACGCCAGCGGGCGTACCAGTCGGCGACCGAGCGAAGCAGCGCCCGCAGCAACGGATCCCGGTCGGTGGCCGCCGCGCCGGCCAGTTGCAGCGAGGTGGCCGGCAGGCCGGTCGGATGCTCCGGCAACTCGTCGGCGCGCAGCGTCACGTTCAGCCCGATACCGAGTACGACCGCGGGCGGATCCGCCGGCCCCGGCCCGGGCACCCCCTCGGCGAGGATTCCGGCGCACTTGGCACCCCCGATGAGCAGGTCGTTCGGCCACTTCAGGGTGGCGTCCAGCTCGGCGAGGAGGGCCACCGTCTCGACCAGCGCCACACCGGCCAGCAACGGCAGCCAGCCGTACCCCGCCGCCGGTGCCGGCGACCAGTCGCGCGCCGGCACCGCCTCACCGGGTCGCAGCAGCACGCTGGTGGCGATGCCGGCACGCGGCGGAGACTGCCAGATCCGCCCACGCCGTCCCCGGCCCGCGGTCTGCCGTTCGGCCACCACGACCAGGCCCTCCGGTTCGCCGGTCCGGGCCGCCTCGGCGACATCGGCGTTGGTGGAGCCGGTCTCCACCCGCAATTCCAGCCGGGACCACGGTCCGTACGGCGCGACCAGAGCCCGGCGCAGCCGGGCCGCGGACAGCGGCGGACGGTCAAGGTCGGTGTACGGCGAACCCGGCATCCCGTCAGCCTACGGGCGGGCCGGTGAGGCGAAGTGCACAGCGGCGGCGACCTGAACCATCGTTATATTCCCAGGGTGACTACCGAGACCGGGACCAACATCCACAGCACCGCGGGCAAGCTGGCGGACCTGGCACGACGGGTCGACGAGGCGGTGCACGCCGGGTCGGCCCGCGCCGTGGAGAAGCAGCACGCGCGGGGCAAGAAGACCGCCCGCGAACGCATCGAGATGCTCCTCGACGAGGGGTCGTTCGTCGAGCTGGACGAGTTCGCCCGGCACCGGTCCACCAACTTCGGCCTGGACCGGACCCGCCCGTACGGCGACGGTGTGATCACCGGCTACGGCACCATCGACGGCCGGCAGGTCTGTGTCTTCGCCCAGGACTTCACGGTCTTCGGCGGCTCGCTCGGCGAGGTCTTCGGCGAGAAGATCGTCAAGGTGATGGACCTGGCCATGAAGATCGGCTGCCCGGTCATCGGCATCAACGACTCCGGCGGCGCCCGGATCCAGGAGGGCGTGGCCTCGCTCGGTCTCTACGGCGAGATCTTCTTCCGCAACGTGCGCGCCAGCGGCGTCATCCCGCAGATCTCGCTCATCATGGGCCCGTGCGCGGGCGGCGCGGTCTACTCCCCCGCGGTCACCGACTTCACGGTGATGGTCGACCAGACCTCACACATGTTCATCACCGGACCGGACGTCATCAAGACCGTCACCGGCGAGGACGTCGGCATGGAGGAGCTGGGCGGCGCCCGCACCCACAACGCCCGCAGCGGCAACGCGCACTACCTCGCCACCGACGAGTCCGACGCGGTCGACTACGTCAAGGCGCTGCTGTCCCACCTGCCGTCCAACAACCTGGACGAGCCGCCGGTCTTCGACGCCCCCGCCGACCCGGAGGTCACCGACTCCGACCGCGAGCTGGACACGCTGATCCCCGACTCCGCCAACCAGCCGTACGACATGCACCGGGTGATCGAGCACGTGCTCGACGACGGGGAGTTCCTGGAGGTCCAGCCGCTCTACGCGCAGAACATGGTGATCGGCTTCGGTCGGGTCGAGGGACGACCGGTCGGCGTGGTGGCCAACCAGCCGATGCACTTCGCCGGCACCCTGGACATCGCGGCCAGCGAGAAGGCCGCCCGCTTCGTGCGTACCTGCGACGCCTTCAACATTCCGGTGCTGACCTTCGTGGACGTCCCCGGCTTCCTGCCCGGCACCGGCCAGGAGTGGGACGGCATCATCCGCCGGGGTGCGAAGCTCATCTACGCGTACGCCGAGGCCACCGTTCCCAAGGTCACCGTCATCACCCGCAAGGCGTACGGCGGGGCGTACGACGTGATGGGCTCCAAGCACCTGGGAGCCGACCTCAACTTCGCCTGGCCGACCGCGCAGATCGCGGTGATGGGCGCGCAGGGCGCGGTGAACATCCTCTACCGGCAGGAACTGGCCGCCGCCGAGGACCCTGCCGCCGTGCGCGCCGAGAAGATCGCCGAGTACGAGGACACCCTGGCCAACCCGTACGTGGCCGCCGAGCGCGGGTACGTCGACGCGGTGATCCCGCCGCACCAGACCCGGATCCAGATCGTCCGGGCGCTGCGGGTACTGCGTACCAAGCGGGAGACCCTGCCGCCCAAGAAGCACGGCAACATCCCGCTGTAGGCGCTGGCGGGCCCTCCCGACACGCGGCGAGGGCCCGTACCGCCCTCAGCACGGTGGATTGGCCGCGACGCACATTCGCCCGGCGGCGACCACCGCCAGCCGACGCAGCTCCGACTCACTCTCACCGAAGCCGACGTTGACGACCGTGACCAGGTCACCGATCCGCACGACGGCGATGCTGTTCGGCGGCATGGGTTCGGCGAGCACCTCACCGTTCGCGTTGTCGCGACGCGTCTCCCCGACCGTGTGCCGGATCATCACCGACTCGTCTCCGGCGAAGTGCCGGTCGACCACCTCCCATCGCTGCACCGCGTAGAAGTTGGCCCACTCGGTATCGCCGATAATGCCGCTCTCGACGCTCTCCCAGCGTCGACACAGCTCGATCCGCTGCTCGACACCGGCGAAGAAGGTGCCTTCCAGCTCAGGACCAATGCGGTAGATGTCCTGACTGAGCACGATCGACACGTCGTACCCGTGGCCCGAATCGTCCTCGCTCCGGATGCCGTCCGGACGCATCATGAACTGCGAGCGGGAGTACCGCGACGTCTCCCAGGTAGGGATGTTCCCGTTCCCCTTCGCCTGGATACATCTCGCCCACTCCGGATCGATCGCGATGTTCCGGGCCAGACCCGCCTCGGTGAACGGCTCGTCGACCTGCACCGAGAGATCCTCGGGTTGCAGCAGCGCATCGAGTGGGATCTCCGCCCGTATCGGCGCGGCACCGTCTCCCAGCAGCATGTCCTGCCGCTGAGGCAGCTTGGCCACGGTCACCACCGAGATGGACAGCACGACGACGGCGACAGCGGCGGCCATCGCCCGGAACCGGCCACGCCGCCGCGCCACGGCGCGTACCTCGGCGGCATCCAGCCAGCGGACACTCTCCAGATCGTGCCGCAGGAGTTCCATCAGGCGTACGTCCTCGTCACGCACCGGGAGCCTCCTCCAGGTCGGTAACGGCAAGCAGCCCCGCCAGCGCGGCACGCCCCCGGGACAGTCGCGCCTTGACCGTGCCGACCGGGGCCGCGGTCTGCCGGGCCACCTCGGCGACCGGCAGACCCGCGAGATAGTAGAGCGCGATCGCGACGCGTTGTTCCTCCGGGAGCTGACGTAGGGCGGCGACCACCTCGATCGTGTCGGTGGTCGGAGCCGGCACGCTGTCGGCCGCACCGTGCCGCAGGTAGGCCCGGGCCCGGCTGCGCAGGCTGCGCCAACGGCTGACCGCGATCCGGGCGGCCACCACCCGTACCCACGCCTCCGGGTCGTCGTAGGCACCGACGGTGGACCAACGCTGCCAGGCTCGGATGAACGCCTCCTGTACCGCGTCCTGCGCCTCGGCAAGGTCGCCGGTCAGCACGTAGACGAACCCGAGCAGCCGCTGCCGGCTCCCCCGGTAGAACTCGTCGAACCCGTCGACGTCCGGCACGGCCACCTCCCCCTGACGGTCGGAAGGAACACGCCTGGCCCGGCCCGTCCGGTTGCCCGGGATCCCGGTTCATTTCATCCCCCGTCGGGCGGGCCTGCCCAGCGCATCGATTCGCGCGTTCCGACCCGCCGGCCGACCCGAATGCGACAACATTTCGGTAGCAGACCGCGCACCCAGGGCGACGGTACGAGGCGCGCGCAGCCCTCCGGCCCACCTGCGCGACCCGCTGGCGACGGGCCGATCGAAGGGTGGACATGCGAATCGAAGACTCAGTGGTGGTGGTGACCGGGGCGGCGAGCGGGATCGGCCGCGCGTCGGCGGTCGCCTTCGCCAAACGTGGTGCCTCCCTGGTGCTGACCGCCCGACGCGAGGACGCCCTGCGGGAGATCGTCGGGGAGTGCGAGAGCCACGGCGTCCGGGCGGTGGCGGTGCCGGCCGACGTCGCGGACGAGAAGGCCGTACAGGCGGTCGCGGACCGGGCGGTCGCCGAGTTCGGCCGGCTGGACGTCTGGGTCAACAACGCCGCTCTCACCTTCTTCTCGCCCTTCCTCGACGTGCCGCTCGACGAGTTCCGCCGGGTACTGGACGTCAACGTGATGGGTTACGTCCACGGCGCGCGGGCGGCCCTGCCGCAGATGCGCGCCCAGCGCTCCGGGGTGCTGATCAACGTTTCCTCGATCGTCGGCGTGGTGCCGCAGCCCTACACCTCCGCGTACTCGATGTCCAAGGCGGCCATCCGGGCGCTGAGCGGAAGCCTGCGCTCGGAGCTGCGGCTCGACGGCCTGCGCGGAATCCGGGTCTGCACCGTGCTGCCCGGCACCATCGACACGCCGTTCTTCCGGCACGCGGCCAACTACACCGGCCGGGAGGTGGTTCCGATGCCACCGGTCTACCCGCCCGAGCTGGTCGCCCGAACCATCGTCAACCTGGTCCGGCTGCCCCGACGGGAAGCCCTCGTGGGAGGGGCCGCACGGACGATCTTCATGCAGGCGAAGACGTCACCCGGCCTGATGGAACGAATGATGGCGATCCAGGTGGACAAGTCACACCTGTCCAGAGAACGCCCTTACCCGGCCACCAGTGGCAACCTGCGCGAGCCCTCGCTCGAGGACTGGGACCGGCAGGCGACCGGCGGCTGGGGCGGGCGGCGCAGATCCGTCCAGCGCAAGGCCCTGCTGGTCGGGACGCTGGCCACCACCGGTCTGCTGCTCGCCCGTCGCTGGCGACACCGATGACCCGAGGAGGTTCCGTGCTGACCCGAACCCGTGCCGCCCGCTACCTGAGCGACTTCGACTCCTCGGTGAACACCGTCCGCGCCGTCGGCAGTTACCTGCACGGAAAGGACCACGGCGGGTTGTCCATGGGGCCCAGCAGCCGTTTCCTCGCCGACACGGCCGTCGTCTCGCCGTACGACCGGATCCGGGCGATCCTCTTCCGCGCCGCCGGCTTCACCCAGGGCATCCCCTTGGACCGGGTACGCGCCATCGACGTCGACGACCTGGACCACTGGGTGGTCAAGCAGTACGACAAACGCCAGTACCCGGCCGTCGTCATCGGCTCCACCAGCGGCGGGGTGGTCCATCTGGCCGCGGCCCTGGGCGTGCCGTTCCTGCCGCAGACCACGTTGACCGGGGTACGCGACCTGATGAGTCACGCGGACGACGTGGTCGGCGCGATGGACGCGCTGGCCCCGACGGCGCGGCTGATCGCCCGGAACAACCCGCGCGTCTCCGTCTACCACATGCACGACCCGGCGCAGGACCGGCCGATGCTGGAGGCGATGGCGTACATGCGCCTCAAGCGGCGAGGACTCGGCCCGGCGTACGAGCGCTTCCTGACGGAACGACTGGTTCCGGGCGGGACCATCATCCAGGTCGAGTGCACGCGTGACTGGCGGGTGCACCAGGTGGGCGAGCGGGCGTACTTCCAGTTCGGCTGCCTGGGCGGGGTGACCGAGGACGAGTACCACGAGCCCGGCGAGCGCATCGCCCGCTATCTGGAGCAGGAGCGCTCGCCGGTACGCACCTGGCAGCCCCCGGAGATGGAGACCCGGGTACCGGAGGCGGAGTGGGGCTGGGATCCGGCGCTGGGCGAGGACGTCGCCAAGCTGGCCGAGCGCAACGGCTACCGGGTCCGCCGACTGGTCTCCCGCGAGCCGCAGGAACACAGCCACTTCGTCGCCGACCTCTACCGCTGGTGGTACGCGCAACTCGGTCGGCCGACCGACCGCCTGCTGGTCGAGTCGTACGTGCAGTGGGATCCGCTCTGGACGATCCGGCTGGGCGCGGTGCCGTTCTGGTGCCGGTTCAACATGGGCCCCGCCTTCGACGAGCTCAAGGCGTACCTGGAGCACAGCGACCCGTACGACTACATTCACGTCAACCTGTTCTCCCAGGGCATCGAGTCGCCGGGGGTGGTGGCGGTCGAGCAGTGGGAGGACCTGGTTCGCCGCCACGCCCGCAAGCTCGGCGAGGTGATCGGGGTGGACCGGGACACCTATCCGATGGACCTGGGCAGCACCCTGCGCTACCAGAAGGCGTTCGAGGCGATCCCGTCCCGGCAGCCCGCGCCGGGGCGGCTGCCCCTGGCCGACATCGACCGGTTCCTGGTGGAGTCCGGCCGCGACTACCCGATCAGCTGGACGTGATACCGGCCTCGGCGAGCAGCGGCCCGGCCAGCAGCAGACCGCCGGCCACCAGCACGGCGGAGTTGACCAGGCCGAAGAGGATCACCCAGAAGAACGCCGGAAACGGTGTGATCCCGGCGAGCTGGTCGGCATCGGAGGCCGGCATCCCGCGCCGCGCGCGCAGCCGTTGCAGCTCCACCACCGGACGTACGCCGCCGAGCAGCAGGAACCACACCCCGGTCCAGGCGAAGGCGGCCTGCACCTGCGGGCTGGCGTACCAGGAGACCGCGAGCACCGCGCCACCGGTGACCACGAGCGAGAGCGCGCCGTAGACGTTTCGGATCATGACCAGCATGGCGAGCAGCAGGAGCACCGCGATCCACAGCAGCAGGGTGATCCGGTTCCCGGCGAGCAGCCAGGCCCCGCCCAGGCCCACCAGGGGCGGGGCGAGGTAACCGGCGAGCAGGGTGAGCACCATGCCCGGCCCGGTGGGGCGGCCGGCGGACAGCGTCAGGCCGGAGGTGTCCGAGTGCAGCCGGATGCCGTGCAGCTTGCGGCCGGTGAGCACGGCGACCAGTGCGTGACCGCCCTCGTGGGCGATGGTGATCATGTTGCGGGCGATCCGCCACGGCAGCCGGGTGACCACCACCAGCAGCGCGACCAGAGCGGTGAGCACGACCAGCAGCGGCGGAGGGTCGGGCTGCGCGCCGAGCAGCCGGTCCCAGAACTCGGTCATGCCCTCGATCGACACCATGGGGCGCGAGCCTACCGCTCACGTTCTGACGCCAGCACCGGGCCGGCGACCGTTCCGGTGTCGGTCCCGGGCCAACCGGTCGTATCGTGTGAGACTGACCGGGTGGCGATCGGAGCGGGAGGTGAACGCAGGTGAGCGCGGCCCCCCTGGAACCCCACGTCGGCCTCTGGACGGAGGCCGAGTATTTCGCCATGGGCGAGACCCGTGACCGGATCGAGTTGCTCGACGGGAGCCTGATCGTGAGCCCTGCCCCGAGCAAACGGCATCAGTTGGTGTCGTGGAACCTCGTCGCCTCGCTGCGACCGGCAGCCCACTCTGAAGGGTTCCTGGTCTTCGAGGCGGTCAATCTTCGGCTCGGCCCCGACCGGATCGCCATCCCCGATGTCGTGGTGGCCGACACCGACGACGAGGGCACCGTGGTCGAAGCCGCCGAGGTGGCGCTCGTGGGCGAGATCGTGTCGCCGGGTAACGCCGCCGCCGACCGGGTGCTCAAGATGCAGCTCTACGCGATCGCCCGGATCCCCTGGTACCTGCTGGTCGAGCAGGACCGCGACACGCACTCGCTGCGGCTGTACCGGCTCGACGGCGGGCACTATGTCGAGGACCGGGTGGCCAAGGCCGGGGAGACGCTCACCCTCACCGAGCCGTTCCGCTGGCGGGTTGACCCGGCCACGCTGCGTTGACCGCCAGGTGGCCTGCCACCACAACCGGGACATCGAAAGTTTTCTCGATCGCTCTTGCCCTGACGGAGAGCTGCCTTCAAAGATGTCTGTCTATCGACAGTCGTCTCAGGAGGACGCCATGGGTCGGACCCGACCATTGCTGCGCCGGCTGACCGCCGCCGCGCTCACCGTACTCGCCACCGCCGCCGCCGGGCTCGTCGCCACCGCGACTCCGGCCGCCGCCGCCACCGTGCCGGGCATCGACGTCTCGCGCTACCAGGGCACCATCAACTGGACGAGCGTCCGCAACGCCGGTATCCAGTTCGCCTTCATCAAGGCCACCGAGGGTACGAGCTACAAGGACCCGAACTTCAACGCCAACTACGTCAACGCGTACAACGCGGGGGTGATCCGCGGCGCGTACCACTTCGCCAGGCCCAACATCTCCTCCGGCGCGGTGCAGGCGAACTACCTGGCCTCCAACGGCGGTGCCTGGTCGGCCGACAGCCGTACCCTGCCGGCGGCGCTGGACCTGGAGGCGAACCCGTACAGCGGTGGCTACTGCTACGGCCTCAGCACCACCGCCATGCGCAACTGGGTGCAGGACTTCCTCAACACCTACCGGTCCCGCACCGGCCGCTACGCGGTCATCTACACCACCACCAGCTTCTGGAACCAGTGCACCGGCTCTTGGACCGGGCCGTGGGCAAACCACCCGCTCTGGATCGCCCGCTGGTCGTCCTCCGTCGGTACGCTGCCCGCCGGTGCGCCGTTCTGGAGTTTCTGGCAGTACACCGACTCCGGCAGCGTCGCCGGCATCAGTGGCGCCGTCGACCGCAACTACTGGAACGGCGACCGCAGCCGGCTGATCGCCCTGGCCAACAACACCTGACGTACGCCGCGACGGCGGGCCGGCGTCCTCCGCTGGGTGCGGACGCCAGCCTGCCGTCGCGGTGTCACGACCCTCCGCCGTCGCAGCGGGCGTCGCCGGGACTCGCTCGGCTCTCTCAGGCCCGCCGCCGCGCGGCGAGCGCGACCGGCACGGTCATCCCCGCCCGGCGGGACACGCAGCCCCGGCGGGTGAGATTCCAGCCGGCGAACGCGGCCCCGGCCAGCGTCACGATGCTCAGCAGGGTTGCCAGCACCGCGGCGCCGACGGTGGCGACCAGCAGTACGACGTTGCCGAGCACCACGAGCGTCCACAGTGCCAGGCGGGGTCGGGCGTCCCTTCCTCGGTAACCCATCTCGGGCCTCCCTTCCGTCGTCAGAGATCAGATACCCCGGACGACGGAGGGCCATGCCTGTCGGTCAGTCCTGACGGTCCGGCACGAACTCGCGGAAGATCATCTCGAAGTTCGGCAACTGCGCGTCCCACTCCCGGTCCGGCACCTCCCAGCGCAGGGCGAAGCCCCGGTTGCTGGCGGGGACGAAGGCCCGGTTACGGACCCGGAGGCGGGTGTTGTCGCGGGTTTCCCGCCAGTCCCAGTCGGCGCAGGTCCGCCACTTGCAGTCGAACGAGGAGATGCGGATCAACTCGTAGTTCCGCACCAGGTTCTTCCGGTTCGGCTCCTGCGCTCGCCAGTCGGCTTCAGCGTCCCGCTTCGGCGTGTCGGTCCGGTCGATGAGCAGCAGGCTGACCCCGTTCGGGTCCCGATAGGTGACCGAGGTGCGCCCGGCGCTGCGCCGCCAGCCGTCCGGCACCGCCACCTTGAAGCCAACCGGATCGTCACGCAGCGTCCACCCCTCCGGCAGGCCACCGGCCGGTTGCGTAGGACTGGGCGAGGCCGTCGGGCTGGGCGAGGCGGACGGGCTGGGCGCCGGGTCGCTCGGCGGCGGGGCGGCCGGCTCCGAGGTTGCCGGAGCCGGTGCGCTGCTGGTGCCGCCCGCGTCGTTCGGCGTCCCGCCGTCCTCGTCGCCGCTGGTCAGCAGTGGCACCGCCACCACCAGGCCGATCAGCAGCAGCGCGACCAGCGCACCGATGAGTACGGCGCGCCGGGTCCGCTCCGAGCGGAACTGACCGGCCTTGAAGACCGAGCCCTGGGCCGGCGCGGGGCTCACCGGTGCCGCCGGCATGACCGAGGTTGACTGCGGCCGCCGTGGGTCACCGCCCGCCGGTCGATCGAACCGCCGCGTCCCGTCGGATTGCGACCCGGACCGCGAGCCGTCGACCTTCGCCGTCGACGCGACGCCCGAGGCGACACTCGACGTGCCGGCTTCTACGGTGCCTCCGCTCGCGTTGCCGCCCGTTCCGGTAGCCTCCGCCGCCGGCCCGCCGTCGTGGCGCGTACCGGCGTCCGTCGCGATCGGCTCTGCTGGTGCGGTGGCGTCCGTAGCGGCCGAGCCCTCCGCCGCGTCGGCACTCGTCGCGGCCTGGCCGGTCGACGCGGCGGCCTCCGCAGGCGCCTCGCCTGCCGTCGCGTCCTTCGTCGCGTCGGCCCCGGCATCGCCCTGGTCCGTTGCGCCCGAGCCGGTCCCGTCACCGGGGGCGGTGCCCGTTGCGGCCGGTTCGCCGGAAATCTCGGCCGGCCCGTCGCCGGGGCCGTTCGCCTGTGCCGCGGCTGCGGCCGTCGCTGCGGTACCAGCGGCGGCGGCTCGCGCGGAGTTCCGTTCGCCCGCCGAGGCCGCACCGGTCTGCACGCCGTCCGGAGTGGTGCCCGCCTGCCCGGCCTCGGAGGTGTCGGGCGGCGAGACCTTCGCCGTGGGGTCGACGTCGGCGCTGCCGGCCGGGGCGGCGACCTTCGCCGTCGGGTCGGCGTCCGGGCCGGGCGGGGTGCCGGTCGACCGGTCCGCTGTGGAACCCGCCGCCGCGGCCCCGCCGGCCAGCAGCCCGGAGGCGGGTGGCGTGCGGGGCGCGGGCGGAGTGACGGGGGTGGCCGGCCGCTCACCGGACGGGCGCGGTGCCGGCACCAGCGGCGGACGCGGCTCGCGCGGACCGTTCGGCCCGGGCCGGCGTACGCCGTCGAGCAGCGAGATGCCCCGGGCCCGGCGGCCGCTGGCGCGACGCAGCATGCGCTCGGCCGACTCGGCGGTGATCCGCTCCTGCGGATCCTTGCGCAGCAGCCCGGCGAGCACCTGCTTGAGCGGCCCGGCGTTACGGGCCGGCGGTACCGGCTCGGTGGCCAGCGCGGCCAGGGTGCTGATCGCCGACGGCCGAGCGTACGGGGACTTCCCCTCCACGGCGGCGTACAGCGTGGCACCGAGCGACCACAGGTCGGCCTCCGGGCCGAAGGTGCCGTCCCGGGCCCGCTCCGGCGCAATGTACGCGGGCGAGCCGAGCACCATGCCGGTACGGGTGACGTTCGGGTCACCGGGGATCGTGGCGAGGCCGAAGTCGGTCAGCACCACCCGGCCGTCGTTGCCGAGCAACACGTTGCCGGGTTTGACGTCACGGTGCATGATGCCGGCCTTGTGCGCGGCCTTCAGCGCGTTCAGCACGCCCAGGCCGATCTCGACCGCCCGCGCCGGCGGCACCGGGCCGTCCTCCGCGATGGTGTCCTGCAACGACCGGGACGCCACGTACTCCATGACGATCCACGGGTCACCGTCGGTGCGGAGGACGTCGAAGATACGTACCACGTTGATGTTGTTGAGTCGGGCGATGGCGCGTGCCTCGCGCAGCGAGCGCTCGCGCATCTCCCGACGCTCGTCGCTGGTCAGGCCCGGCGGCGGAACCAACTCCTTGATCGCGACGTCGCGGTGCAGCACCTCGTCGCGGGCCTTCCAAACCCGACCCATGCCGCCCTGACCGAGCGGCGAGATGAGCCGGTACCGGTCGGCGACGAGTTGGGGGGAAGCTTCAGACATCGCTGAGACGGTACCCGGCAGGGCAGACCGTCACACCGCCGGCACGCCACTGTGCGATGAAGGTCAAGCTCACGCCGCGTACGCTGAGGTCATGTCTGTCGAAGAGCCGCTGTTCCGGATCGTGCGCGGCGTACCGACCGCCGAGGAACTGGCCGCCCTGGTGGGCGTTATCGCGGTGCGGTCCCGTCCGACAGCTGGACCGCCGCCCGCTGCGGCCTCGGTCTGGGCGCGCAGCGGTCGCCCGGTGGGCACGACGCTGACGCCCGGTGCCGCCGCCTGGCGCACCTCCGGCCTGCCTCGCTGAAAACCCGGTAAGTCCCGGTCGTTGAGGACTCTGGACTGAGATGACGGCTCCGGCGGGATGCCGGGGCGGCTTTCAGCGTCTAACCTCACTCAGGGGAGTTGGGCCGTGACAGATATGGGAGGGCCGATGATCCCTGAGGACGATCGACCAGCGTCCTGGCTACGCGGTTCCGGGGGCGTCGAGGCCGACATCCGCCAACTACGAGACTTCGCCGACCAGCTCCGCGCCGAGGTGGAGAGCAGCTATGCGCCGCACCTGCGATACATCGCGGACGACATGCTCACCACGGTGCCCAACCCGGCCGATGCGTTCATCGAGCTGGTGCAGTTCATGCGTACTCACTGGGAAACCCAACAGGCGACGACCAACGCGGTCTGGGGCGTCGGTGACGCCACCGGCCACCTGGCGGAGGCCGCCAAGCTCGTGGCCGAGCAGTACGCCGACGCCGACGCCTTCTCCGCTGCCCGGGTAGCCGACGTCCATCGGGCACTCGGGCAACCCGGCACGCCACCCGTCCTGGACGTATCGTCGCCATCGCTCGCCGATCCGACCGGCACCGACAACTCAGGACCGGTGGTGTTGCCGTGAGGGACCCGGGCATCGGCCGCAGCGGCGGCCTGACCGACTGGCACCTGATGAACGTCGCCGACATGTGGGCCTGCCTCCAGGATCATCAGCCCGACAACCACTGGCGCCACGTCGCCGGCTGGAACAAGGTCTCCGAACTGGCCGGCCAGCACCTCCAACGGCTGCGGGCCTACCGCGCACGCCTCGCCCTGGCCTGGCCCCCCGAGACGAACACGGCCTCCCGCGCCTACCTCGCCAAACTCGACGAGCTGATCGACCAGGTGCAACGCACACACGACGCCGCCAGCACGAACCAGACCGCACTGTCCGCGGCAACCCAGGCCCTCAGCAGCAGCCGCGCCGAGATACAAAAAATCTACGAAGAGTACGCCGCCAAACTGCAGAAGAGGCGTGCCTGGGAACAGATCGCCGCCGACCCGAAGGCCGTCGCCGCCAGCCGGACCACCCAACCACCGGTCACCGAGTCCGATCTGGAACGCCTGAACACCCAGGCCCGAAACATCATGTACGGCCTCAGCATCGAACTCCAACAAGCCCAAACCCTACTCCGCCACCCACCACCCACCCCTCGATCCAAACCGGGCTTGGACCAGCCTTATCCGGAAAATTCCACGGCGAGCCCCGTTCCGAGCATTCCTCCGATAGTGCCGGTGCCGACTCACGTCGCGGCACCAGCACCCCTTCAATCGCAGATCCCGCCACGGGCCGGGGCGAAGGAACCGGGCCCAATACTCGGCGGGGTCCCCTCCGCAGCAAATCCCGCATTGGGATCTCCTGGGCCGTTTCCGCCGGCATCTGCTCCGACTTCCGAGACAGGACCTTCAACGCAGCCACTACCAAGTACGCGACCCTCGGTCATCTCGGGGCCGGGTAACGTCCGAAACGGACAAACTCCACGGTCCGCCCGCGGCGGTTCATCTACGAGCGCACCAAGTAACGCGTCGAGGGCCATGCCACCAGGAGGAGTGATTGGAAGCAGCCCAACGATAGGCGCGGGCCAGCATTCCACTAATTCTCAACCTCGCCGGGCCACCCCAATGGGAGGCATCATCGGCGGGGGAGCTGCGGGCACAGCCCCTGCAGGTGGAGCCGGTTCCCGTCCCGGAGCCGGCAGGGGGATGAACCCATTCTATGGATCCTCGCTTGTCGGCGGATCGCCGCATCAAAACAACCCGAACATAGGTCGAATTGGGAGCAACGAGAAGGCCAAACTCAATTGGGATCCCGACATGCCCTGGAAAACGGATGACGGCGTGGACCCAATCTTGCGCCCCCCAGACGACGACGAGCCAATCGACCCGGGCCCCGCTATCGGGCTTACGCGGTGAGGGACCCCATCTGTTGCCTATTTGCGACAATTATTACCACCCTATCGAGCATTCTATCCCCATCTCCAGCCAATGCAGCAGCGATTGCGGCAACTGTGCAGGATTCCGGCCAGAAACACGGGAAGCAATGGCATCTCGAATATCTCTCCACCAAGAAGGCGCACCAGCTTAGCCAAGGCAAGGGCGCCATCGTTGCCGTACTCGACACCGGCGTTCGCCCACACCCCAGCCTAAGGAATAGTCTTCTACCCGGCATCAACCTTACGCCAGGAGGTGGTAACGGCTGGCAGGACGTCGATGGGCACGGCACAGCCATGGCAGGTCTTATCGCCGCTCACGGCCAAGGACCGGAGAGCGCTCTGGGTATTGCACCTAAAGCGACCATCCTTCCCGTAAAGTTTAAGCAAAGGAATCCGGACGGAACGACTGAGGGTCTCGCACGCGCGATAGACTATTCGATCCGCAACGGTGCGGACGTCATTAGCATCTCATCAGGCGGAGAGCAGGACGCAAGCGAGCAGAAAGCAGTTCAGGCAGCAATTGATGCCGATATCGTAGTTGTCGCAGCCGCAGGCAACAGACCAGCAGATCGCTCTGTCCGCTACCCTGCCGCCCATCCCGGGGTGGTAGCGGTAGGCGGCGTGGACAGACAGGGCAATCGGGCGACAATCTCTGTTATTGGCAAAGAGATTGATGTCGTGGCGCCCGCTGTTGGGTTGGTTAGCACCAACTTCGATGGCGGTTACCGGGTTGGCACGGGAACTTCGGGGGCGGCGGCGATTGTGGCGGGGGCGGCGGCGTTGATTCGGGCGAAGTATCCGTATTTGCCGGCTGATGAGGTGGTTCATCGGTTGACGGCGACTGCGATTGACAAGGGGCCGCCGGGCCGGGATGACCAGTACGGATACGGTGTCATCGATCTGGTGGCAGCGCTCACGGCAGACGTACCACCGAGGGGTTTCGGGCCGGGGCCGACGCGGGTGCCGGACGGGACCGACCCGACCACGGCGGTGGCGGATGGGCCGCGGGTCGACGAGGGCGGGGCGGCGACGGTGCGCGGTCTGGTCACGTTGGGAGTGTTGCTGGCGGGTGGGGGCGCTTGGGCGTGGTACGCCCGGCGTAGGCGCCGCTCCAATGATCCGCCGCCGCGTGTCACTCACTGAGGCCCCACGCCGCTCCGACGCGGAGCCTGCCGGCGTGGGCCAGGAGACGGCTCGGCACGCAGCGGGTGGTGTGGACGTGGCGTACGCGGGCAGCCGGTAACGTCGGCGAGGTGCCTGATGCCCTGCCGCTTCGCCTCGTGCTCGCCTCAGCGAGCCCTGCCCGCCGTAAGTCCCTCCAGTCTGCCGGGATCGAACCGGACGTGCTGGTCAGTGGGGTCGATGAATCGCTCGTGGTGACCGAGCGGGCGGAGGATCTCTGTCTGGAGTTGGCCCGGCTCAAGGCGCAGGCCGTGCTGGGTCGGCTGCGGCCGGCCGACGACGAGCGCACGCTCGTGCTCGGGTGCGACTCGGTGCTCGCCTTCGACGGGCAGATCCTCGGCAAGCCAGACGACGAGGCGGACGCCACCCGGCGATGGGAGCGGATGCGCGGACGTAGCGGGGTGCTGCACAGCGGCCACTGCCTGGTCGACATCGTGGCCGGGCGTCGCGCCGAGGCGGTGGCCTCGACAGTGGTGCACTTCGCCGACATCAGCGACCAGGAGATCGCCACCTATGTCGCGACCGGTGAACCGCTCGCGGTGGCCGGCGCCTTCACGATCGACGGACTGGGTGGGCCGTTCGTGGAACGGATCGAGGGCGATCCGGGAACCGTCATCGGGCTTTCGCTCCCGCTGTTGCGGAGCCTGCTCGCCGAGTTGGATCTGCGGATCACCGATCTGTGGACGAAGGTCGCGCCTGGTAACCAGACTGTCGAACCCCTCGGTTAGTTTCCGAGCATGACGCTGAAGTCGATTCCGCTCACCGACGACCTGCACCGGTACCTCGTCGCGCACGGCGCACCGCCGGACGACATCGTCAGCGACCTGGCGCGGGAAACGCTGGCGCTGCTCCCCGAGCACGCGTCGATGCAGGTCGCCCCGGAACAGGCCGCCTTCCTCACGTTCCTGACCCGGCTCCTCGGTGCCCGACACGCGGTCGAGGTGGGCACGTTCACCGGACTGTCCTCCCTGGCGATCGCCCGGGGCCTGGCCGAGGGTGGGCGGTTGACCTGCTTCGACATCTCGGAGGAGTACACGAGCATCGCCCGCCGGTACTGGGCACGGGCCGGCGTCGATGACCGGATCGACCTGCGGATCGGACCGGCCGGCGAGACGCTGCGGGAGCTGCCGCACGAGCGGTACCTGGACTTCGCCTTCATCGACGCCGACAAGACCGGCTACCCGGTCTACTGGGCCGAGCTGGTGCCTCGGATGCGACCCGGTGGGGTCATCGCCGTCGACAACGTCCTGCGTAACGGTCGGGTGGTGGCACCGCAGAGCGCCGACGACCGGGCGATCGCGGCCTTCAACGACGATGTCCTGGCCGACGTACGGGTGGATGCCGTGATGCTGCCGATCGCCGACGGCCTCACCCTCGCCCACGTGCACTGACACTCCGCGCGAACGGCGTCGATCTACTCCGTTTGCGGCATGTCGCGGTGTCCCGCTGGCGGGAGAGCGCGACATGCCGCAACTCGGGCGGGCCGGCGGCCCCGGGTCAGCGGACGCTGCGGGCGAACTGACGGGCGGCCCAGTAGACGCCGGCCGCGGCGAGCACCGCGATGATGGTCAGCCCCTGCCAGACCCGGTCGTCGCCGATGTCACCGTTGAACAGTGCCCGGGTGCCGTCGACGGCCCAGGAGAACGGGTTCCACTTGGCGACGCCCTGCAACCAGCCTGGGGCGAAGGCGAGCGGCAGCAGGATGCCGGAGAGCAGCAGCACCGGCTGAGCCACCGTGTTCATCAGCGGGGCCAGCGCGTCCTCACTCTTCACCTTGAGCGCGACCCCGTAGGAAACCGCCGACGTCATCAGCGCGATCAGGGCGAGCATGAGGTACGCCAGCAGCAGGTCACCGATGAACACCCGCAGGTCGAACAGGAGCGCCAGCAGCGTGATGATGACCGCCTGGACCATCAGTGAGACCACGTCCCGCAGCGAGCGGCCGAGCAGCAGGGCGAGCCGGCTGACCGGGGTGACCCGGGAACGTTCGATGACCCCGGCCCGCAGCTCGGCGATGAGGCCGAAGCCCTGGAAGAGGCCGCCGAAGATGGCCAGCAGGACGAGCAGGCCGGGCACGAAGATCTTGTAGGCCTCGGCCTGGGTGGCCGCGCCGAGCGCGGGCTTGAGCAGGGGGGCGAAGAGGAGCAGATACATCACCGGCTGAAAGATGCCGACGAAGACCCACACGGGGTTGCGCAGCAGCAGGTGCAGCTGCCGCTGGAAGATCAGCCAGGTGTCGCGAGCGAGCTTCATGAGATCTCCGGGTCGGGTCAGGACTCGCGCAGCGAGCGGCCGGTCTTGGTGAGGAAGACGTCGTCGAGGCTCGGGCGGTGCAGCTCGATCGACCTCAGGTCGAGCCCCGCGGCGTCGACCCGCCGCAGGATCCGGGGGATGGCGGTGGCCCCCTCGTCGACGAAGAGCCGGAGCCCGCCCTCGTCGAGGACCTCCAGCCGGTTGACGTACTCCTCGCCGTCGAGCAGCTTCTCGGCCTCGCCGATGGCGGCGACGTCCAGGCCGACCTGCACCACGTCGCCGGAGATCTCCCGCTTGAGGTCGGTCGGCGTACCCTCCGCGACCACCTCGCCATGGTCCATGATCGCGATGCGGTCGCAGAGCGCGTCGGCCTCGTCCAGGTAGTGCGTGGTGATGAAGACGGTCATGCCGTCGGCACGCAGCCGGCGGATCTCATCCCACATGTGGGCGCGGCTCTGCGGGTCCAGCCCGGTGGTGGGCTCGTCCAGAAAGACGATCTTCGGCTCGTGGATGATGCCGAGCGCGATCTCGACCCGGCGTCGCTGTCCGCCGGAGTACGTCTTGCACTTACGGTCGGCGAACTCGGTGAGCTGGAACGCCTCCAGGGCCCGGGCGGCCCGCCGGAGCGCCTCGGCCTTGCCGATGCCGTACATCCGGGCCTGGAGCACCAGTTCCTCGCGACCGGTGGATTCGTCCCAGGTGCTCCCGCCCTGGGCCACGTAGCCGATCCGGCGGCGCACCTCGCCCGGGTCCTTGAGCAGGTCGGCGCCGGCGATGGTGGCCTGGCCGCCGTCGGGTTCGATCAGCGTCGCCAGCATCCGCAGGGTGGTGGTCTTGCCCGCACCGTTCGGGCCCAGGAACCCGAAGATCTCGCCGGCCGGGACGTCCAGGTCGACGCCGCGTACGGCCTCGACGATCTTCGTCTCCCGACCGGCCCGGCTGCGAAACGACTTCCGCAGCCCTCTGGTCTCGATCATGTCCTGCTCCCCGCTCGTGGCCTGTGTCGGCCATCATCGTCACCGGCACTCGACCACATCGGTACGACACCACGCCGCCCATTTACCGCGACCGGACAGTGCGCCATCCCACACTGAGCGATCGTTAGGGCCGTCGGGGCGACCGATAAACTCCCGGTCAGTAACCCGCCGGGAGGAGCCACCAAGGTGCGCAAGGTACTCATCGCCAACCGGGGCGAGATCGCCGTCCGGGTCATCCGCGCCTGCCGGGACGCGGGCCTGGGCAGCGTCGCGGTGTACGCGGACTCCGACCGGGACGCCCTGCACGCCACGCTCGCCGACGAGGCGTACGCCCTGGGTGGGGACACCGCTGCGGACTCGTACCTGCGCATCGACAAGCTCATCGACATCGCCGCCCGTTCCGGGGCCGACGCGGTGCATCCCGGGTACGGCTTCCTCTCCGAGAACGCCGACTTCGCCCAGGCCGTCATCGACGCCGGCCTGACCTGGATCGGTCCCACCCCGCAGGCCATCCGCGACCTCGGTGACAAGGTGACCGCCCGGCACATCGCGCAGCGGGCCGGTGCCCCGCTGGTCCCCGGCACCGCCGACCCGGTCGGCAGCCCCGACGAGGTGATCGCCTTCGCCGTCGACCATGGTCTGCCGGTGGCGATCAAGGCGGCCTTCGGCGGTGGCGGACGCGGGTTGAAGGTGGCCCGCACGATGGAGGAGATTCCTCAGCTGTTCGAGTCGGCCACCCGGGAGGCGGTCGCCGCGTTCGGCCGGGGCGAGTGCTTCGTGGAGCGGTACCTCGACCAGCCGCGCCACGTGGAGGCGCAGGTCCTGGCGGACCAGCACGGCAACGTGATCGTGGTGGGCACCCGGGACTGCTCGTTGCAGCGCCGCCACCAGAAGCTGGTCGAGGAGGCGCCGGCGCCGTTCCTCACCGCCGCGCAGCGGGCCCAGATCCACGACAGCGCCAAGGCGATCTGCCGGGAGGCCGGCTACCACGGCGCGGGCACGGTGGAGTACCTGGTCGGCAACGACGGCACCATCTCCTTCCTGGAGGTCAACACCCGGTTGCAGGTGGAGCACCCGGTCACCGAGGAGACCGCCGGCATCGACCTGGTACGCGAGCAGTTCCGCATCGCCGACGGCGAGAAGCTGCGGTTCACCGAGGATCCCGCCCCGCGTGGGCACTCCATCGAGTTCCGGATCAACGGCGAGGACCCGGGCCGCAACTTCCTGCCCGCCCCCGGCACGGTCACCGCGCTCCGGCTGCCCACCGGCCCTGGAGTGCGGGTGGACGCCGGCATCTCGGCCGGCGACGTGATCGGCGGCAACTTCGACTCCCTGCTCGCCAAGGTGATCGTCACCGGCGAGACCCGGGCCGAGGCGCTGGAGCGGGCCCGCCGGGCGCTGGACGAGATGGTGGTCGAGGGAATGGCCACCGCGCTGCCGTTCCACCGTCTGGTGGTCCGCGATCCCGCGTTCACCGCCGAGCCGTTCAGCGTGCACACCCGCTGGATCGAGACGGAATTCGACAACACCGTGCCGCCGTTCACCGCCGCCGCCGGAGCCGTCGCGGGCCCGGCGGAGCGCGAGACCGTCGTGGTCGAGGTGGGCGGCAAGCGGCTGGAGGTCAGCCTGCCCGCCGGTCTCGGCGCCGGTACGGTCGGCTCCGCACCCGCCGCGCGGAAGCCGACCCGCCGCGGTGGCGGGACCACGGCGGGCGCGGGTGCGAGCGGGGACTCGCTCACCTCGCCCATGCAGGGCACCATCGTGAAGATCGCGGTCGCCGACGGGGACACGGTCGCCGAGGGTGACCTGGTCGTGGTGCTTGAGGCGATGAAGATGGAGCAGCCGTTGCACGCCCACAAGGCCGGCACGGTCAGCGGCCTCGCGGCCGAGGTCGGCGCGGTGATCACCGCCGGCGCGGCGATCTGCACCATCGCCTGAGGCACGACGACGGTTCAGCGGAGAGTCTCCGCGGCGACGGCGCAGACGGCCGCGGTCAGCGCGGTCAGCACCTGCGAGTCGAGCCGCCAGTGCTGCCAGTACAGCGGGACGTCCAGCACCCGGCCGGGGGCGATGTCCACGCAGCGACCGGCGGCCACGTCGGCGTCGGCGATCTGCTCCGCCACCAGCCCCCACCCGAGCCCCAGTCGGATCGATTCGTTGAAGGCGGGCACCGACGGCACGTAGTGCACGGGCGGGTCGAAGGTCCGCCCGGTGACCGTACGCAGGTAGCGGTGCTGGATGCGGTCCTTGCGGTCGAAGACCACCACCGGTGCGAGGGCGGCCGCCTCCCGGGTCAGCCCCTCGGGGAACCACCGGTCCATCAGCGCGGGCGCGGCCAGCGCCCGGTAGCGCATCGCGCCGAGCCGGCGTACCCGACAGCCCTGCACCGCCTCGCGTTGGGCGGTCACCGCAGCTGTCACGGTGCCGGCGCGTAGCAGCTCGGCGGTGTGGTCCTGGTCGTCCTGCCGGATGTCGAAGGAGAGTTCCGGCTGCTCGGGCAGGCGGGCCAGGGCGGCCGGGAACCAGGTGGCGAGCGAGTCGGCGTTGGCCACGATCGCGACCCGGGTGCGGCCCCGGCCGCCGCCGAACGGCCCGCGGGCGTCGGCCAGCGCCTCCCGCTCAAGTAGCGCGAGCTGACCGGCCAGGCGCAGCAGCGGACGGCCGGCCTCGGTGGCGTCACACGGCCGGTGGCGTCGCACGAGCACCTGCCCGACGGCCTCCTCCAGAGCCTTGATCCGTTGGCTCACCGCCGACGGGGTCACGTGCAGCAGCCGGGCCGCCGATTCGAAGCTGCCCTCCGCGACGACGGCCGCGAGCGTACGGAGCTGGGTGGAGTCGAGCCCGCTCATGCAGCTGAGCTTAACCAGATGAAGAATCTTTAGCTGGACTCATCTGATCGGGCGCTCCTACCTTGGGCACATGCTCACCTCCGTCGTCGCCGGCTTCTCCCTGGCTATCGCCCTCATCGTCGCCATCGGCGCGCAGAACGCCTTCGTACTGCGCCAGGGTCTGCGCCGGGAACACGTGGTGCCGGTCGTGCTGACCTGCGCACTCTCCGACGCGTTGCTGATCGGTCTGGGCATCGCCGGGATGGGCTCAGTGGTGGCGGGACGACCGGTCCTGCTCACCGCGATCCGCTGGGGCGGGGCGGCGTTCCTCCTCGGGTACGCGGCACTCGCCGCCCGTCGTGCGTTCCGTCCCGGCGCGCTCACGCCGGCCGACCGGCCGCCGGCCCGGCTCGGCCCGACGCTGCTGGCCTGCCTCGCCTTCACCTACCTCAACCCGCACGTCTACCTCGACACGGTGCTGCTGCTCGGCGGCATCGCCCAGCAGCATCCGCACCGCTGGCTGTTCGGAATCGGCGCGGCGGCGGCCAGCGTGGTCTGGTTCGCCGCGCTCGGTGCGGGCGCGTACCGGCTCGCTCCGCTGCTCGCGCGGCGGCGGGTCTGGCAGATCCTCGACGGCGTGATCGCGGTGGTGATGGTCGCAGTGGCGGTGGCTCTGCTACTCAGCTGAGTCATGATGGCCGGGTGCGGTTCCTCAATGGCGCGACTCCCGGATACGACCTGACCTACAACGACGTCTTCATGGCGCCGGCGCGCTCGGAGGTGGGTTCGCGGCTCGACGTCGACCTGGCCACCGGCGACGGCACCGGTACCACCATCCCGCTGGTGGTGGCGAACATGACCGCCGTCGCCGGCCGACGGATGGCCGAGACGGTGGCCCGGCGCGGCGGCATCGCCGTGATTCCGCAGGACATCCCGATCGAGGTGGTGGCGGAGGTCGTCGCCTGGGTCAAGCAGCGGCATCTGGTGCACGACACGGCGATCGCGCTGGGCCCCACCGACACCGTCGGCGACGCCATCCACCTGCTGCCGAAGCGGGCGTACGGTGCCGTGATCGTGGTCGACGAGGACGGCCGGCCGATGGGCGTGGTGACCGAGGCCGACACCGTCGGGGTGGACCGCTTCGCCCAGCTCCGACACGTGATGTCGACGGAGTTGCACACCGTGCCCGCCGACGCGGACCCGCGTACCGGCTTCGACCGGCTCTCCGCCGGCCGGCGGCGACTGGCGCCCGTGGTCGATGCCGAGGGTCGGCTGGTCGGTGTGCTCACCCGGCCCGGCGCGCTGCGGGCCACCCTCTACCGGCCGGCCGTGGACGCTCACGGTCGACTGCGGATCGCGGCGGCGGTGGGCATCAACGGTGACGTGGCGGGCAAGGCGAAAGCCCTGCTGGAGGCCGGGGTGGACACGCTGGTGGTGGACACCGCGCACGGCCACCAGGAGCGGATGATCTCCGCCCTGCGCACCGTACGCGGCCTCGACCCGGCTGTCCCGGTGGCGGCCGGCAACGTGGTCACCGCCGACGGGGTACGCGACCTCGTCGACGCCGGTGCCGACATCATCAAGGTCGGGGTGGGCCCGGGCGCGATGTGCACCACCCGGATGATGACCGGGGTCGGCCGGCCGCAGTTCTCGGCGGTGCTGGACTGCGCGGCGGCCGCCCGGGACCTGGGCCGCCACGTCTGGGCCGACGGCGGTGTGCGGCACCCACGGGACGTGGCGCTGGCGCTGGCCGCCGGGGCGTCGAACGTGATGATCGGCTCGTGGTTCGCCGGCACCTACGAGTCCCCCGGCGACCTCTACACCGACGAGGACGGCCGACGCTACAAGGAGAGCTTCGGCATGGCCTCGGCGCGGGCGGTCAGCGCGCGTACCGCCGACGACAGCGCCTACGACCGCGCCCGGAAGGCCATCTTCGAGGAGGGCATCTCGTCGGCCCGGATGTACCTGGACCCGGCCCGTCCCGGGGTGGAGGACCTGATCGACGAGATCATCTCGGGGGTGCGTAGCGCGTTCACCTACGCCGGTGCGCGCACCCTGGACGAGTTCCACGACCGGGTGCTGGTCGGCGTGCAGAGCACCGCCGGCTACACCGAGGGGATGCCCCTGCCGACCAGTTGGTGACGGTGGTGCGGGCACCGTTCAGCCGGTTCCCGCCGGGGTGAAGAGGTGCCGGATCACCGACCGGGCGGCGTCACCCGGGTCGCGGTCGCGGTCGGACACCGAGCGCGACCGCGACCGTCGACCTCAGCCGGCCGGCAGCAGGTCGCCGGAGCGGGCGGCCACCACCCCGGTGACCAGCGCGATCGCCTCGGCAACCGGCTGCGGTTCCAGGGACCGCCCGTCACGCAGCCGCAGCGACACCCGGCCGTCGGCCGCCTCCCGCGCACCCACCACCGCGGCGTACGGGATCCGGCGGCGTACCGCCTCGCGGACCCGGGCACCGAGTGACCGGCCGTGGTCGACCTCGACCCGCAGTCCCGCCTCGGTGGCCCGTCGAGCCAGGTCCGCGGTGGCACCGGCCTGCCCGTCGCCGACCGGCAACACGACCAGTTGCACCGGGGCGTACCAGGGCGGAAAGGCACCCCCGTGCACCTCGATCAGGTACGCGAAGAGCCGTTCCATGCTGCCGGCCAGGCTGCGGTGCACCAGCACCGGACGCCGCCGGGTGCCGTCCGAGGCGGTGTACGACAGATCGAACCGCTCCGGCTTGTCGAAGTCGAGTTGCACGGTGGAGATGGTCGACTCCCGTCCGGCCGCGTCCCGCACCTGAATGTCGATCTTCGGGCCGTAGAACGCGGCGTCGCCCGGCGCCTCGGCATACGGCACCCCGTCGAGCGCGGCGCGGAGCAGCTCCTCGGCCCGCGCCCACTGCGCGTCGTCGCCGACGTACTTCTCCCCCGGCCCGCGCAGCGACAGCCGCACCCCCGCCGACCGCACGCCCAGCGCGGCGTGCGCGACCCGGATCAGCCGCAGAATCTCCGACACCTCCTGACCGACCTGTTCCAGGGCGCAGAAGTTGTGCGCGTCGTTGAGAGTGATGGCGCGTACCCGGTGCAGTCCGCCGAGCACTCCCGAGCGTTCCGCCCGGTACATGCCCCCGATCTCCGCGACCCGCAGCGGCAGATCCCGGTAGGAGCGCCCGGCGGACCGGTAGACCAGCGCGTGGTGCGGGCAGAGCGCCGGGCGGAGCATCAGCTCGTCGTCGGCCTCCCCCAGCCGCATCGGGGGGAACATCTCAGCGGCGAAGTAGCCGAGATGTCCGGACACCTCGAACAGCTCGCGCCGGCCCAGCGGTGGGGTGTACACGTGCTGGTAGCCGGCCCGGCGTTCCAGGTCGCGCAGGTACTCCTCGATCGCGTGCCGGGCGGCGGCACCGGCCGGCAGCCACATCGGCAGGCCGGCGCCGGAGAGCGGGTCGGTGGCGAACAGGTCCAGGTCCCGGCCCAGCCGGCGGTGGTCGATCATGTCAGCTCCCTTGGCGGTACGCCCCGACACGACCCCTCACCCACGACGCACGAGTGCCCCGGGCGGATCGCCCGGGGCACTTGCGTAGACGAGGACGTCAGTGCGGCGCGCCAGGCTTCCCCGGCGTCGTCGTCAGCACCGCACTGCACATGCGCCGACCGTACGCCCACCGGGCCGATCGCCGCACCTGAATTGACGGGGCCGGCACAGCACACCAGGGCTGTGCCGGTGTCGATTGACCGGGCCGCTGGCACGGGACCTGCCAGCGGCCCGGCGGCGGCCCAGGCGTCAGGAACGGGGGACCCGACGCTCGTCGGGCCGCGCGCCGACAACGGTACGCCGCCGGAGGACATTTCGGCGACCGCGCCTCGCCGTCAATCTTCATCGATATGCTCTGGTGGAGCGCCCGTCTTCGGGGCTGCTCCGCCCGCACCGGCGAGGTGTCGCTGGTCACGGCGGAGCAGGGCCGGTCTCGGGTGACGCCGGACACCGCGTCAGGCTCGGTACGTTCCGATCGGCAAAGTCCGCGAGGTGGCTCGGTGCCTGAACTACTCACCCAGGTGGCGTCGCCCGACCTGGCGTACCTCGCGCTGTTCACCCTGCTGGCCGTGGACGCCTTCGTGCCGGTGGTCCCCACCCAGCTGCTGATGCTGACCGGCGGCGCACTCACCGTGTACGGCGGGCTGAGCCTGCCGACGACCGTCGCGGTGGGCGCGCTCGGCGTACTCGCCGGGGACCTGGCCTGTTATCTGCTCGGGCGCTACGCCTCGGCACGCCGGTCACCGGCGGCAGGCCCCCGAACCCCGCTCTGGCCGACGGGCGCGGGTCGCACCCGGCGGGTGGCCGGACGCGTCACCCGGGGCCTGCGTCGCCCCGGACCGATGATGATCCTGCTCTGCCGTTTCGTGCCGGGTGGCCGGATGGCCGCCTGCTTCGCCGCCGGTCGCAGCGGGTATCCGGTCCGGCTCTTCCTGCCCTGTGCCGGCGTCGCGGCGGCGGGCTGGGCGTCGTACGGCGGGCTGGTGGGACACCTGGGCGGGGCGGCGTTGACCGGCTCCGCCTGGCGGATGGTGCTCATCGCGGCGGCGGCCGCCGCCGGTTTCGCGCTGACCGGCTGGGCGTTGGCGCTCGTCACCGCGCGGCTGAGCCCGACACCGGCCGAGGTTCCGGTCGACTGATCGCAGACGATCACCGGGGAAATGCCGGATGGCCCGTCGGGGTGGTCCCGGGGTCGGATTTCGGTGCTCGTCCCGGATCCGGCTGGGGTGCCGGCGAGGACAGGCTGAGACATGCCTGGAATCCGGAACAGCGGTGCACTGGCCCTCGGTGGGATCGTCCTCGCGGCGGTGCTCGCCGTCATCGGTCACGCCGGCGTGACCGACCTGGACCCGGTGAGTCTGACCGTCAGCGACTACGCCGTCTCGGACTCCGGCCAGGCCATCCACGTGGCGATGCTGCTGCTCGCCGCCGCCTCCGCCGTGCTCGTCCCGGCCCTGGGCCGGCTCCACCCACGGCCCGGCTCGCGAGCCTTCGACACCACGAGCCGGGCCGGGCGGGTGGCGGGCGTCAGGACGCTCGGCAGCGCGACGACGGACGGTGCCGCAGGTCGCCGTGGCCGGGCCGCCGAGTGGCTGTTGGCGGTCTGGGCGGGCGGGCTGCTGGTCTCGGGCCTGGTACCGACCAACCCGCCCGGTACGGACATGGGCACCGCCGCCTACGTGCACCGCTACGCCTCGGTGGTCGCCTTCGCCGCCCTGCCGATCGCCGGCTGGTTGCTCGCCGCCCGGCTGCCCGCCGGTACCCGGACCGGCCACTGGCTGCGCGCGCTGGCCCTGACCAGCCTGCTGCTGGCCGCCACGATGGTCTGGTCCGCGTACCCCGGCGACCGCGCCTACTACGGCCTGATCGAACGTGTCCTCATCCTCGCCGAGGTGGCCCTGCTCACCGTCGTGGCCGCCGCCCTCGCGTCCCGCCCCGGACGGACGGGGGTCATTCGAGTTCGTGGAGCATCAGTTGGCGGGCCGCCTCGGTGACGGAGCCGGAGAGGCTGGGGTAGATGGTGATGGTCTGCGCGAGTTCGTTGACGGTCAGGTTGTTCTCCACCGCCATCGTGATCGGCAGGATCAGTTCGCTGGCCTTCGGCGCGACGACCACACCGCCGATGACCTGCCCGCTGGCGGGGCGGCAGAAGAGCTTGACGAAGCCGTCCGCGATCTCGACCATCTTCGCCCGGGCGTTGCCGCCCAGCGGCAGCATCACCTGACGCGCCGGCACCTTCCCGGCGTCCACCTCGTCCTGGGAGACGCCGACGGTGGCCAACTCCGGGTCGGTGAAGACGTTCGCCGAGACGGTACGCAGCCGCAGCGGCCGAACCGCCTCGCCGAGCGCGTGCCACATGGCGATCCGGCCCTGCATCGCCGCGACGCTGGCCAGCGGCAGCACGCCGGTGCAGTCGCCGGCCGCGTAGATGCCGGGCACGTTGGTCCGGGAGACCCGGTCCACCGTCACGTAGCCGCCCCGGGCCAGTTCGACGCCGTACTCGGCCAGGCCCAGCTCGGCGGTGTTCGGGATCGACCCGACCGCGATCAGCGCGTGCGAGCCGGACACCGTGCGCCCGTCGGAGAGCTCCACCTCGACACCGTCGGCGGTGCGGCGGACACCCTCGGCCCGGGAATTGTTCAGGATGCTCATGCCCCGGGTCCGGAACACCCGCTCGATCGCCTGCGCGGCGTCGGCATCCTCGTGCGGCATCACGCGGTCCCGGCTGGAGACCAGGGTCACCTCGATGCCCATCGCGAGGTACGCGCTGGCGAACTCGGCGCCGGTCACCCCCGAGCCGACCACGATGAGGTGCTCGGGCAGCTCCGGCAGGTCGTAGACCTGTCGCCAGGTCAGGATGCGCTCGCCGTCGGGCAGCGCGGTCGGCAACTGGCGGGGGGTGGCGCCGGTGGCGATCAGCACCGTCGAGGCGTCGATGGCGTACGCGGCCTCCTCGCCGTCCGGAGTGACGATCACCCGGTGGGTGTGGCCGAGGGTGTCCTCGCCGAGCCGGGCGCGCCCGGACACGAAGGTGACCCCGGCCTTGACCAGCTTCGCGTGGATGTCGGCGGACTGGGCCAGGGCGAGCCGCTTGACCCGCTCGTGAACCGCCCGCGCGTCGACGGTGACCGCCTCCAGCCCGTCGGAGTGCACCCCGAACACCTCGGTGTCCCGGTAACCGGTCACCACCTCGGAGCTGGCGATGAACGTCTTCGACGGTACGCAGTCGGAGAGCACGCAGGCGCCGCCCGCGCCCTCGGCTTCCACGACGGTGACGTCGGCGTCCAACTGGGCCGCCACCAGTGCCGCCTCGTAGCCCGCCGGCCCCCCGCCGATGATCACGATTCGGCTCACCACGACCGCCCTTTCTCCATGCTCACAGTGACTTTCTTCTCCCCGACACGTCCGACACGCACCGTCGTATTCTCCCCCACGCGCCGGCCGGGCTATCGTCATCGCCGTGCGTCATTACGCCGCCTACGGCTCGAACCTGGACCCCGCTCGGATGCGCGCCTACTGCCCGCATTCGCCGATGGTGGGCATCGGCTGGCTGGAAGGCTGGCGGCTCACCTTTGCCGGTGAGGACGTCATCGGCTGGGAGGGTGCGGTCAGCACGGTGGTCGAGTCGCCCGGCGACCGGGTGTTCGTCGCGCTCTACGACATCCACCCGTACGACGCGGCCCAGCTGGACGAGATCGAGGGCGTCACCTCCGGCACGTACCGGAAGCTGACCGTCCGCGTCTCGACGCTGGACGGCGACGTGACCGCCTGGGTCTACGTCTTCGACGGCTACGAGGGCGGCCTGCCGACGTCCTGGTACCTCTCGGAGATCGCGAACGCCGCCGAGAAGGCGGGCGCGCCGGACGACTACGTCACCGAGCTGCGGTCCCGGCCCACCGGCACCGCGTCGGCGTAGCGCGTCTCCCACGGCTCCAGTCTGCTACCGACCGTCATGGTGCCGGGCGTCGACCCCGGGTCCGCGGGGGATCCGTCCCGGGATGGGCGGTTACCCGGTCCAGGTCCGGAGGGGTTCAGCCCGGCACGTGGGCCCGCGCCGCGGTCAGCAGCTCGACCAGTTCCGCGCCGTCGGCCGGACCGAGCGCGGTGAAGGCGGGCGCGACGAGCCGGTCGGTCACCGCCTCGGCCCACAGCCGCCGTCGTACCAGCGGCCCGACCGACGGGTACGGCGGCGGCCAGCCGCAGGCCATCGCGCCGCTGGATCCCTCGGGGCCGGCCAACACCGCCTCCAGCGGCGTCATCCCGCTGGCACGCACGGCGACCAGGTGAGCGCCGGTGAAGTGTTCCCGTAGCAGGCGCAGGCCGGTGGCGACGCGGGCACCGGGCGACGCCGCGTCCGACGGCATGGCCCGCCACGCCGCGAACAATGGCATCCCGCTGGCGTCGGCCGCCGCGACGGCCCGTTCCACCAGCACCGCGAGCCGGTCGACGCGGGGCAGGTCGGCCAGCGTCTGCTCGCCCCACCGGCAGCACTCGGCGAGGCTGGCCGCGGCCACCTCGGACGGCCGGACCGTGCGGGCGGCCGCGTCCCAGCCGTCAGCCACGGCGTCGGGCGCGATGAAACCGAGCGCGGCCGCCACGGTCTCGGCGCGTACGTCGCCCAGCGCGCCGGCCCGACCGGTGACGTAGAAGGCCCACCCGGAGATGCCGAGCAGCCGGGCCCGGCGCAACGTGGTGGGGCACCGCGTGTACGCCTCCCCGAGGGCGAGCACCACCGGCTTGCTGGCCGCCGCGACCTGCTCCGGCGTCACCGGGCGCCGCCCGAAGGTCCGCCGGTACGGAATCCGCCCGAAGGTCCGTCCATGGGGGACCAGTCTGCCGGTCAACCCTCCGAGTCGGCATCCCCCTCCTCGGCGTCCAGCGCCTCCATCGCGGCCTCGACCTCGCCGGCGCGTCGCCGGGCGGTGCTGACCGCCCGTTCGGCGGCCCGGCGGGCCAGCCTGGAGCGGCTGAGTTCCTGCTCGGCGACGGCTCTCCGGCGTTCCAGTTCGGCCAGTTCCGCCTCGACGGCGTCCAACGCCGCCGTCCCGTCGCGTTCAGCCGCCACCGCCCCGGCCAGCTCCGTCTCGGCCCGGTCCTGGTCGGTACGCGCCCGGGCCAGTTCCTTCTCCAACGCCCGGCGGCGGCGGGTCCGCTCGGCACGGGCGGCCCGCTGTGCCTGTTCGGCCCGCAGCGCGCCCCGGTCCGGTGGGCGCTGCCGGACCGGGGCGGGGGGCGGAGGTTCCTCCCCGCCGGTCACCAGGCGCAGCTGCGGTCGGGGCACCTCGCCGAACCCGGCGTAGTGGGCCGGCCGCAGCAGCCGTCCGGAACGCACCTGTTCGGCCACCTCCACGTCGGAAAGGGCGGCGTTGAGGGTCGCCTCGACCTCGGCCAGCGGCAGCTTCCCGCCCGACGGGGCGCCCTCGACGCCGGCGGCGAGCCGGCGTACCTCGGCGACCAGCGCGCCGACCACCGCCCGGCGCTGCGCGGACAGCTCCCGCAGACGCGGGCCGCGCAGCTCGCGCTGGGCCTCCCGCAGCGCCTCGGCCAGTTGCGCCAGCTCGGCCACCAGCTCCGGCCTCTCCAGCGCGAGCAGGTTGACCAGCCAGGCCGCCACGGTGGGTCGACGCAACCGGGCGATCTCCCGGGCGGTACGCGGGTCGCCGGCCCGACGGGCCTGCGCGGCGGCGTCGTCCCGGGCGGCGACGAACCGGTCCGGCGGCGTGCGGTACAACTGCTCGACGAGGTCGGGTGGGGGGCCGGGCATCGGCTCAGCCGTCGATCCGGCTGCCCGGCTCCAGCCGCTGGTACTCGCTGCCGGACAGCGCCGTGTACTGCCGGTCGAGCACCGCGTAGCCGTTGCCGTTGAGCAGTGCGTCGTGCAGCGCGAAGACCCGACGCGGTGCCACCGCCCGGATGAAGTCGACCACCTCGGAGAACTTCGACCAGGGCGCGTGGATCGGGGCGAAGAGGGTGTCGACCTGGACGTCGTCGGGGACGAACAGGGCGTCGCCCGGGTGGTAGACCACGTCGTTGAGCAGGTAGCCGAGGTTGTCGATCACCGGGATGTCGGGGTGGATCACCGCGTGCCGTCCGCCGTGGGCGCGTACCGGGACGCCGGCGGCGGTGAACGACTCTCCGGGAGCCACCGGACGCAGCACGTCGGCCGCGTCGCCGAGGGTGCCGGCCAGCGACGCCGGGCCGTGGATGACGAAGGGACGCCGCGCCAACTGCCGGTTCACCGCCTCGACGTCGAGGTGGTCCGGGTGCTCGTGGGTGACCAGCACGGCGTCGGCCCCGTCCAACGCCACCGCCGGCTCGCTGAACATCCCGGGGTCGATGACCAGCACTCCCCCGTCGTGCTCGACCCGCAGGCACGAGTGGGCGTACTTGGTGAGCCGCATCGTGATGCCTCCCATATCGATTCGTGACGTCCTGAGCGCAGTCTGCCGGAACCTGCGCGGTGGCGTGTGGCGTCCGAGCCATTGCCCGCTCAGACCGGAGGAAGGGGAACGGGGATGGGGATCGGAAGAGCCCGCCGTCACGGAACCATGGCGGTGGCGACACTGGGCGCGCTGCTGATGCTCGCCGGCTGTGGCAGCGGCAGCAGTGGCGGCAGCGACTCGGGGGCCGCCGAGGACGTGGCCGCCGCGCCGGCGCCGGCGCAGGAGGGCGGCGACGCCCCGGCCGGTACGCAGGGCGGGGCCGGCGCGGCGGCGGACACCAAGGTCGACCAGCGGGCCATCATCTACACCGGATCGATGCGGGTGCAGGTGAACGATGTGGACGTCGCCGCGCGGGACGCCGCCGCCGCGGCCACCCGGGCCGGCGGCTTCGTCGGCGGGGATCAGCGCCGCAGCTCCGACGCCGACGCGGTGGCCGACCTCGAGCTGCGGGTGCCGGCGGAGCGGTTCTACGCGGTCGTGGAGGAGCTGGCGGGCCTCGGCCGGCAGGAGCGCCGGGAGATCGGCACGCAGGACGTGACGGAGGAGACCATCGACCTCGACGCCCGGATCGCCAGCCAGCGGGCCCGGGTGGAGAGCGCCCGGCGGCTGCTCGCCCAGGCCAGCTCGATCAGCGACCTGGTGAGCATCGAGAACGAACTGGCCCGGCGGGAGGCGGACCTCGCCTCCCTGGAGGCGAAGAAGCGGCGGCTGGCCGACCTGACCGCGTTGTCCACCATCACCGTCACCCTGGTCGGGCCGGGCGTCACCATCGCCGAGGAGGAGAGCCAGATCGGCTTCCTGGTCGGACTCAAGGGTGGTTGGAAGGTCTTCCTGGCCTCGATGACCGTCCTGCTCACCGTGCTCGGGGCGGTCCTGCCGTGGCTGCTGGTCTTCGGTGTGCCGGCGGCGGCGCTGTGGTGGCTGGCCCGGCGGCGTCGGCGGAACCGACCGGCCGTGCCGGCCCCCCGCGGGCCGGTGGCCCCCGCCCAGCCGGAGACGCTCCGTGCGGCTCAGGGAACCGGAAGCACGCCCTGACGGAGCACTGCGGACACGGTGGTGGCCGGTCCCGTCGACGCGATCGGCCATCCCGTGGAGGGCGAATTCCACGAGCAACACGTAGAGCGGCGCTCTGACATACTTATCGTGATGGCCGCTCGCGAAGTGTGGCGTCGATGGGAGGTGGCGCCCTTGTCGAACGACCGCATTCCGCAGCCCAGGATGGAAGAGCTGGAAGCCCGGCTCATCACTTTCGCCCTCGTGGTGGCCTTGGCGGTCAGCATTGCCGACAACATCTTCAACTTCATCGACAGCGCGAACTGGGCCACCCCGCTGATCTTCCTGACGATGTTGATCTTCCTGCGTTGGTTGGATGTCACGCGGCGGCGGGTCATGTCGATCGCCACCGGTGCGCCGCTGCGGGTCTACGACTCGTCGTCGGCCTTCTACGGCGAGGCCCTGCACGCCATCCAGCGCAGCTCCAAGTCGGTCTACGCGGTGTTCTCGCACGCCAAGGCGCCCCGGCAGCAGACCGACGAGTCCCGCCGTTACTACACCGCGACCATCCGCTGGGCCCGCAAGATGCCGGGCAAACGGCACCTGCACCGGGTCATCCGACTGCCCCACCACAGCCCGGACATCCAGGAATGGGTCGACGAGCAGATCGACCTCGGCGAGAAGATCGAGAACTACCACGTACGGGTGCTGCGTTACCCACCTGGGATGGAGCTGGAAGGCGAGAACTTCGCGGTGATCGACTCCTCGGTGGTGTTTCTCGGCTTCGCCGTCGACGACCGGGGCGAGATGCACGGATTCAGCATCCGGGACGCGGGGGTCGCGGCCGCCTTCGAGCACCATTTCCGCGAGTTGTGGCGACTCGCCAACTCCACACCACTGGTGCAGCCACCCCAGCCGCGACCGCCATTTCCTCACCCGTCAGACGGGGTGGGCGACCCCCAGCGTCCGACCCGCAGCGCGTAGCAGATCCGGCCAGCCGTCCGTGGCGGGCGGGTCGAGATAGGCCATCCCGTCGCGGAACGCCTCGGCCAGCACGGCCGGCTCCCTGGGGTGGTACGCCAGGCCGATGGTGGTGGCCAGATCCCAGGCGTGCAGGTGCCACTCGACGGCGAGCACGCCGACGTTGCACCGGGCATTCCACGTCCGGCCCCGGAAGGAATAGCTGGGCAGTTCGGGGGCGGCGGTAGCCATCCGGAGGAAACGCCACGCGGCGGCCTGGAAGTTCCGCAGCGAGACGTGCGGCGCCACGGCCGACAGTGCCGCCAGCGACTTGGCGTTGAACTCGGCGAGTTCCGCCGAGGTCATCAGCTCCTTCGGACCGAACTGGAGGGTGTGCAGGTATCCGGTCACGCTCTCCTGCGCCGTCACGTGCAGATGGCGTAGCAGGTCGAGCGAGGACCACGGCGCACAGGGGCCGGTACGCGCCCAGTCCGCGTACCCGTAGCGGGCGAAGATCCGGGCGACCGCCGCCACCCCTTCGCCGTACGACCGCTGGTAGCAGGCAACGCATGCCATGACAAGATCGTAGCGAGCGGGATCCCGTTATTGATCGTCCATCTTGTCCGGTCAGTCTTCCGGCACGGCCATCGCGGCGACGTAGCGGTCAGGGCGTCGACGCCACGGTCCCGTCCAAGCGGCTCGCAACGTCTCCGCCGGTGGGCGCCCGGTCGCCGCCCACTCCCGGGCCGGATCGAGCAGCCCGAGCACCTCGGGGGACTCCGTCCCCTCGGCCACCCGGGCGGCCAGCCCCCGGTGGGCCAACACGACAAGCTGCGCGGCGGTCTCCCGGATGGGAGCGGCGATCCCGTCCGGCCCGCTCTCCGCGGCCTTCATGGTGATCAGGTCGAGAGCCTCGGTACGCAGGTCGGCCAGCAGGTCGGTCACCTCGCGGCGGACCGCCGGTTCCTCGGCCAGGCCGAGGAACAGTGCGGGGAGCACACCAAGGTGCTCCCACGCCTGCCCGTCGGGCAGACGGGTCTCCAGTGTCTGACGCGGACGCACCGCCGGCCACACCTGGCGTAGGTGGGTCCTCCAGTCGTCGAGGGTTGGCATCGTGCCGTCTGCGAAGCCCTCGCGTACGACCCGCCGGAACGACCCGGCGTGACCGGGGACGTATCCACTGGGGGAACGGCGGTAGATCATGGGTAGATCACTCAGCGTCTCGGCCAGCTCCGCCAGTGACGACACCTCGTACAGCCGGGCCGTGAGGTGCTGGCAACGGGCCGGGTCGATCCGCCGCCAGTAGGTCATCCGGCGCGACACGGTGCCGCTGCTGACCGCGTCGCCCGCGTCCAGCGCCGGAGTGTTGGCGAGGATGGCGGCGAGGAACGGCGAGACGGCGAGCAGCACCTTCAGCTTGTCGAGGTATTCCGCTTCGTCCAGCGCGTCCAGGCTGAGCTGGGTGGAGAGGGTCAAGCCCATCACCTGGTCACCGTGCCGGCCACCGTCGCCGAGCCTGGCGAAGTAGCGCCGCATGATCTCGGTACGCGACTTCGGCGTCCACCGGATCCCGTCCGGCGCGTCGAAGGGCAGCTGCCCGCCGGTCAGCAGCCGCAGGCCGAGCGGAGCGGCCAACCGGGCCACCTCGGTCAGGCATTCCCGGGCTCGACGCAGTCCCTCGGTGAGGCTGGCCGCCGGGGCGGACGAGTACTCGATCGCCCCGGCCATCTCCAGGGTGAGCGTGGCACCGTCGGAGAGCCGGAGCCCGACCAGGGAGCCGTCCTCCACAACCGGCTCGCCCGCCATTGCGCCGAGCAGCGCCTCCAGCAGGGCGCGGGTACCGCCGGGCTCGTCGTACCCGACCGACCTGCCCGAGTCCGGGCGCACCAGGCCACACTCGACCTCGATACCGACCAGCCGTTCCGATCTTCCCGACGGGAGGAAGGACCGTACGAGATCGTCGAATTCCAGGCATGGACGATCGTGTGGTACCAGGCCCTGGCTCATCGGCAAACCGCCACTCCGGATCCTCCCGACTCAGCCCGCGTTGACGGAGGGGATGGCGTCTGTGCCAGAGGGTACCTCTGCTGGTCCCGCCGCCGGGAAGCGCCACGGCGCGATGCGCACCCATGAGCGTAGTTGCCGATCCGTGGCGAGCAGGTCCTTGCGCAGGTCGTAGACGAGATGACGCGGGGAGTCGGCGGGGTCGCCGCGGCGCGTGCCCCGGAAGGGCAGCACCGGCAGCAGCAGTGGATAGTCGACCTGACCGGTGCCGTTTCCGACGCCGATCTCCCCCTCCAGGAAGTCCCGGATGCTCTCGCGGACCCGTTCGATGTCCTCCAGCCGCGCCAGGCCCGGGTCGCCCACGGCTGCGTGCTCACCGGCCCGGCCGACCAGCGGGCGACTCCAGATCAGCTGGAAGGCCGGACGTTTGGGCGTGAAGCCCCGGTCCCAGGGGCGAGGGCTGATCGAGTACACGTCGTAGGTGTGGTGGTGGTAGACGGAGCCCTGGTCACCCAGCTCGCGCAGCATGTCGTCGACGGCCGCCAACCAGGGCAGCAGTTCCTCGTCGCGCAGCCGTAGTCCCTCGCTGAGGTGGTAGTCCCGGTACAGCTCGCCGCTGCCGGCGTACGGGTTCTCCGGGACCTGCTCGTGCACGGCGTCGCGGTTGGCGTCGAGCATGATCCGGGACAGGTGAAACCCGGCCACCGCGACGCCCGGGGCCCGCCCGGCGACGATGTCCTCCACCAGCAGCCGGTAAATGGCGGCCGTGCCCAGGTCCAGATTGTCGTGCACGAGCTGGGCCAGCCTGCCGTAGTCCGCCGGATCGACGGCGGCAAGCAGGTCCGCGGGCAGTTCCGTACCGCAGTGCGGCAGCACGTGCAGCTCCCGCAGCGGGACCGAGGTGTCGGCCACGATCGTGCCGCCGCCTACCCGGCGCCGACGCACATGCGGACCGGCCCCGGTCAGCTCAAGGTCGAGATACGGGTGACCGCAGTCGGAGCACTCGTGTTCCCGCTGGTGCTTCATGAACAGGCTCGCGGTGCCCGGATCGGCCATCGTCACCCTGGGATGCACGACCGCTCCTCCTCGTCTGCTCGGGTTGCCGTGACGGTGCCGTCCTCGGACAACAGGAGTCGGATCTCCTCCGGCGTCCAGCTGCCCACCGAACCCGGTCGGCTACTGAGGTAGGCGGCGATCCGGACGGGTGACCACTGGTGTGCCTCGGCCAGCCCGATGGCCAGGTGGCGGAGGTAGACCGCAGCCGGCTTGCGGTGTTCGACCTCGTGGCTGCGCCACGGCGAGGTGAAGGTGAAGGCGGGCAGTCCGTCCAGCACGCCGAGGTGCAGCAGCGTCTGGTAGCAACCCGGTCCGAGGGTGAGTCTCCCCCGGCCCATCACCCCGCGCAGGTCGATGTCGTCTCCGGGCTCGAGGCACATCTCCTGCGCCATGATGTCGGAGAACTGGGAGACCGTGAGTCGGAAGGCGCGGGCGGGCGTGCCGCCAAAGTGATCATGGTCGTAGAAGGCCATCCCGCCGGTCCAGGCCCGCGCCTCAAGGGCGAAGAAGACGGTACCGGGCAGTCGGATCGCCCGGCTGTCACTCGGCGGGCTGCTGTCCCGGCAACCCGGGTAGGTCAACGCACCCGCCGGAGGGCGGCCACCTCCCAGGTAGTACGTCAAGCGCTGGAGGCTCATGTTGGAGCCGTAGCAGACGTACCAGAGGTGCGTGGGTGGCTCCAGCGAGCCGTCCGGCGTCAACGCGTCGACCAGCTCCACGACCTGGTCGACGAGGTCCTCGACGTGCGACGGAGGAGGTTTCATCGGACACCTCCCGGGGCGGCGGTTCCGGGTTCCGGGTGGCCGAGCGCGATCAGGGCGGTATGCGCGAGGACCCGTACGCCGTACTCGATCGACCGCTCGTCGATGTCGAAGCCGGGTTGGTGGGTATCGCACTGCTCGCTGGTACCGGGGGGTGCCACGCCGAGCCGGATCATGGCGCCGGGAACCCGCTCCAGGTAGAAGGAGAAGTCCTCGCCGCCCATGCTCACCTCGGCCTCGAAGACGTTCTCGTGGCCCAACGCCCGCGTCGCCGCGGCGCCGATCAGGTCGGAGGCGTGCTTGTCGTTGACGACCGGTGGAAAGCCCAGGACGTACTCCACCTCGACGTCGGCACCGGTACCGCTGACCAGGTCCGGCACCAGCTTCGCGATCATCTCGCCGGCGTTGTGCCAGGCCTCCCGGTGCAACGAGCGGACCGTCCCCCGCAGGTAGCCGACCGAGGGGATGGCGTTGAACGCGACTCCGGCGTGCACCGCACCCCAGACGACCGAGACCGGCCAACGTGGGTCCATGCGCCGGCTCAGCTGGGCGGGCACGTCGACGGCGAGGCGGCCGAGCAGGTCGACCAGGTCGGTGGTCAGGTGCGGTCGGGCGGTGTGCCCACCCGGCCCGCTGGCGCGGATCTCCAGGGTGGCCGAGGCCGCCGTCAGCGGACCGGTACGCACGCCGACCGAGCCCACCGGAAACTGCGGCGCGCAGTGCACCGCGAAGATCATCGACACGCCGTCCAGGCCACCCGCCTCGATGACCTCCGGCGCGCCCGAGGGCACCGACTCCTCCGCCGGCTGGAAGATCAATCGAACCCGACCGGGCAACCCGCCCCGCTCGGCGAGGTGGGCGAGCAGCTCCGCCAGGCCGAGCAGGATGGTGGTGTGTGCGTCGTGGCCGCAGGCATGACAGACACCCGGCACGGTCGATCGGTAGTCAACGTCCTTGCTGTCGACCAGCGGCAGTGCGTCCAGGTCGGCCCGGAAGGCGACCAGCGGACCATCGCCGGAGCCGATGTCGCAGATGACACCGTTGCGCTTGGGCAGCAGCCAAGGCCGCAGGCCGATCCCGGTCAGCCGCCGGAACACCAGGGCCGCGGTCTCGAACTCCGCCCCGGACAGTTCGGGGTGCGCGTGAATGTGTCGACGGACAGTGACGAGATCCGGCGCCAGCCGGGCGAGCAACCCGTCCAGGCCGTCAGGCAGGGGCTGCGGGGCCGGTGCGGTCGTACGCGAGGTTGAGGCTGACGCCCAACCGCCGGCACACGGCGTCAACGCACTCGTCACGTCGAATTCTCTTCGATCACTAGAAATGGATGGATCATCGGGAACAGCAGACAGCGTAGACCCCCGACGGTGACTCTGCGCAACCTCGTTCCGGTGATGATCGGACCGCACAGCGTCACGTATGCCCTGCTGAGAGCGTCCGTAGGCGAGCGGCACAGCAGGTAGATCGCGGTCGGACGCCGTCATCCACCCCTCACCTCCTACAACGCGTAATCGTGCCCGGGGTGCCGAGAATCTCCTCGGGACCACCGCCGTCGTTCCGAATTGTCGCATTAGTCGCGTCAGTTAACTGACCGTACGACAATTACCCGACCACTCCCGGCAACGGGCACCCATGGACGTTCACACGTACGGAGGTCGTCCGACCGCACACCGTGTGCGTCCACGTGATCACTGAAAACGGAGTACCCGGGGACGACCCGTTCGACACGCTGCGCAACGCGCAACGCGCAACGCCCGATGGAACTGTGGAGGGGGACCCGGGTCAGAACCGGTCAGAGGGCTGGTAACGCCCCCAGACCTCACGCAGCGCCCCGCACACCTCACCGACGGTCGCGCGCTCGCGCAGCGCCGCCTTCATCGGGTAGAGCACGTTACCGGTGCCCGAGGCGGTCTCCCGCAACTCGACCAGGGCACGCTCCACGGCGGCACCGTTCCGCTCGGCCCGCAGCTTCGCCAGCCGCTCGGCCTGCGCCGCCTCGATCGCCGGGTCGACCCGCAACGGCTCGTACGGCTCCTCGGCGTCGATGGCGAACCGGTTGAGCCCGACCACCACCCGCTCGCCCGAGTCGATCTCCTGTGCGATCCGGTACGCGGACTGCTCGATCTCCCGCTTCTGGAAGCCGACCTCGATCGCGTCCACCGCCGACCCGTGCTCGAAGACCCGGGCCATCAGCGCGTCCGCCGCCGCCTCGATCTCCGCGGTCATCGCCTCCACCACGTACGAGCCGGCGAACGGGTCGACCGTGGCGGTCAGATCGGTCTCGTACGCCAGCACCTGCTGGGTACGCAGGGCCAGCCGGGCCGCCTTCTCGGTGGGCAGGGCGATCGCCTCGTCGAAGCTGTTGGTGTGCAGCGACTGGGTGCCGCCGAGCACCGCGCCGAGCCCCTGCACCGCCACCCGGACCAGGTTCACCTCGGGCTGCTGGGCGGTCAACTGCACACCCGCGGTCTGGGTGTGGAAGCGCAACATCATCGACTTCGGGTTCTTCGCCCCGAACTCGTCGCGCATCAGGCGGGCCCAGATCCGGCGGGCCGCCCGGAACTTCGCCACCTCCTCCAGCAGGGTGGTGCGGGCGACGAAGAAGAACGACAACCGGGGGGCGAAGTCGTCCACGGCCAGCCCGGCGGCGATCGCCGCCCGGACGTACTCGACCCCGTTGGCCAGCGTGAACGCGATCTCCTGCACGGGCGAGGCACCGGCCTCGGCCATGTGGTAGCCGGAGATGGAGATGGTGTTCCACTTCGGCACCTCGGTCCGGCAGTAGCCAAAGGTGTCCGCGACCAGCCGCAGCGAGGGCTTCGGCGGGAAGATGTACGTCCCCCGGGCGATGTACTCCTTGAGGATGTCGTTCTGGATCGTGCCGTTGAGCGCCGCGCCGGGAACGCCGTTCTCCTCGGCGACGAGCTGGTAGAGCAGCAGCAGCACCGAACCGGGCGCGTTGATCGTCATCGAGGTAGAGACCTTGTCCAGCGGGATGCCGTCGAAGAGCAGCCGCATGTCCTCGATGGAGTCGATGGCCACCCCGACCTTGCCCACCTCGCCGTGCGCGATCGGGTCGTCGGAGTCGTACCCCATCTGGGTGGGCAGGTCGAAGGCGACCGACAGGCCCATCGTGCCGGCCCGCAACAACTGGTGGTAGCGCGCGTTGGACTCGGTGGCGGTACCGAAGCCGGCGTACTGGCGCATGGTCCACGGACGGGAGGTGTACATGGTGGGATAGACCCCACGGGTGTACGGGAACTCACCTGGTGCGCCGAGCCGCGAGTCCAGGTCGCCGGGAAGATCGGCGGGCGTGTAGACGCCCTTGATCGGGAAACCGGACTCGCTTGACCGCCGTTCGCTCATCACCGGATGGTAGGACGCGCGGGCTGGGCGTCGGGTGAGGGATACCGCACACCGCGCCCCCGTGCGACGACAAGAGGTGAGTGCCTGCACACGTACCGTTGAGTACTGGAAACGTCCGCCGCGCCGGCTTTCGCATCGGGCGTCTGAACCAGCAAGATAGGGGGGTTGTGTCCCAGCCCTCTCGACTTCCCCCGGTGGCTTTTCTGTGACTCAGATCCCGACGTGGAGCGGCGGACCAGTCAGCATCCCCACCAACGGACGCGCGACACCCGGCACCGTGATCGGTGACCGGTACTCGCTGCGCTCCGCGGTGGGCAACGGTGGCATGGGTACGGTCTGGCGGGCCACAGACACGCTTCTGCGCCGCGACGTGGCGGTCAAGGAGGTCGTCCTCCCGCCCGGCCTGGCACCGAGCGACCGTGACGCGATGTACGAGCGCACCCTGCGCGAGGCCCGCGCCGCCGCCGCCATCGCCCACCCTGCGGTCGTGCAGGTGTACGACGTGGTCACCGAGGCCGGCCGGCCGTGGATCGTGATGGAGCTGCTCGACGCCCGCAGCCTCGCCGACATGGTGATCGAGGACGGGCCGATCGCCCAGCGGGTGGTCGCCAAGATCGGCATCGCGCTGCTCGGCGCGCTCGAGGTGGCCCACGCTATCGGCGTGCTGCACCGCGACGTCAAGCCCGCCAACGTGCTGATCTGCTCGGACGGCCGCTGCGTGCTGACCGACTTCGGCGTGGCCCGGATGCCCACCGACGTGCAGCTCACCACGCCCGGCATGGTGCTGGGCTCACCGCACTTCATCTCGCCCGAGCGGGCCATGGGGCAGGAGTTCGGCCCACCCAGCGACCTGTTCTCTCTCGGCGTGACGCTGTACACCGCCGTGGAGGGCCGGCCGCCCTTCGACCGGGGTGACCCGATCGAGACCATGCACGCCGTGGTCGAGGATCCGCCGGCCCCGCCGCAGCGCAGCGGCCCGCTGACTCGGGTGCTGATGGGCCTGTTGGAGAAGGACCCCGCCCGCCGGCTCGACGTGCACACCGCCCGCGCCATGCTGCGCGAGCTGCTGGCCGGCCCGCTCAGCAGCAGCGCCGCCGGGGTCAACTCGATGACCGACCAGTACTCGGTGATGTCGGTGCCGCAGCCCGCACCGGTCAGCGCGCCGGCCGCCCCGGCGAAGCCGGTGCCGTCCGGGCAGATCGGCGGCCGGGCGATGCTGGGCCCCGGCGAGTCGCTGACCGACCGGCTCGCCGCGCTGCGCCGGGGGGAACGCCCCGGCCAGACCGCCTCGGCCAACGCCGCCGCGATGGAGGACACCAGTGCCGACGCCCTGGCCCGCCCGGGCGCAGCGATGCCGCCGTCCGCCGGTCGCACGTACGGTGGTGCGGAGGCCACCCAGCGGATCGGCGCGGACGCCACCCAACGCGTCGGGCCGGAGGTGTTCGGCTACGGCGCTCAGCCCGACGCGACCCAGCAGCTCGGCGGCTACGGCACCCAGCCAGAGGCGACCCAGCGGATCGGCGGCTACGGCAGCCAGCCCGAGGCGACGCAACGGATCGGCGGCTACGGCGGAGCCCAGTGGCCGGCCGCGCCCAGCCAGCCGTACGGCACGCCGGGCCCCGCTCCGGACGGTGGCAGCCCGGTCGACCGGGCGAAGGCCGCCGGCCTCCGGCTGGTCGACACGGTGAAGGGTTGGCCCCGCAGGACCCAGCTCGCGGCGGCCGGTGGTCTCGCGGTGCTCCTGCTGATCGGCATCGTGGCCTTCGCCAGCGGTGGTGACGAACCGCCCGCCACCCCGGTGGCCGAGCCGTCCAACTCGTCCGACGAGGGCCCCGGCATCGAGATGCAGGAGCACTCGGCGCGCGGCGTGCAGATGCTGGTGCCCAAGGGCTGGAAGCGGGCCGCGCCCGCCGGTGGCGTCTACATCGACTACACCGACCCGGAGGACAGCGGCCGTCGGGTGCGCATCCTCAACGAGAAGTGGAGCGGCACCTCGGCGCGCTGGGCCCAGGTCGCCGAGAACGGCCTGAAGACCCGGTCGACGTCCTGCGCCAAGCCGTACACCCAGATCGCCATGGCGGAGAAGGAGCTGGCCGGCAAGCCCTCGGCCGAGTTCGAGTACACCTGCGGCAACGGTGAGAGCATGCGGCACGGCATCTGGCACGGGGTGGCCCACGACGGGCGGCTCTACTCCTTCTACCTCACCTCGAACGACGCCCGCTTCGAGGAGAGCAAGCCGATCTACGAGGAGATGCTCAAGTCGTTCCAGCTCACGGCGGCCGGCTGAACGGCTGTCGGAGCTGGGGCGCACGCCCGTGGAGATCCGCCGCCGTGCTATCAAGAGGCCATGGCGGCGGAGCACACTGACCTCGACACCATCCGCGAGCGGGCCGAACGTTGGCTCGCCGACGACCCCGACCCGGCCGGCCGGGCGGAGCTGCGGGGGGTGCTCGACCGGCTGCCGGGCAGCGCACCAGAGCTGGCCGACCGGTTCGCCGGGCCGCTGACCTTCGGCACGGCCGGGCTGCGCGGGCCGCTGCGCGCCGGCCCCAACGGGATGAACCTCGCGGTGGTCACCCAGGCCGCCGCCGGGCTGGTCGCCTGGCTCGCCGCCCAGGGCGGCACCGGCCCGCTGGTGATCGGGTACGACGCCCGGCACGGCTCCCGCGCGTTCGCCGAGCAGACCGCCCGGGTGGCCACCGGCGCCGGACGCCCGGCGCTGCTGCTGCCCCGCCCGCTGCCCACCCCGGTGCTCGCGTACGCGGTGCGGCACCTGGCGGCGGTCGCCGGGGTGATGGTCACCGCCAGCCACAACCCACCACAGGACAACGGCTACAAGGTGTACCTCGGTGCCGAGCTGGGTGGAGACCTCGGTGCCGGGGCGCAGATCGTGCCGCCGGCCGACGCCGGGATCGAGGCCGCCATCCGCGCGGTCGGTCCCCTCGCGGAGGTGCCGCTCGGCCCCGCCGGCCAGGTGCTCGGCGACGACCTGGCCGCGGCGTACGTGGCACGCGCGGTCGAGGTGATCCCGCCGGGTGGCCCCCGGGACCTGACCGTCGCGTACACCCCGCTGCACGGTGTCGGGGCGGCGGTGCTCACCGCCGCGTTCGCGGCCGCCGGTTTCCCGGTGCCCGGCGTGGTGCCCGACCAGGCCGAGCCGGACCCGGACTTCCCCACCGTCAGCTTCCCCAACCCGGAGGAGCCCGGCGCGGTGGACCGGCTGATCGCGCTCGCCTCGGGTACCGACGCGGACCTGGCCATCGCCAACGATCCCGACGCCGACCGCTGCGCCGTCGCGGTCCGCGAGGGTTCGGGCTGGCGGATGCTGCGCGGGGACGAGGTGGGTGTGCTGCTGGCCGACCACCTGATGCGGCGCGGAGTGACCGGACTCTACGCCACCACCATCGTCTCGTCGTCGCTGCTGCGGGCCATGTGCGCCGCCCGCGGGCTGCCCTACGGGGAGACGCTGACCGGGTTCAAGTGGATCGTCCGGGCCGGTGACGGCAGCGAGCCGCTGGTCTTCGGCTACGAGGAGGCGCTCGGCTACTGCGTCGCCCCGGACCACGTACGCGACAAGGACGGCATCACCGCCGCGCTGACCGTGGCCGAGCTGGCCGCCGGCCTCAAGGCGCAGGGCCGTACGCTCACCGACCGGCTGGACGAGCTGGCCGCCGAGTTCGGCGTGCACCACACCGACCAGCTCTCGGTACGCGTCGACGACCTGCGCCTGATCGCCGACGCGATGGCCCGGATCCGCGCGGCCACCCCGACCACCCTGCTCGGCCAGCCGGTCTCCGAGGCGCAGGACCTGCTTCCCGAGGCGGATGTGGTGATCCTGCGCACCGGGACCGCCCGGGTGGTGATCCGCCCCTCCGGCACCGAACCGAAGCTCAAGGCGTACCTCGAGGTGGTGGAACCCGTCACCGACGGCGACACCCCCGCGGCCCGCACCCGCGCCGCCACCGCCGTCACCACCCTCCGCACCGAAATCGCCACCGCCCTGGGCGTGTAAGGAAGGGCCCCCTATTAACGTTTCCGGTATAGGAAGGGCCCCTTATTAACAATGCACCGACGCCGGATGCCGCCCAGCGCCCCGGCGCTCGCTCGCGGTGTTAACAAGGGGCCCTTCCTCTACAGCAGGCGTTAATAGGGGGCCCTTCCTTACACCTCAGCGGCGGGGGCCGAGGGCGTGTTCGACGGCGCGGCCCAGGGCGGCCACCACCAGGGCGACCGAGGGACGGATCACGGAGTCGTCCAGGCTGACCTCGCCGGAGAAGCCGGCGCCGCTGGCGATCTCCTCCAGTCGGCGGCGGGCGTCGTCGGCGGCCTCTCCACTGACCCCGAGCGTCGATTCCATCCGTAGCACGGCGACCAGGGTCGCGAGGGCCGCGGTGCGCTCGTCCGGAGCGGCACCGGTGAGCGCCGAGGCGAGCCGCATCCGGGTCTCCTCCTCCACCGACGGGTCAACCACGGGATAGCGGTGCACGTGGATGAAGCCCAGCTCGGTCTCGTCGACATCGCGGACGACCCCTTGGTCGCAGAGGTCGCCGAGGATCCGGTCGCGCAGGCCGTGCCGCAGCCGCTGCACCCAGGACGAGGGGCTGTGCGGCGTGTCGGCCGCGATCCTGGCCAGCACCGAGTCGACGACCGGCTCCCCCGTCGGCGTCTGGTCCACCGCGGTCAGGGCTCCGTCGGCGTACGCGATCCGCCCGGCCAGGGCCAGTTCGATCAGGACCGCGGCGGCCATGCCCAGGTCGAGGCTGATCCGCGGCAGGGTCGCCTTACCCGTCTCGTCGTCGTACGCGAGCAGGAGCAGTTCCTCGGCGAGCGGCACACCAGTCATGGCCCGAGACGCTAGCCGCTGGACGCCACCACCCGCAGGACAAACCGCACTCAGAACCGGGGCATGCCGCCGAACTGCCGGTCACCGGCATCGCCGAGGCCGGGCACGATGAACATGCTGTCATTGAGACCGTCGTCGATGGCGGCGGTGACCAGACGCAGCGGCAGACCGGAACGCTCCAGCCGCTGGATGCCGGCGGGTGCGGCGAGCACGCAGAGCACGGTGATGTCGGTGCAGCCGCGCTCGGCCAACAGCCGACAGCAGTGTTCCAGCGAGCCCCCGGTGGCCAGCATCGGGTCGAGCACCAGCACGGGAAGCCCGGCGAGATCCCGGGGCAGGGACTCCATGTAGGCGCGCGGCTCGAACGTCTCCTCGTCGCGGGCCAGCCCGACGAAGCCCATCGAGGACTCGGGCAGCAGCCCGAGCGCGGCGTCGGCCATGCCGAGTCCCGCCCGCAGCACCGGCACCAGCAGCGGCGGGTTGGCCAGCCGGGTGCCCTCGGTGGCGGTGACCGGCGTCTGCACCGGGTACCGCTCCACCGGGAAGGAGCGCGCGGCCTCGTACACCAGCATGGTGGTGAGTTCGTGCAGCGCCGCCCGGAACGAGGAGGAATCGGTGCGTTCGTCCCGCATGGCGGTCAACCGGGACTGGGCCAGCGGGTGGTCAATGACGAGTACGTCCACGATCGCTCAACCTACCCGCCCGGCACATCGGCGCGCGGGCCCCGGCCGCGACCAGCGACGTCGCTCACCCACGAGCACGCCGACGACCGCAGTGGCCAAGATCACGCGGCGTCAACCTGCGTAGACTTCGGGGCATGACGGCGACAGCGACGTCGGCCCGGTCGGACCTCTCCGAGCTGGGACGATCCGAGACCGCTCTGCGGACCTTCCTGCACGGCCTACCGGGCGTGGACCAGGTGGGCGCGGAGCAGCGGGCAGCCCAACTCGGCACCCGATCCATCAAGACCACCGCCAAGGCCCAGGCGATCGACCTCGCCATCCGGATGGTCGACCTGACGACGCTGGAGGGTGCGGACACGCCCGGCAAGGTGCGGGCGCTCGCCGCCAAGGCACTGCGCCCCGATCCGGCCGACCCGTCCTGCCCGCACGTCGGCGCGGTCTGCGTCTACCCGGCGATGGTCCCGCACGTGGCCGAGGTGCTGCGCGGCAGCGGAGTTCACCTGGCCAGCGTGGCGACGGCGTTCCCGTCGGGCCAGGCACCGCTGGAGATCAAGCTCGCCGACACCCGGGCGGCCGTCGAGGCCGGCGCCGACGAGATCGACATGGTGATCAACCGGGGCGCCTTCCTGGCCGGTCGTTACTCCGAGGTGTACGACGAGATCGTCGCCACCAAGGAAGCCTGCGGCGACGCCCACCTCAAGGTGATCCTGGAGACCGGCGAGCTGGCCACCTACGACAACGTGCGCCGGGCCTCCTGGCTGGCGATGCTCGCGGGTGGTGACTTCATCAAGACCTCCACCGGCAAGGTTCCGGTCGCCGCCACGCTGCCGGTGACCCTGGTGATGCTGGAGGCGGTACGCGACTTCCGGGCCGCCACCGGGCGGCAGGTGGGCGTGAAGCCGGCCGGCGGCATCAAGACCACCAAGGACGCGATCAAGTATCTCGTCATGGTCAACGAGACGGTCGGCCCCGACTGGCTGGACCCGGACTGGTTCCGCTTCGGCGCCTCCAGCCTCCTCAACGACCTGCTGATGCAGCGCACCAAGCTGACGACCGGCGTCTACGCCGGCCCCGACTACTTCACCCTGGACTGACCGCGATGTTCGAATACGCACCCGCCCCCGAGTCCCGCTCGGTGGTGGACATCAAAGCCTCCTACGGGCTGTTCATCGACGGAAAGTTCGTCGACCCGGCCGACGGTGGCAGCTTCAAGTCGATCAACCCGGCCTCGGAGGAGGTGCTGGCCGAGATCGCCGAGGGCGGCGGCCAGGACGTCGACCGCGCGGTCCGAGCGGCCCGCCGGGCGTACGAGCAGGTCTGGGGTCCGATGCCGGGCCGCGACCGGGCCAAGTACCTGTTCCGCATCGCCCGGATCATCCAGGAGCGCTCCCGCGAGCTGGCCGTGCTGGAGTCGCTGGACAACGGCAAGCCGATCAGGGAGTCCCGCGACGTCGACCTGCCGCTGGTCGCCGCGCACTTCTTCTACTACGCCGGCTGGGCCGACAAGCTCCCGCACGCCGGTTTCGGTGCGGACCCGAAGCCGCTCGGCGTGGCGGCGCAGGTCATTCCGTGGAACTTCCCGCTGCTGATGCTGGCCTGGAAGATCGCACCCGCCCTCGCCGCCGGCAACACGGTGGTGTTGAAGCCGGCCGAGACCACGCCGCTGACCGCCTTGCTCTTCGCCGAGATCTGCCAGCAGGCCGACCTGCCGGCCGGCGTGGTCAACATCGTCACCGGCGCCGGTGAGACCGGCCGGGCGCTGGTCGAGCACGCCGACGTCGACAAGGTCGCCTTCACCGGCTCCACCGACGTCGGCCGGGCCATCGCCCGCGCGGTCGCCGGCAGCCGCAAGAAGCTGACCCTGGAGCTGGGCGGCAAGGCCGCCAACATCGTGTTCGACGACGCCCCGGTCGATCAGGCGGTCGAGGGCATCGTCAACGGCATCTTCTTCAACCAGGGGCATGTCTGCTGCGCCGGTTCGCGGTTGCTGGTCCAGGAGTCCGTCGCCGAGCAGGTGCTGGAGTCGCTCAAGCGCCGGATGGCCCGACTGCGCGTCGGCGACCCGCTGGACAAGAACACCGACATCGGAGCCATCAACTCGGCCGCCCAGCTCGCCCGGATCCGGGAGCTGACCGAGGCCGGTGCCGCCGAGGGCGCGCAGCAGTGGTCGCCGCCCTGCGAACTGCCGCAGCAGGGCTTCTGGTTCGCACCGACCATCTTCACCGGGGTCACCCAGGCACACCGGATCGCCCGGGAGGAGATCTTCGGCCCGGTGCTGTCCGTGCTGACCTTCCGCACCCCGGCCGAGGCCGTGGAGAAGGCCAACAACACGCCGTACGGGCTGTCGGCCGGGATCTGGACCGAGAAGGGCTCCCGGATCCTGTGGATGGCCGACCGGCTGCGCGCCGGGGTGGTGTGGGCCAACACGTTCAACAAGTTCGACCCGACCTCGCCGTTCGGCGGCTACAAGGAGTCGGGCTACGGTCGCGAGGGCGGCCGGCACGGGCTGGAGGCGTACCTCAATGTCTGAGCGGGTCGCGGTACGCAAGACGTACAAGCTCTTCATCGGCGGGAAGTTCCCGCGTAGCGAGTCGGGACGGTCGTATCTCGTGCAGGACTCCAACGTGTCGCTGGCCTCCCGCAAGGACGCGCGGGACGCCGTGGTGGCCGCCCGGGCCGCCGTGAAGGGGTGGGCCGGCGCCACGGCGTACAACCGGGGTCAGATCCTCTACCGGGTCGCCGAGATGCTGGAGGGCCGGCGCGAGCAGTTCGTCGCCCTGGGGGTGCCGGGCGACGAGGTGGACGCGGCGACCGACCGCTGGGTCTGGTACGCCGGTTGGTCCGACAAGCTTTCACAGGTGTACGGGGGCGCGAACCCGGTGGCCGGGCCGTACTTCAATCTGTCGGCGCCCGAGCCGACCGGCGTGGTGGCGGTGGTGGCTCCCGAGGCACCGGCGCTGCTCGGCCTGGTCAGTGTGATCGCCCCGGCGATCGTCACCGGCAACACGGTGGTGGTGGCCGCCTCGCCGGCGGCACCGCTGGCGGCGGTGACCCTGGCCGAGGTGCTGGCCACCTCCGACCTGCCGGGCGGGGTGGTCAACATCCTCACCGGTCGCCTCTCCGAGACCGTGCCCACGCTGGCCGCGCACATGGACGTCAACGCGACCGACCTGACCGGCGTGACCGACCCGGAGCTGGCCGCCGACCTTGAGATCAAGGCGGCGGAGAACCTCAAGCGGGTGCTCCGGCCGGTGCCGCAGGATCACGACTGGTCGGCGGATCCTGGGCTCACGCGGATGACTTCCCTGCTGGAGACGAAGACCGTCTGGCATCCCAAGGGGGCTTGAGCGGTCTGTGCTCTGGGGGTTTCCGGACGTGGGCACGGACCGTCGGTGGGTGACGGCTGGCGGGGTGCTGCCCAGCGTCGGCTCCTTGGTCGACGGCGTGACCCGGCGCCCGACGACAACATCCCCGAAGTTGCTGGCACAGCCAACAGTGAGGCAGCACTATCCCCGAAGTTGCTGGCACGGCCCGGGACTGAGGCAGGGTGTGGGGGTGGGTCTACTACGGGGGGTAGGATTCAGGGGTGACTCGGCTGGGGGATCTTGAGCGTGCGGTGATGGACGTGCTGTGGGACGCGGTTCCCGGCACGTCGGACGGCGTCACGGTGCGCGAGGTGGCCGACGCCCTGGACGGGCGGGAGTTGGCGTACACCACGGTGATGACCGTGTTGGACCGGCTCGCCGGCAAGGGCATGGTGCAGCGCGAGCGGGAGGGTCGGGCGTGGCGCTACCGTGCCTCGGCCAGCCGGGAGGCGTACATCGCCCAGCTCATGCTGGACGCCCTCGACCTGGGTGGTAGCCGGGACGCGGCGCTGGTCCGGTTCGCCCGCTCGGTCACCGGCACCGAGGCGGACGTGCTGCGCGCCGCTCTCGCCGCCGAGGCCGGGATGGCGTCCGACCCGCCCGGGGCGGTGACCGGCGATCCGGGCCGCGAGTTGACCGACCGGGTCGATGCACCGCAGACCGACCGGACGACGCGTCCGGGCCTGGCCGACGAGGCCGCGGAGCGGTAGGGCGACGCCGTGGCGCACACCCTGCACTTCGCCGCCTCGATGCTGGCGTGCTGGCTGATCGCTCAGGTGCTGGCCCGCGCCACCTGGACGTGGCGCAGCCCTCGGGTGGCGATCCTCTGCTGGCAGGCGATCGGCTTGGGGGTCGGCCTCTCCGCGATGGGCCTGCCCATCGCGATGGGTCTCGCCCCGTACGAGCGGGGCACCGGGACCGCCCTGCTGGCGCTCGTGGACGACCTGCGGCAGGGCAGCCTGCCCGCCGGTCTCGGTGCCGTGCACCTGGGGCTGGTCGGCGTCGGTCTCGGCATCGGGGCGGTGCTGTTGACCACGACGGTACGCAGCATCCACGGCACGGTACGCGCCCAGCGTCGGCACCGGGACCTGCTCACCCTGGTCGCCCGGCGGGATCCGACGGTGCCCGGCGCGCTGGTGCTCGACCACCCGGGTGCGGCCGCGTACTGCCTTCCGGGGGTGCGGCCCCGGGTGGTGGTCAGCGCCGGCACGCTCAGCCTGCTCGACCGGGCCGAGTTGGCGGCGGTGCTGACCCACGAGCGCGCACACGCGCAGGAGCGGCACGACCTGGTGCTGCTGCCGTTCACCGCGCTCCGCCGGGCGCTGCCCTGGTTCCGCTGGGTTCGCGACGCGCACGAGCGGGTGGCCCTGCTGGTCGAGATGCGCGCCGACGACAAGGCCCGCGAGTTGCACGCCGAGGCCCCACTGGCGGGTGCGCTGCGTCGGTTCGCCGCCGCCGGCAACCGGATCACGCCCGTCGGCGCGCTCGGCATGGGTGACCGGGACCTGGACGTACGGGTGCAGCGGTTGCTGGCCACGGAGCGCCCGCCCCGACTGCTCGGTGCCGCCGCCCTGACCGTGACCGTGACCGTGGCCGCCCTGCCGGTCTCGCTCTTCCTGAGCTGACAACCCTGAACTGACCCTGATCATCCCGGTCTCGGCTCCCACCGGCCCTATAGGTAGCGTTCCTACGTGTAGGCTCCCTATCTGCCTCGATCCCCGTCCCAGGAGAGCCGGTCATGGACACCCTGCTCCTCGCCCGCCTGCAGTTCGCCACGACCGCCTCGGTCCACTTCCTCTTCGTGGCCGTCACGCTCGGCCTGGTCACGCTGCTCGTCGGGATGCAGACCGCCTGGGTGGTCACCGGCCATCACCGCTGGGAGCGGCTGACCCGCTTCTGGGGCCAGCTGTACGTGATCAATTACGTGCTCGGCATCGCCACCGGCATCGTGATGGAGTTCCAGTTCGGGCTGAACTGGAGCGGGCTGTCGCGCTATGTCGGCAACGTCTTCGGGGCCCCGCTGGCGATCGAGACCCTGGTCGCCTTCTTCCTGGAGTCGACCTTCCTCGGCATGTGGATCTTCGGCTGGCACCGGCTGCGCCGCGGCGTCCACCTCGCGTTGCTCTACGGCGTCGCGATCACCGCGTACGCCTCGGCGTTCTGGATCATGGTGGCCAACTCCTGGCTGCAGAACCCGGTCGGCTACGAGGTACGTGACGGGGTCGCTCACCTGACCGACTTCTCGGCACTGCTGACCAACCCCGCCCTGTGGATGGCGCTCGGGCACGTGGTCTCGGCGGCCCTGCTGACCGGTGGTCTGCTGATGGCGGCGGTCAGTGCCTGGCACCTCGACCGGCGCACCAACGACCATGCGCTGTTCCGCACCTCGCTGCGGATCGGACTGGTCACCGCCGCACTCGCGATCAGCCTCGTCCAGGGGTTCGGCTTCGCCCAGTTCGGGCCCGTGGGCGATGTGCAGCCCACCAAGTTCGGCGGCAACCCGGAGGCCGACGTCCTGGTCGCCGACTGGACCGCCCGGTTCGGTCCCGGCGACTATCTGCCGCCCACGCTGTCCAACGTCGGTCTCGGCTTCATGATCCTCATAGGCTTCGCGCTCGGCCTGCTCTGGCTGTTCGTACCGCTGCTCTGGCGGGACTGGATCATCCGCCTCCGGTTCCCGCTCTGGCTGCTGATGCTCACCCTGCCCCTGCCGTTCGTGGCCCTGATCCTCGGCTGGATCGCCCGCGAGGTCGGCCGCCATCCCTGGGTGGCGTACGGGCTGCTGCCGGTGGAGCAGGCGGTCTCGCCGGTCGGTCCCTGGCTGATGGTGACGTCGCTGACCGGCTTCACCCTGCTGCTCGGCACGCTCGCCGTCGCCAACTGGGTGCTGCTGGCCCGGTACGCCGCCCGGGGTGCGGCCGACCCCGCGCTCGGCCGCCCACCGGCCCAGCCGCCGGCCGACGACCCGCGCCCCGAACCCGCCTTCATCTGAGGAGCCCGGAGATGGAACTCGCCTGGTACGTCCTGCTCGGCCTCTTCTTCGCCGGCTACCTGGTGCTCGGCGGCTACGACTACGGCGTCGGCCTGCTGCTCGCCCGGGGCGCCGACGCGCATCGCCGACGCGCCGCCCTCAACGCCGTCGGGCCGTTCTTCCTCGGTAACGAGGTGTGGTTGGTGGCGGCCGTCGGCATCCTGTTCGGCGCGTTCCCCGTGTTGGAAGGGGAACTGCTCGCCGGCAGCTACCCGGCGGTGGCCGCCGCGCTGACCGGGGTGATCCTGGTGACCGCCGGAGTGCAGTTGCGCAGCCGACCGGGCAGCCGGTGGGCCCGCGCCACCTGGGACCGGATCATCGTGGTCGGCAGCCTGCTCGCCGCGCTCGGCTGGGGTGTGGTGCTCGCCGGACTGCTCCAGGGCGTGCCGCTGCGGACCGACGGACACGTGGCGGGGGTGACGCACCTGTTCACCCCGTTCGCCGCCGCCACCGGGCTGGCCGTGGTCGCACTGGTCACGGCGCACGGTGCGACCTTCCTCACGCTCCGCTTGCCCGCCGTCGAGGGCGACCGGCTGCGGCCGTTGGCCCGCCGGATGATCCTCAGCGCGATCATCGCGGTCGGCGCGGCCGGCGTCGTCGGCCTGCTCTCCGACCGGGTACGCGACACGGCGCAGCGCCCCTCGATCGGCGTACTGCTGGTGGTGCTGCTGGTCGGCGCGCTGCTCGCGGGGCGGGCGGCGCTCGGACGGCGACGGCCCGGCCTGGCCTTCGCCGCCACCGCGACGGCGCTCGCACTGCCGGTGCTGCTGATCGGGGCGACCCTCTGGCCCTACGTGCTGGTGTCGACCGTGGAGCCGAGCGCGTCACTGACGGTTACCGAAGCGGCGGCCAGCGCGGCGACCCTGCGGCTGCTGGGCTGGCTGACGGTACCGCTCCTGCCGGCCCTACTAGGCTTCCAGGCGATGTGCTGGTGGATTTTCCGGGGACGGACCGACGGCAGGGCACCGGTGTACTGGTGAACCGCCGCCCCTTCGACCCGCGCCTGCTGCGCCGGGTCCCTGCCGCCCGACGCGATCTCGCGCTGCTCGCGCTGCTCGGCGTGCTCGCCGCCGGGCTCGTCGTGGCGCAGGCCACCGCCCTGGCCGTGCTGCTGGCCACGGCCTTCACCGGGCGACTGGACCGGGCCGCGCTGGCCGGTCTCGTGGCCGCCGTCGCGGCCCGCTCGCTGGTGGTCTGGGCGCAGGGCACGGTGTCGGCGCGGGCGGCCGCCACGGTCAAGGCGGCGCTGCGGGCCGACCTGTTGGGGGCGGTCGCCCGGCACGGGCCCGGCTGGGTCGCCGGCCAGCGGGCGGGGCAACTGGCAACGCTCGCCGGTCGCGGGCTGGACGCGCTGGACGCGTACTTCACCGGCTATCTGCCGCAACTCGTGCTGAGCGTCACCGTGCCGGTGGCGGTGCTGGCTCGGGTCCTCCTCGCCGACTGGAGTTCGGCGGTGATCATCGCACTGACGCTGCCGCTCATCCCGATCTTCGGGGCCCTGCTCGGCTGGCAGGCGCAGGCCGCCACCGAGCGCCAGTGGCGACGGCTGTCCCTGCTCGGCGGGCACTTCCTGGACATGGTGGCGGGGCTGCCCACGCTGCGCGCGTTCGGGCGGGCCCGGGCGCAGACCGACGCGGTACGGCGGATGGCCGACGGTCACCGGGTGGCCACCATGAAGACGCTGCGGATCGCCTTTCTCTCCGCGCTGGTGCTCGAACTCGTCGCCACCCTGTCGGTGGCGCTGGTCGCCGTTCCGGTCGGCATCCGGCTGCTCGGCGGCGGGCTGGCCCTGCAGACCGCGCTGCTGGTGCTGCTGCTGACCCCGGAGGCGTACCTGCCGCTGCGGGCGGCCGGCAGCCGGTTCCACGCCAGCATGGAGGGTCTCACCGCGCTGGACGAGGCGCTGACCCTCAGCGGCTCGGCGCCCCCGGCCCGGGCGGCCCAGGCGGGCGTACGGCCGGACGGCCGGTCCGAGATCCGCTTCGAGTCGGTGACCGTCGCGTACGAGCGCACCACGGCGCTGCGGGACGTCTCGCTGACCATCCGGCCCGGCGAGCGCATCGCGATCATCGGGCCGAGCGGTGCCGGCAAGAGCACCCTGCTCAACCTGCTGCTCGGCTTCGTGAGCCCGACCGGCGGCCGGATCACCGTCGGCGGGGTGGACCTGGCCGACGCCGACCTCGACGACTGGCGGCGACAGGTGGCGTGGGTGCCGCAGCGCGCCCACCTGTTCGCCACGTCGCTGGCCGACAACATCCGACTCGGCAGTCCCGACGCCCCGCCGGCCGCCCTCGACGCCGCGGTCCGCGCCGCCGCGCTGGACGAGGTGGTCGCCGCCCTGCCCGACGGGCTGGACACCCTGCTCGGCGAGCGGGGACATGGTCTGTCCAGCGGGCAGCGGCAACGAGTGGCGCTGGCCCGGGCGTTTCTGCGGGACGCGCCGGTGGTGCTGCTCGACGAGCCGACCGCGCGCCTCGACGCGGCCGCCGAGGCGGCGGTGCTGTCGGCGACCCGCAGGCTGGTCACCGACCGCACCGCGCTGCTGGTGGCGCACCGGCCCGCGCTGCTGACCGATGTCGACCGCATCCTGCGGGTCGAGGACGGGCGGGTCACCGAACTGACACCGGTACCGGCCGGGGAGCAGGGATGAGCGAGCGGATCATCCGGCCCAGCGTGGTGGTGCCTCGTGGTGGCGTCGAGCGTGGCGAGGAGGCGCGATGAGCAGCGGACGTCCGCCCGAGCTGATCGTGCTGCGGCTCGCCCGGCCCTACCTGAAGCGCCTGATCGGTGCCGGGTTGCTCGCCGCGGCCACCGAGTTCGCCGGGCTGGCCCTGATGGCGACCGCGACCTGGCTGCTGATGACCGCCGCCGGTCAGCCGCCGCTGGATCGGCTCACCGTGGCGATCGTGGCGGTACGAGCGCTGGCGGTCAGCCGGGGCGTCCTGCGGTACACCGAGCGCCTGGCCGGACACGACGCGGTGCTCCGCCTGGTCACCGACGTCCGGACGCGGGTCTTCGACACCCTGGCCGCCCGGCGCGGCGCCCCACCGCGAAGCGGGGACGCGTTGAGCCGGCTCGTCTCCGACGTGGAGGCGGTGCAGGACCTGCTGCTGCGGGTGGTCGTGCCGGCCGCCGCGGCCGGGCTGGTGAGCGTGCTGGCCGTCAGTCTGACCGCGCTCGTCTCGTTGCCGGCCGCGTTCGCGCTCGCCGCCGGCCTGCTGGTGGCCGCCGTGGCCCTACCGACGCTGGCGACCGTGCTGACCCGACGGGCGAGCGCGGAGGTGGCGCCGCTGCGCGGCGCGCTCGCCACCGACGCGGTCGACCTCACCCACGGCGCTGCCGACCTGGCCGCCTTCGGTGCGACGGGGAACGCGCTGGCGGCGGCCGATCGGCGGGCCCGGCGCCTGGCCCGGCTGGAGCGACGGCTCGCCGCGCTCGGCTTCGCCGTCGACGCCGCCGGAGTGCTGGTGGCCGGGTTGACCGCCGGCGCGGTGGTGCTCGTGGCCCTCCGGGCGGGCGTGGACGGGGTGCTGGTCGGCGTCCTGGCCGTCGGCACGCTCGCCGCCATCGAGATCGCGCTGGCCCTGGTCGGCGTCGCCCGGCAGTGGACCGGGCTGCGGTCCGGCCTGACGCGGGTCGCCCAGCTCCTGGAACCGACCGACGCCGGCTCCGGGGTCGTCGCCGGGACCTCCGCCGGCCGGCCCACGGCTGGCACCCCTGGCCGGCGTGACACCGTCGCCGTCCCCGCCGACGGGGGGACCGCCGAGTCGGCACCGGCGGTGCGGTTCGAGGGCGTGACGGTGCGGTACCGGACCGGCGCTCCGGCCGCACTCGACGGCTTCGACCTCGATCTGCCACCCGGTCGGCGGGTGGCGGTCGTCGGGCCGAGCGGAGCCGGCAAGAGCACCCTGGCCGCGGTCCTGACCGGCGCGGTCTCCCCCGTCGCCGGCCGGGTGACCCTGGCTGGACGGGACGTCTCGGCGTATCCGCCGGAGGAACTGCCCCGGCTCGTCGGCGGGCTGCTCGCCGAGGCGTACGTGTTCCACGCCACCGTCCGGGACAACCTGCTGCTCGGCCGTCCCGCCGCGGACGAGGACGCGTTGGTCGCGGCCGCCTCGGCCGCGGGGCTGGCGGATTGGGTACGGGCCCAGCCGGAGGGCTGGGACACGGTGGTCGGCGAGGAGGGCGGGCAGCTCTCGGGTGGTCAACGGCAGCGGCTCGCCCTGGCCCGCGCCCTGCTCGCCGCGCCCGGCGTACTGGTGCTCGACGAGCCGACGGAGGGTCTCGACCCGGTCGCCGCCGACCAGGTGCTGGCCACCGTCCTGGCCGCGACCCCTGCCGGGCACTCGGTACTGCTGATCACCCACCGGCTCAGCGGCCTCGCCGAACTGGACGAGATTCTGGTGCTGGAGGCCGGCCGGGTCGTGCAGCGGGGCCGGCACGCCGAGCTGGTGGCGACGCCCGGCTGGTACCGCGAGCAGTGGGTGTTGCAGCAGGCCGCCGAGCACGGCTACCTCGCGGTGTCGGGCTGATCGGTCGGAGCCGCCTCGGGGATCTCCCGGAGGCCGTCGCCCTGCCCGACATGGCAGGGTTGGGCCATGCCGGTCAGGGACGACGTGTTGGTCGAGGAACACCTGCGGCAGCTCGCCGGTCGACTGCGTGGACCGCGCCGGCTGCGGGCCGACCTGATGACCGAGGCACGTCACGGGCTGCTCGACGCCGTCGAGGCGTACCGGGACAGCGGCCTGTCCCCTGGTGCGGCGTCGCGGCAGGCGGTCGCCGATTTCGGTACGCCGGATCAGCTGGCCCCGGCCTACCAGGCCGAGCTGGCGGTGGCCGCGCTGCGTGGGCTGTCCCTACGGGTGGTCGCGTTCGCCGCGACCGCCTCGATCGCCGGCGACCTGACCTGGCGCGGGTCGAGCTGGAGCACCGGCCCGCGACCACCCGCCGGTTACCTGCTGTTGTCGCAGTCGGTGGAGTGGATCTGGGCGGGGGCGTTCCTGCTCGGCCTGGTCGGGCTGGTGCTGGTCACGGCCACCGCCCGGTCGGCGCGTCCCGCGCTGACCAGCGTGGCGCGCAGCGTGGGTGCCGCGCTGACCGGGACCGCCGTCCTGGGGGCGTTGGCCGGGGCGGGTTTGTTCACCTGGTCGATCCTGCTGTGGGACGCGGCCCTCACCTGGCCGCCGATGATCGTCGGCATGGTCGCCGGTACCGCGGCCCACGTCTGGCTGGGCAGCGCCGCCCGCACCTGGCTGCTGGCCACCCGCTGACGCTCAGCCCGCCGTGGTGGGTGCGCTGCCGGGGTCCAGGAAACGGCCGACCGTCGCGCTGAACTCGCGCCACCCGGAGCGCTGGTCGGCCAGCGCCCGATGCCCGGCGTCGGTGAGTTCGTAGGTCCGCCGTTCCCGCCCGTTGACGGTGCTCCACGCGCTGGCCACGAGGCCGGCGCGCTCAAGTCGCCGCAACGCCGGGTACACCGTTCCGGTGGGCAGGTCGAGGCGACCGTCGCTACGCGCCCGCAGGGCCTCGATGATGGCGTAGCCGTGCCTGGCCCCCCGCTCCAGCACGGCCAGGAGCAGGGCGTCGAGGTGTCCGTGCAGCGCCTGGGCGTTCATACGTAGAAACGCTACTTGTTAGCCGCCCGATGACGCCACCGGGGTGCGGCCAGCGGTTACCGAGCGCAGCCAACTAGGGTATGTGCCCAGAGTCACTCACCGGCAGCAGCGCCGGCGGGTGGTAGCCCGACGCACACGGAGGTCACCGTGGCCCGCCAGTCGCCCCAACGGCCGGACGCCGACGAGCCCGAGCTCGATGACACGACCGGCACCATCGAGTCGGACGCCGAGCCGGCCGACTCCGTGCCCGACGCCGCCCCGGCGGAGGCCGCGAACCGCGCGCTCTGGGACGAGCTGCGGATCGACCCGGTGGAGATCGCCCTGCCGGCCGGCACCGGCTTCACCCTGCGGGCGTACCGGCCCGCCAACGAGCTGACGCCGACCGACGTGGCCGAGCGTGACGCCGACGACCCGTTCCTCGCCCGCCGGCAGGTCGTCGAGGCCGAGGAGGACGAGGAGGGCGACGTCGTCATCCTCGACGAGGAGGTCGCCCGGGAATTCGCCGATAGCGAGGACGACGAGAAGCGGGCGCGGGACGGCGACGCCACCGCCGACGGGAAGGACGACGCCGACGAGGCCACGGCCGACGAGGCGGGCGACGAGGAGGTGCCGGTCTTCCTGAGCCACCGGGGCCGGCTGCTGCTGTTCAAGACGCCCGAGTCCCTGGTCAGTTTCGTCCGTTCCGGCGCACCCAACGACCTGTCTCAGCTGGACAGTTGGGATGAACTGTCCGAACGGGTGGAACCGGCCGACATCGCGCCGCTGGACGAGGACGTCTACGAGCTCGACCTCGTGGTGGAGAACCTCCGTGGCGGGCACGACGCCTGGGATTCCACGCTGCTCATCGAGGCCGGCGAGGTCGCCCGTGACCTCGCGTACGCCCTGCGGTTGCCCGCGGTGCTGGACATGCTCTCCTCCGGCTCCAGTCTCGACGATCTGGACGAGGCTCTGCGGGCCTCGGTCGGCGGCGGCATCGGCGGCTTCATGGGACGGCGTAGGCTGAAGAAAATCGGGGCACAAACCGCAAGTCTGGGTTGGCGGACCATTGTCGGGAAGATCTCTGCGGTCGTGGACTGGCGCGACTGACCCGCACCAGGGAGCATCAGTCTCTGGCAGAGAAAGCCCTGTGTTCCGGGAGGAGGACGACGCCGTGGCGCTCGTGCGCGTGTACTGCGGTCTGACCTCGGCGGACCCGGCCGACCGACCGGTCTCGGCCGGCTCGGCGCTGACGTCCGCGGTGGTCGACGACGCAGGCCGTCTGCTGCATGTCTGCGAGATCGGCGACGACCCGACGGGTTACGCCCGGCTGGTCACGCTGCTCGTGGAGCGCTCAGGCGGGCCGAGCGGTGCGGCGATTGCCGCCGACAGCGACGACCACACGATCACCTCTCTGCTCATTGCCGCCGGTCGCCCGCTGGCGATCGCCGACGACGACTCGGTCGACGACTTCGCCGAACGGTTCGCCGACGACGACTCGCTGGAGGAGATGCAGTCACCGCCGGCCGTCCGGCGCGCCATCGGTCTCGCCCGTTCGCTACAGGCGGGGGCACTGTCGGCGGTGACCCTGCCGGCCCCCCGTGATCTCGCCGGGTACAAGCAGGTCCTCGCCGCGCACGCCGCGCTGACCAGTGGACGGCACTCGGCCGCGGTCGCGCTGCGCGAGGTGCTCCGTGAGCTCTACCCGGCCGCACTGCGCGCCTACCCCGACCCGGCCGAGCCGATCCCGCTGGCCGTGTTGGACGCGCTGCCCGAGCCGGGCATGCTCACCGACGCGGCCGGGCGGGGTCGCGACGCCGCCGTCACGGCGGACGCCGTCACCGCACAGCTCGCCGCGGAGGGCGTGGGCGACGCGGAGGCGATCGACGAGGCGGTCACCGCGCTGCGCGTCGCCATCTCCGAGACTCCCCGGCGCGCCACGGTCAACCGGGCCCTCACCTCCGCCGCCGCGGAGACCATCCGGCAGACGGTCGCCTCGGTGCGGGCCTGCAACGTGGGCTGTGAGGCGCTTGTGGACGCATTGCGTGCCCGCACCGCCGGGCCGGTGCAGGCGTCCGGCCGGCGGGCCGCCGCACGACGCGGCGAGCAGGTCGGCGAGCTGTCCACGACCGCCCCCGGCACCGCGACCGGTCTGCGTTCGGTGCGTCCCGACCGGCCCGAGCCCACCGGCGGCCGCCGCAGCCGGCCGGAGCCGGTGCCGGGCGGTGCCCTGCCGCCCTCCCCACGGCCCCTCGGGCCACCACCGGTGGCTCCGGCACCGGTGGCTCCGCCGCCGGTCGCTCCCGCCCCGGTGACGCCGGCCGCCCTCGCCGGTCAACCTGCCGCACCGTCGCGGGGCGAGTCACTGCCGTCACGCGGTGACGCGCCCACGAACCGGCCGATCTCCGCACCGCCTCCGCCGCCGCCCGGGATCACCCCGATCGCGCCGGCCCAGCGCGGGTCGATCCCGCCCGCCGACGCGGGTGAGCCGTTCCGGCCGACCCTCACCACCGCCGCGATCAACAGTGCGCGCGCCGAGCGTCAGCGCACCGTCATTCCGCCGCGCCCGAAGACCAACGGCGAACAACCGGCCCCGACCGGCGGTTTCAGCGCCACCGACCTCAGTGTCCCGGTGCCGACGCCCCGCCCGGAGCAGGAGAAGACCGCTCCTCCCGGGTCCCGCTCCAACTGGCCGCTGGTCAACAACCCGGAGAATCCGGCCGACACCTCGGCGCGCAACCCGGTCGTCGGCTCGTACGAGGAGCGTGGCCGGCGCAGTGCCCCGGAGACCCCCACCGACCACGGCGCGGACCGCCGGGTGACCCCGCCGTGGCTCGCCGACGACCTGCCACCGGAGCCACCCGTGCTGCGGCTGGTCGAGCCACCACCGCTGGCCGACCGTGCGTTGCGCAACGGGACGGAGCAGCCGCCGGAGACGCCGTCGCTACGGCTCGTCGACCGGGGTGGCCCGGAACGCGGCAACCGGGAGGCCGAGCGGCTGGAACTCCCGCCGGCCCGCCGGCCGGCGCCGCCGGTCGAGCACCGGCCGCCACCGGTCTCCGACGAGGGTGACGGGGACCTGCTGATCTTCGCGCAGGCCCGCTCCGCCTGGTTCGTGGGGCACGGCGAGGAGGCCGACCTGGACTGGTCGACCACGGCGGACAGCGGCTGGCAGGCCGCCGAACAGGCCGCCCGCCCCGCGGTGGGTGCCGAGACGACGGCAGGGCTGCCCAAGCGCGTACCGCAGGCCAATCTGGTGCCCGGCTCGCCGTTGCGCGAGGAGCGTCCGCTGCGGATAGTGCGGGACGCCGCCAGCCTGGCCGAGAACACCACCGGCTATTTCCGCGGCTGGCGCCGGGGGCAGGAGATCGGTGGGTTCGCGGTCGGCGGGCGCCCCGGGCGGGAGTCCGCCGGCGGCTGGGACTTCAGCCGCGACACCGGCGACCGCGACGACGACCGGGAGTACGAGTACCGTTCCGCCGGCTACCGCTCCTGACCACCGTCGCCGTGGAGGCCGTCGACAGGCGGTTGAAGCGCCGCCGAACCGCTCCCATAGGGCCTCTCACCTGCGTGTTTCTGCCCACACCCGAATAATTTGACGTCGGGTCGGCGAGGCCGGGAGCATACCCGCGGGAACAGCCGGCGGCAGGTCGCCGGGCGGGAAGGCGACTCATGGCGACACCGGTAACCGGCCCATCCGTGATCACCCGACGTGGCGTACTGGCCGCGGCGGCGGGCACTCTCCTGCTGGGCGCCTGCGGGCGCGGGGACGGGCGGGAGGACGTCGTCACCCGGCCCACCCCCGGTCACGAGCTGGTCGTCGGCGCCACGCTGGAGCTGAGCGGCCCGGGCGCGGCGCTGGGCGTGGTTCAGCAGCGCGCGCTGGAGATCAGCGCGGCGGCCCTCAACGAGAAGGGTGTGGCGGTCGGCAACCTCCGCCGGACGGTACGCGTCGAGGTGCTGGACAACCGCAGCGATCCCCGGCTGGCGGCCCAGCAGGCGACCGAACTGGGCCGCCGCGACGATGTGCACGCACTGCTCGGGGCGACCCTGGCGGAGACCTCGATGTCCGTCATCGGGGTGGCGCAGAAGCTGCGGCTGCCGTTCGTCTCGCTGGCGTTCGGCGACTCCATCGCCGTGCCGCTCGCCCAACGGGCGTTCATCTACAAGGTCACCCCGGACGCCGGTGACGTGGCCCGGCGGCTCGCTCAGCTCATTGACGCCGAAGGCCTGCGCAGCGTGGTGCTGCTGGCCGAGGAGGGACTGCACGGCGACTCCGGCGTGCGGGCCATGACCGGGGCACTGCGCACTGCGGGGGTGGGCCTGGCCCGCACCGTACGGCTGCCCGCCACCAGGACCGGCGCGGCCCGCGCCGCAGAACAGGCCGTGGCGGCCCGCGCGGACGGTGTGGTGGTCTGGGCCACCGCCCCCAACTCCGGAGTCGCCGCACGGGCGCTACGCGCCGCCGGACACGACGGTGAGCTGTTCTTCGACGCCGGGGCGGTGGCCGAGGAGACCCTGGACGGGCCGAACCTGCCGGCCGTCGAGGGTTCGTACGCGGTCCACCCGTCCTCGCTGGGCGGCTCCACCATCGCCAACAGCAGCGCCGCCGGGCGCGCCTACCGCGATCTCGTCTCGGCGTACATCCGCCAGCACGGCGCCTACCGCGGCTTCGCCCCGTACGCCTCGGACGCGCTGCTGCTGATCAGCACGGCGGCCCGGTTGGCCGACAGTGTGGACCGTGGGCGGTTGCGGGCGTACCTGCAGAACCAGGTCACCGACGGTATGGCCGGGATGTACTCGTTCACGCCCATCCGGCACAGCGGGATGGAACGCCACTCGCTCGGCGTGTACCGCGTCGACGGTGGGGCCTGGAACCGGCTCAGCTGACGACAGTGGGCGCCCCTGGGGGGGCGCCCACTTCTGTGCTCCGGCCAGCAACCGACGCCCGGTGTCGGCGGTAGCCGCCACCGGGCGTCGGAACGCTCGTCAGGCGGGCGCGACGGCCCGGGAGCGACGCATCGTGAGCACGTACTCGACCAGCGAGATCAGCACGTGCTTCGTCGACTCCCGGTTACGGGCGTCGCAGGCCACCACCGGCACGTCGCTGGAGATGGCGAGCGCCTCCCGAACGTCCTGCGGGTCGTGGTACTGCATCCCGTCGAAGCAGTTGATGGCCACCAGGTACGGCAGCCGCCGGTGCTCGAAGAAGTCGATCGCCGCGAAGCAGTCGGCCAGCCGACGAGTGTCCACCAGCACGACCGCGCCGATCGCGCCCCGGACCAGTTCATCCCACATGAACCAGAAGCGGGTCTGACCCGGCGTACCGAACAGGTACAGGATCAGGTCGCGGTCGATCGAGATACGGCCGAAGTCCATGGCCACCGTGGTCGTCGTCTTACCCGGCACCTGCCGGGTGTCGTCGACGCCGACCCCGGCGGAGGTCATGATGGCCTCGGTGGTCAGCGGCGTGATCTCCGAGACCGAGCCGACCAGCGTCGTCTTGCCGACGCCGAATCCACCGGCGATAACGATCTTCGCCGACGTCACGCGCCCGCTCGGGGTCGGCGGGCGGTGCGACATGTCAGAGCCTGCGAAGTCCACTCAGCACCCTCTCCAGCAGTTCAGTGCCCACCGCGTCGTCCGAGTCGTCCAGGATGGTCGGCTCGTGGACCGCGACCAGGCCGTCCGTCGCCATGTCGGCGATGAGCACCCGGGCCACGCCGAGCGGAAGCTGCATTCGCGCCGCGATCTCGGCGAGAGACTGCACGCGTCCGTCACACAGCGCGGCGATGTACTGGTGCTCACGGCCTTGGCCACCATTGCCAGTGGCAGCGGCCCGACCGCGCACCGTCGTCTCGACCAGCGCCTCCAGGGCGATGTCGAGGCGGGGACGGGTACGACCGCGGGTCACGGCATATGGACGGACCAATGCGCCCGTCGGCTCGTCACGATCAGCCATGTCGCCGCTCACCTCCTTCGTACCCGGCACCGGTTCCCACCGGTGCAACCCGTCGTATGCAGTGTTGTCGCCCCGCCTGCCCCACCGGCTGGCGCGACGATCAGCCCATCATCCCCACAGCCGTACGCGGCTGCGGGGTCAGTGCGTCGCCCACCCGGTCGACGAGCAGGGCCATCTCGTACCCGACCTGTCCCACGTCGCAACTGCGCGCCGCGAGCACCGCGAACGACGAGCCGTCGGAAATCGACATCAGGAACAGGAAGCCATTGTCCATCTCGACCACGGTCTGCAGCACGGCGCCTCCCTCGAAGCAGCGGGCCGCACCCTGGGTCAGGCTGACCAGACCGGAGGCGATCGCCGCCAGCTGGTCCGCCCGGTCCCGCGGAAGGTCTCGTGACGACGCCAGGAGCAGGCCGTCCGCGGAGACGGCGACAGCATGCGCGACACCGGGCACCCGATCGGCGAAGTTGGCCAGCAGCCAACCGAGATCCTGCGTACTAGTCATCCTTCTTGCTCCTTCTGCCCGCTCCCGGCCACCGGGCCAGAGCCAGACTGCGAGGATTGCTGCCCGCCCGGAGTTCCCTCCGGGCCGGTCGGGTTGCTGTCCGAGGGGTGACTACGTCCCCGCTGGACACCCCGGTGGTAGGCGGAGAGCAGACCGCGTACCGATTCCGGGTTGCGGCGCTGCACCGAGGTGGTCGGCTTCTCCACCGCCCCCGGCACGAGCTGCGCCATCGGCGTGCGCTTCGGCAGCCCGGTCTCGGTGGTGCCGACCACCGGCGCCTGGCTGGCGGCGGAGGCCGCCCGCCAACCGTCGTCGGCCGCGGTCTGCCAGATGTTCTCCTGTGGCGTCGGGCGCTGCGGGGGCGTGCTGTCGGCAGCCCCGGGACGGCGTCCGCCGCCCGCTGCCGCGCCGTTCCCGCCGGACGTGCCCGCCGCCGTCGGAGTCTGTGCCATTGGTGCGTTACCTGTCGTCCCGGTCTGGGTCTGCTGGACGGGCCGATTCGCGACGTCGACCGTGGAGAGCTGCTGGGTCGTCGCACCGGCGGTCGCCGACTGACGTGCGCCGGCCGACTCCTCCGGACCCGGGCGGCGGGTACGGAACCACGCCGACTCCAGCTCCCGGAAGATCGGCAGCTCCATCGTCTCGTCGGCGTACCGCTGCCGGTTCTGCGCCTGCGGCGGCGTGGGCGTGGTCGGCTGGTGCTGCGCCGGGGCCGGCCGCGCGGCCGGGGTCTGGCGTTGCACCCGAGGCAGCTCGGTGGTCATGTCCAGAGCGGCGGCCAGCCGCTCGGGCACCGGCGGCGCGGCCGGTTCCCCGGCCACCGGCGGCCATGCCGGGGGTGCCGAGGCCGCACCGGCGGTGGGTACCGCCGAGACGGGCCGCTGCGGCAGCGGACCGGCGGGCGGCGTCGACACCGGCGAGCCGGAGACGGGTGAGGCCGACACCGGGTGGCCGGAGACCGGGGCCGCTGAAACCGGCGGGGCGGAGTACGGCGTGCCGGAGACCGGTGGCGACGAAACCGGAGGCACCGGCGGAGCCGACACGGCCGGCGGCGCGTACGGCCGGGCCTCGGGGCTGCTCGGCAGCTGACGCGGGATGGCGGGCGGCTGGCCGCCCGGCTCGTCGGTGGATCGGCGCTGCGGCAGCGGGTCGATCTGGTGTCCGTTGGACGTCAGCGAGCCGTAGCCGTTGCCGTTGCCGTTGCCGCCGGTGCCGCTGGCACCGGTGAGGTCCGACCAGGCGGGCAGGTTGCCTGCGCCGCCCACGACGGCCGGCGGGCCGGAACCGTTACGGCTGGCCGGGTCGAAGGGCCGCCCGCCGAGGGTGACCTGGTTACCCGATCCACCCGGGGTACGCGAGGGTGGCACGGACGGCGTGGGAGCGCCGGTGCCGAGCGCGGCCAGCGCGCCGAACGCCGGGGTCGGCCCGGACGACGGGGTCGCCGCGGGCGGCAGTGCCGCAGCCTGCTGCCCACGGCCGGACAGCGCCCGAGGCACCAGCACGGTCGGCGGCAGCGTCACCTCGGCGACGGTCCCCCGGTCGCTGCCGGGCCGCAGCTCGACCTTGACGCCGTGCCGGGAGGCCAGGCGGGCGACCACGACCAGGCCCATCATCCGGGAGACGGCGACGTCCACCTGTGGCGGCGTGGCCAGCCGCTCGTTGAGGTCGGCCAGCTGCTCGCCGCTGATGCCGATACCCCGGTCCTCCACGTACAGCGAGGCACGATCGCCGACCCGGCGGGCCTCGACCAGCACCTGCGAGTCCGGCGGCGAGAAGGCGGTCGCGTTGTCGAACAGCTCGGCGACGAGGTGCACGAGGTCGTTGACCGCGTGCGCGGCGACCTCGATGTCCCGGTCGATCACTCCGAACTCGATCCGGGTGTAGTGCTCGACCTCGGACTGGGCGGCCCGCAGCACGTCGATCAGCGCGGCCGGCTCCCGCTGCACACGGGTCGAGTCGGCACCGGCGAGAACCAGCAGGTTCTCGTCGTTGCGGCGCATCCGGGTGGCGAGGTGGTCGAGCTGGAAGAGCTCGGCCAACCGGTCCGGGTCCTCCTCGCCGCGCTCCAGCCGGTCAAGGTGACCGATCAACCGGTCGACCAGGATCTGGGACCGGCGGGCCAGGTTGACGAACATGGTCGCGACCGACGCCCGCAGGGCCGCCTGCTCGGCGGCGGTGCGGACCGCCTCCAGGTGGACGGCGTTGAACGCCTCGGTCACCTGGCCGAACTCGTCCTTGCTGCGGACCGGCAGGGGTTCGGCGATCTGGTTGGCCAGCTGCACCGGCGAGAGCTGCCCGGTGACCTGCGGGTCACGCAGCCGGGCCACGGCCTGGGGCAGCCCGTACTGGGCGATGGAGAGCGCGCCCTGGCGCAACTCACGCAGCGAACGGGCCATCGAGCGGGCCACCAGGAACGCCAGGAAGATGGCCAGCAGCAACATCGTGAGCAGCAGGCCGGTCTCCAGGAACACCGTGCGCTGCACGTCGGAGCGGAGTTCGCCGGCCTGGGTCACCACGTCGGAGTCGAACTTCTGCTCCACCGAGCGGATCAGCTTGCCGTTGGCGACCAGCGCCGCGTCCCACTGCTCGGGGGTGAACGAGATGCCGGCGAGGTTCTGCGAGTTGTCGGCGTTGACCTGGCTGATGTAGATCGTCGCCTGCCGGCGGTCACCGCCGCCGATGGTCTGGGCGTGGAACTCCGCCTCTTCCTCGGTGGCGACGGCGTTGAAGCTCTGCTGCGCCTGCTGCTGACCGGTCTCGCTGGAGATGTAGTCGGTCCGCAGGGTCGAGCTCATGCCGTTCAGGATCAGCGCCCGATGGACCACCACCCGGCGGACGGAGAGCCACTCCTTTTCCCGGGCCACGGCGGCGGCGGCCCGCATCCGGTCGCTCAGGTCATTGTCACCGGCGAGCTGGCTGGCCGAGTCCCGGACGGTGAGCAGCTGGTTGATCAGCTCGTCGTAGGACTGGAGCGCGTCGGTGATCCGGAACTTGCCGTTGAGCACCTGGCTGCGGGTGCCCGGCAGGTCACCGAGGCGCTCGTCGATCTGGGAGAGCAGGCCCTGAAGGCTGGTGGGCAGGTCGGACAGCTCCGCCCGCTGCTGCGAGTAGGGGGCCTTGTCCCGGTCCACCCGCGCCGAGACCTCGTTGTAACGGGTGGAAGCCGCCTCCTTCGCCGGCGAGGCGGCCTGCTGCGGATCCAGGCCGAGCAGCAGTACGGCCGCGGTCCGCTCGTCCTGAAGACCGTCCACCAGCTCACCGGAGTGCCCGATGAGCTCGGCGAGGTCGCCGGCGCGGTTGGCGTCGTTGAGGGACTCCATGTGGTCGATCAGACCACTGGTACCCACGACGACCGTGGCGATGGTCGGCACGATCATGATGAGACCGAGCTTGGACCAGATCGGCATGTCGCGGAGCCGACCTGCCGGCCGGCGTAGACGCGACAGGAGGGAACCTGCCGTCTTCGGCCGTTTGCTCACGTCACCGCCCTCGTGATTGCAGCGTCCGCGTTGCCCCCGGACAACGCCCAGCAGCCGACCCGGCGGGTCGGACCATCCGAGATTCCATCACGCCGCTCCGGAAAGAGAAAGCCCAGGTTGGCCCCAGCCGAAGGTGTGATGAGATGTTGATGCAATTTGATCGCGGTCCGTCTGTTCGGAGTTACTTAAAGTAATGATCAACCCGCACCGAGTCGTCCTTCTAGCTGGCCCTTCCGGCTCCGGAAAGTCGTATATAGCGCGACAAACTGGGCTGCCAGTGCTCTGTTTGGACGATTTCTACAAGGACGGCGATGACCCAACGTTACCGAGACGGAACGGTCAGATCGATTGGGAGTCGCCCGGTTCGTGGGACGCCGAAGCGGCGATCGAGGTCATTGGCCAATTGGCCCGCCACGGGCGGGCGGACGTGCCCGTGTATGCGATCAATGAGGACCGGCGGGTGGCCACTCGGCGCTTCGAGCTGACCAGTTCGCCACTTTTCGTCGCCGAAGGGATCTTCGCCGCGGAGATCGTCGAGGAGTGCCGTCGACGCGGGTTCCTCGCCGGGGCGTACGCCCTGCGCCGGCCGCGCAGCGCCACCTTCCTCCGCCGCCTGGCCCGGGACCTCACCGAGCAGCGCAAGGGCCCACGCGTGCTGCTGACCCGGGGCGTGGCGCTGCTGCGTGCCGAGCCGGCCGTGCTGCGTCGGCAGACCGGGCTCGGCGCGGAGGCGGCCCGGGGTCGGGACGTGCTGCGCCGGGTGGCCGGTCTGATGGCTGCCGGCCACCCGCCGACGGCCTGAGCATCGGCGAGCCCGCGCTCAGCCCAGCAACTTGGCGTACGCCGGCTTGATCACCTCGTCGATGATCCGGAGCCGCTCGTCGAACGGGATGAAGGCGGACTTCATCGCGTTGATCGTGAACCACTGGAGTTCCCGCCAGCCGTAGCCGAACGCGTCGACCAGCAGGGCCATCTCCCGGGACATCGAGGTGCCGCTCATCAACCGGTTGTCGGTGTTGACGGTGACCCGGAAGCGCAGGTCCCGCAGCAGCCCGATCGGGTGCTCCGCGATGGACGGGGCGGCCCCGGTCTGCACGTTCGACGACGGACACAGCTCGAGCGGGATCCGCTTGTCCCGAACGTAGGCGGCCAGCCGCCCGAGCTGCGGCCGAGGTCCGGGGGTGATGTCGTCGACGATGCGGACGCCGTGGCCGAGCCGATCTGCCCCGCACCACTGGATCGCCTGCCAGATGGAGGGCAGCCCGAACGCCTCGCCGGCATGGATCGTGAAGTGGAAGTTCTCCCGCTGGAGGTACTCGAAGGCGTCCAGGTGGCGGGTGGGCGGGAAGCCGGCCTCCGCGCCCGCGATGTCGAAGCCCACCACACCGTGATCGCGGTGCCGTACGGCCAACTCGGCGATCTCCTGTGACCGGGCCGCGTGCCGCATGGCGGTGAGCAGTGTGCCGACCCTGATCGGGGTACCGGCCTCGGCGGCGAGCGTGCTGCCCTCGACGAATCCGGCCAGCACCGCCTCGACCACCTCGTCGAGGGTCAGGTCCTTTTCCAGGTGCTGCTCCGGAGCGAACCGCACCTCGGCGTAGACCACCCCGTCGGCGGCCAGGTCCAGAGCACACTCCCGGGCCACTCGGCGCAGGGCGGAAGCGGTCTGCATCACGGCGACGGTGTGGGCGAAGGTCTCCAGGTAGCGCTCCAGGGAGCCCGAGTCGGCGGCCGCCGCGAACCAGCGCCCCAACTCGGCGGGATCGGTGGTGGGCAGCTCATGACCGACCTCCGCGGCCAGGTCGACGATCGTCGCGGGCCGCAGGCCGCCGTCCAGGTGGTCGTGCAGCAGCGCCTTCGGCGCCCTGACGATGTCCTCGTACCCGATGCCCGTGCTCATCGCCGCTCGTCCTGCTCGCAACCCATGCTCCGACCCTAGTCCGCGACGTCCGACCGCCGACCGTGGACCCGGCCGGACACCTACCTAGACTCGACGTGTGAGACAGCCGTGATGGACCCCCGGGTGGTGGAGCGGTTGCGTTGCCCCGTCTGCCGCGAGCCGCTCGCCGAGGCGGTCACCGGTGACGCCCGGGCCCTGTGCTGCCCTCGCCGGCACAGCTTCGACATCGCCCGACAGGGCTACGTCAACCTGCTCGCCGGCCGCACTCGGCACGCCGGGGACAGCGCCGAGATGGTCGTCGCCCGGGCGGACTTCCTGGCCGCCGGCCACTACGACCTGATCTCCGCCGCACTGGCCGACGCGGCCCGCCTCGCCCTGGGCACCGGGCCCCGAACCGCAGCCGCCGGCGCCCCGAGCCTCGCGACCGGCGTCGGCGGGTACCCACTGGTGGTGGATGCCGGCGCCGGCACGGGCCGGCACCTGGCGGCGGTGCTGACGGCGCTTCCCCAGGCGACCGGTCTCGCCCTGGACGTTTCCAAGCCGGCCCTGCGCCGGGCCGCGCGGGCGCACCCCCGGATGACGGCGGCCCTCGCCGACACCTGGCGGCGGCTACCACTGGCGGACGCCTCGGCGGCGGTGCTGCTGAACGTCTTCGCACCCCGCAACGGCGCCGAGTTCCGCCGGGTCCTCGACCCGGCCGGACGGCTGCTGGTGGTGACCCCGGCCGCCGACCATCTCGCCGAACTGGTCGACCCGCTGAGCCTGCTCCGGGTCGACCCGGCCAAGGCCGAGCGGATCGCCGCCAGCCTCGGTGGACACTTCACCGAGGAGTCGACCACCGTGCACCGGCAGGAGCTGACCTTGACCGACTCGGAGGTCAGCACGCTGGTGGGCATGGGTCCGAGCGCCTGGCACACCGACCAGGCGGGTCTGGCCGATCGCATCGCCGCGCTGGGCGAACCGGTCCGGGTGACCGTGGCGGTACGCCTCGGCGTCCACCGGCCACGCTGACCGTTAGCTGAGCTAGGTGGAGAGGTCGACCTCTTCCCAGCCCGGGGGCTCGTCGTGGTACGGCCCGCGCAGGATCACCGCCCACTCCAGCGCCCACCGCCGCTGGCCGATCGCGTTGGCGTCCACCAGACCCGGCAGTGCCCGCCCGGCGCGGCTCACCTCCAGGTACGCCCAGTCCAGGCAGTAGTGCAGATCGAGCAGGGCCGCCGCGTCCGCCGGATGCTGTGGCGCGGCCAGGATCCGCGAGCGCCACTGCCGGAAGGTCTCCCCCTCGGCAATGTGGGGCAGCCGCTCCACCAGCCGGTCGTCGGTCGGCATGGTCGGATCCAGTTGCTTGGTCAGGCCCAGCACCCAGGCCAGCGAGAACAGGGCGTCATGGTGCAGCACGAAGGAGCGGTGGTCGCCCTTGGCCCCGGTGACGAACTGGAACTCCGGCGGAGTGACCATCTCCACCAGATGCGAGGCGAGCAGCCAGCTCATCGCGGCCTGGGGTGGCATCCCGAAGCAGCGCGCCAGGATCAGGTGCAACACCGCGATACGGGCCTCGATCTCCGCCGTCGGCCGTAGCTCGATGTCGTCTCCTGGCTCCCAGACCAGCGGAAACTGGGGTGGCGGCAGGGGCAGCCGCAACCGGGACAGCTCCTCCAGGCTCGCCTCACGCACCTCGCGGGGGTCAGGGGCAGGCACGATCACGGCAACATCCCTGTCTGATAACGATGTCTCGGCGCCGACAGTCCCCCCTGGCCTGGGAGAATAGCGGCCCTCACGCTCCGGCACCATGGGCCGGGCCAGGGTTTCGTCACTCGACGCGTTCGATCACGAGCGGTCGGACGGCCGGCGGTCGGGCGGCGACGGTCACCGCCCGGGCGGCCTCCGCCAGCGCCGCCGGGATCAACTCGGCCCGCTCGGCCCGCAGCTCGTAGAGGGGCTCCCCGACGCGTACCGGGTCGCCCGGACGCTTGTGCAGCAACACCCCGGCCGGCACGCTCACCGGGTCCTCCTTGCGAGCCCGACCCGCGCCGAGCCGCCACGCGGCCACCCCCATGGCGTACGCGTCGACCGCCGCGACGTGACCGTCCGTGTCGGCGCGGACCACCTCGACCTCCGGCGCGGTGGGCATCCGCGCGTCCGGATCCCCACCCTGCGCCCGGATCATCGACCGCCACACGTCCATGGCCCGCCCGTCGGCGAGCGCGGCGGCGGGATCCGCGTCGGGGAGGCCGGCCGCGTCGAGCATCTCCCGGGCCAGCGCCAGGGTCAGCTCCACCACGTCGGCGGGCCCGCCACCGGCGAGCACCTCCACCGACTCGGTCACTTCGATGCCGTTGCCGATGGCCCGTCCGAGGGGGGTCGACATGTCGGTGAGCAGGGCGACGGTCTTCACCCCGTGCGCGCCGCCCAGCTCCACCATGGTCCGGGCCAGTTCCCGGGCGTCGTCGACCGACTTCATGAACGCGCCGGAACCCACCTTCACGTCCAGCACCAACGCGCCGGTTCCCTCGGCGATCTTCTTGCTCATGATCGAGCTGGCGATCAGCGGAATGGCCTCGACGGTGCCGGTGACGTCGCGCAGCGCGTACAGCTTGCGGTCGGCCGGAGCCAGGCCCGACCCGGCGGCGCAGATCACCGCGCCGACGTCGCGCAGTTGGCCGATGAACTCCTCGTTGCTCAACGCCGCCCGCCAGCCCGGGATCGACTCCAGCTTGTCCAGCGTGCCGCCGGTGTGCCCGAGCCCGCGCCCGGAGAGCTGTGGAACCGCTGCCCCGCAGGCCGCGACCAGCGGGGTGAGCGGCAGGGTGATCTTGTCACCGACCCCGCCGGTCGAGTGCTTGTCGACGGTCGGCCGGGCCACCGACGAAAGGTCGAGCCGCTCGCCGCTGGCGATCATCGCAGCCGTCCACCGCGCGATCTCCGGACCGGTCATCCCGTTCAGCAGGATCGCCATGGCCAGCGCCGACATCTGCTCGTCGGCCACCGCCCCCCGGGTGTACGCGTCCACCACCCAGTCGATCTGCGCGTCGGACAACACCCCGCCGTCCCGCTTCACCCGAATAACATCAACCGCCGCAAAAGCACTCATCAGATCGATCTTTCCTAGTCGAATGGCGATACCGGTTCGCCCAGCGCGCCCACCGAGGGGATGGGCCGACCGTGCCCGGCGGAGGGATCAAGCCTGACCGCCCGGAGCCGGGTACGGTCGGCCCATCCCCCAAGCTCAACCGCCCCAGCGAACCGGGATCTCCGCCGGCGGCTCACCCTCACCGGCCCAGAAGATCGTGCCGGACGCGTCGACCACCACCACCCGGGGCGTACGCGCCAACCCCCAGCCGATCGCCTCCGCCGGCTCTTCCCAGCTCGGCCCCTCCTCCAGCACCCCGGTCTCGGCGCCCGCGTCGTCGCCGGCAGAACGCTCCCAGTAGGCCGTCCACACCTGCTGCCCGGCGGAGAGGTCGGGGTGCACGAAGACGGTGCCCCGCCCGCGCCACGCGGCCAGCCGGTCGGGAACCACCGGCACCGGCCGCTCCCCGGTGACCGCCTCGATGTCCGCCACGTCGAAGGCGTGCGGCAGCAGCTCGGCCATCCGCAACGGGCCGCCCTTGGCCTCGATGAGGCACTCCGGCCCGCCCTGCTCCCACAGCAGCTGCCGGCAGCGCCCACATGGCATCAACGGCTCACCGGTGGCGTCGACGCAGGACAACGCGACGATCCGACCACCGCCGGTGGCGTGCAGCGAGGAGACCACCCCGCACTCGGCGCAGAGCACCACGCCGTACGCGGCGTTCTCGACGTTGCAACCGACCACGACCCGTCCGTCGTCGACCAGTGCCGCCGCTCCCACCGGGAACTTCGAGTACGGCACGTACGCGTGCCGCATCACCTCGGTGGCGGCGTTCCGCAGCCGCTCCCAGTCGATCTCCATGGTCCGCTCCCCCTGGGTCAGCCCTTGATGTACGGCTTGCCGTCGGCGGCGGGTGCCCGCACCCGACCGACCAGCCCGGCCACGGCCAGGATCGTCGCCAGGTACGGCAGCATCGCCAGGAACTGGCCCGGGATCACACTGTTGATCGCACCCAGGTAGGTGGCCAGCTGGTCGGCGAAACCGAAGAAGAGCGCGGCGAGCAGCGCGCCGGTCGGGCTCCACCGTCCGAAGATCAGTGCGGCCAGGGCGATGAAGCCCTTGCCGCCGATCATGTTCTTGGTGAACGAGAAGAGGGCCAGCGTGTAGGAGGCACCACCGATACCGGCGACGGCACCGGCCATGATCACGTTGCGGTAGCGCAGGCCGAGCACCTTCACACCCAGCGTGTCCGCCGCCGTCGGGTGCTCACCGACCGACCGGGTCCGCAGCCCCCACCGGGTACGGAACAGGGCGATGTGGATCACGAGCACCAGCAGCAGCGCCAGGTAGAGGAAGATGTTGCCCCGGAACAGCGCCGGCCCGAGCACCGGGATATCCGCCAGCAGCGGGATCTCCCAGTTGCTGAAGCGCGGCGCGCTGTTGTAACGCGCCGCGTCGGTCTGCATCAGCCGCTCGTAGAGGAAGCCGGTGATGCCGACCGCCAGCAGGTTCAGCACGATGCCCATGACCACCTGGTCGACCAGGTAACGGATGCTGAACACGGCCAGCAGCAGCGAGATGAACGACCCGCCGATGGCGGCGGCGAGGAGTCCCACCCAGACGCTGCCGGAGATGCTGCCGAACAGCGCGCCGCTGAAGGCGCCCATCAGCAGCTGCCCCTCGATGGCGACGTTGACCACGCCGGACCGCTCACAGAGCACACCGGCCAGCGCGCCGAAGATCAGCGGCAGGGCGAGCAGGAAGGTGCCCCGCACGATGTTGACCAGTGGCATGAAGTTCTGCCCGGTCGGCGCGGCGGAGACCTGCCAGCACAGGAAGGAGAGCACGAAGGCGACCAGGCCGACGGCGAGCAGCGGCACGAACCAGCGCTTCGACAGGCCGGCGAACATCACACCGCCGGCGGCGATCGTGATCAGGCCGAAGACGATCGCCCCGATGGTGCCGTTGACCTCCAGTGCGGCACCGGCGGCGTCCTCGCTGAGCGTGAAGCGGGCCTGCTCGCCGGTGGCGAGGGCACCGAACAGCACGGTGGCCAGCAGGCCGAGGGCCAGCAGCACCAGGCCGACCTTGCGGGTACGGGTCCAGAAGCCCTCGTCGACGGGCGCGACCGCGACGTCGGGAACAGCCGTGGTGGACATGCCTCACCAGCCCTTCGCGAGGCTCGTCTGCAGCCGGGCGGCCCGCGCGGCCCGGAGCTGGAAGATCGCCTTCACCAGGGCCGGCGCGGCGATGAAGATGACGATCAGGGCCTGGAGCACGGTGACCAGCTCCAGCGAGATCCCCGAGTACGACTGCATCCGGTTGCCGCCGGCCTGCAACGCACCGAACAGCAGCGCGGCCAGCGCCACGCCCCAGGGTTTCACCCGGCCCAGCAGGGCGACCAGGATGCCGTCGAAGCCGATCTGGGCGACCACCAGGGGGGTCAGGGCCGCGGCGGTGGTGCCGAGCACCATCTGCGAGCCACCGAGGCCGGCCAGAATTCCGGCGAAGACCATGATCAACACGTACGTCCGGGTGACGCTGATGCCGGCGGTGCGGGCGGCGTCCGGGTTGGCGCCCACGGCCCGCAGCTCGAAGCCGAGCGTGGAGCGGTTGAGCAACCAGGCGACCGCCCAGGTGGCCAGGACGGCCAGGATGATGCCGGCGTGGGCGCGCAACCCGTCGCCGAAGAGTCTCGGCAGTTGCGCGGAGGCGTCCACCGGCCGGCTGATCGCGTCGGTACGGTTCGGGTCCTGCACCCCGTTCTGCACGATCAGCCAGGTGAGGAAGTAGACCGCGATGTAGTTGAGCATGATCGTGTTGATCACCTCGTGGGCACCCGTGCGCGCCTTGAGGATGCCGGGGATGAAACCCCAGACCGCCCCGCCGAGCGCCCCGGCCAGGACGGCGACCAGCAGGTGCAGCCCGGGCGGCAGCGGCAGCAGGAAGCCGGCCAGCGCGGCCAGGATGACGCCCATGGTGGCCTGCCCCTGGGCACCGATGTTGAACAGGCCGCCGCGGAACGCCAGGGCCACCGACAGGCCGGTGAAGACCAGCGGCGCGGTGTAGGTGAGCGTTTCCGAGATCGGGCTGAGCGCCTGGTTGACGGTGGTCGCGGCCGGGTCGAAGACCGAGCCCTTGAACAGGTTCGCGTACGCCTCGCTGACCAGCGTCCAACTGGCGTTGATCGCGTCCGACGGGCGGGCGGTGATGTAGCCGTAGGTGGCCAGCACCTCCGGGTCGGAGATGATCATCAGGACGGCACCGACGATCATCGCCAGCACCAGCGAGAGCAGGGTCACCGTGAAGGTGTTGGCGGCCCAGAGGTTCTCCAGGAAGAGCCGCCCCAGCGTCGGGCGCGGTCCGGGCCCGCCGGGCGTGGTGGCCGCCTCGGCCCGTTCGGTGTTGCCGAGCGCGGTGCGGGTGGCCTGGTCCTCACTCGCCGGTTCCTTGTCCGGGGAACCCGACTGGGCGTTCGGGTCACTCATGCCGGCAACTCCGCTCCGCTCCGTGCAGGCCCGCCGTGCCTGATGGTTCGCTCGCTCATCGGTCCTTCTCGTTCTCGTTGCCGGGACCCTCGACCGGCGCCACGCCGTCGGTGGTGGCCGGGACGTCGCGGTCGGTGGTGGCCGGGGTGCCGACGTCGGACGCGGCGTCCGCGTCGGTGGTGGCCACCACCTCCCGGTCGGTGGTCGCCGTCGGCGGTTCCCCGGCGTCCGGCGAGCCGGTCGTCGCGTCGGCACCGATGCCCGCCATCAGCAGGCCGATCTCCTCGCGAGGGGTGTCCGGGCCGACGATGCCGATGATGCGACCGCGGTACATCACCGCGATCCGGTCGGCCAGGCCGATCACCTCGTCGAGTTCGCTGGAGACCACCAGCACGGCGGTGCCGATGTCGCGCTCGCGGATGATCCGGCTGTGGATGAACTCGATCGAGCCGACATCCACGCCCCGGGTCGGCTGGGCGGCGATGAAGAGCTTGAGCGGCCGGGACAGCTCCCGAGCCACGATCACCTTCTGCTGGTTGCCGCCGGAGAGGGTGCCGACCGCAGCCTCGGCCGAGGAGGTGCGTACGTCGAACTGCTCGATCCGTTCCCGCGCCGACGTGGCGATCTCGTTCGGTCGCAGCGACAGGCCCCGGCCGAAGGGCGGCCGGTCGTACATGTCGAGCACCAGGTTCTCCGCGACGCTGAACTCCTTGACCAGACCGTCGACGCTGCGGTCCTCCGGCACGTAGCCGACACCCGCCCGGAGCACCTTCTTGGTCGACCAGCCGTCGACCCGCTGCCCGTCGAGGGTGACCGTGCCGGCGAGCACCGGGCGCAGCCCCATGATCGCCTCGATCAGCTCGGTCTGGCCGTTGCCCTGCACGCCCGCGACGCCGAGCACCTCGCCCGCGCGTACGGTCAGGTCGACGCCGTCCACTGCGCGGACCTGGCGGTCGTCGTCGACGACCAGGCCGGAGACCTCCAGCACGGGCTCACCCGGGGTGGCCGGGGCCTTGTCCACGGTGAGCCGGACGGTACGGCCGACCATCAGCGCGGCCAACTCGTCGCGGCTGGCCTCGGGCGACGCCGTGCCCACGGTCTTCCCGCGCCGGATCACCGTGATCCGATCGGCGATCGCCTTGACCTCGCCGAGCTTGTGGGTGATGAAGACGATCGACTTGCCGGCGGCCTTGAGCGCCCGCATCACGGTGAGCAGTTCCTCGGTCTCCTGCGGAGTGAGCACCGCGGTGGGCTCGTCCAGGATGAGCAGGTCCACGTCCCGGGTGAGCGCCTTGACGATCTCCACCCGCTGCTGGACGCCGACCGGCAGATCCTCGATCACCGCGTCCGGGTCGACGCGCAGGTTGTACCGCTGGGAGACCTCGGCGACCTCGCGCCGGGCGCGGCGCCGGTCCAGGAACCCGGTGATGCCGCCGCGCACCTGCTCGGCGCCGAGCATGATGTTCTCGGTGACGGTGAAGACGGGCACGAGCATGAAGTGCTGGTGCACCATGCCGATGCCGGCCGCGATCGCGTCGGACGGGCCGCGCAGCTTCAACGGCTCGCCGTCGACCAGGATCTCGCCCTCGTCGGGCTGGTAGAGCCCATAGAGCACGTTCATCAGGGTCGACTTGCCCGCGCCGTTCTCGCCGAGCAGGGCGTGAATCTCTCCAGGCTCCACCGTCAGGTCGATGTGGTCGTTGGCGACCAGATCACCGAACCGCTTGGTGATGCCGCGCAGTTCGAGTCTCAGCGCAACCTCCTGGAGTGCGAAGCGATGGTGCAGCGTAGCTGCTGGCGAGCGGGCCCGGCGTCGGCCGGACCGGTGGCGCGGATCGGCCGCTGCGGCACGGCGGGTCTCCCCCGCGCCACAGCGGCCGGATCATGTGTGGCAGTGCTCGCCGGCCGCCCCCGGTGATCGTCTCACCGGGGGCGGCCGGCGACGGGTCACTTCGGCTGGGCGGCCGACTCGACCTTGACGGTGCCGGCGGCGATGTCCGCCTTCAGCTTGTCGACCTCGGCCTTCAGCTCGGCCGGAACCTTGTCCTCGAAGTCGTGGTACGGAGCGATCGACACACCCTCGTTGGCCAGGGTGCCGATGAAGCCCGGGCTCGCCTCGAGCTTCTCGCCACCGGCGGCCTTGAGCACGGCCTCCTTGACCGCGCCCGGGATGTTCTTCACCACGGTGGTGATGATCGCCGGGCAGTTCGGGGTGCTCTCGCAGCCGTCGACGTCCACCCAGATGGTGTTGTACTTGCCGTTGGAGGCCTGGGCCGCACCGGTGGTGCCGAGGCCGGCGCCGCCGGCGACCGGCATGATGATGTCCGCGCCCTGGGCGACCAGCGCGTCGCTGACCTTCTTGCCCTCGTCCTGCTTGACGAAGTCGTTGGTGAAGGAGCCGTTCTGGGTCTCCTTGTTCCAACCGAGAACCTGGACGTTCTTGCCCTTGGCCTCGTTGTAGTAGGCGACCCCGTCGGCGTAGCCGTCCATGAAGATGGTCACCGGCGGGATCTTCAGACCGCCGTAGGTGCCCACCTTGCCGCTCTCGGTCATGCCGGCGGCCACGTAGCCGGCGAGGAAGCCGGCCTGGGCGGTGTCGAACTGCATCGGGTAGACGTTGGCCACGCCGGGGTCCGCGTCGACGATGCCGAACTGCTGGTCCGGGTTCGCCTCGGCGATCTTCTTGGTGGCGTCGCCCATCAGTCCACCGACGGCCAGGATGAAGTCGCAGTCCTGGTTGACGTACTGGGTGAGGTTCGGCTCGTAGTCCGCCTCGGCCTTGGACGCGACGTACTTGATGTCGATGTCGCCGTTCTCCGCCTTGGCGTCCTCCAGACCCTTCCAGGCGGAGGCGTTGAACGACTTGTCGTCGATGCCGCCGACATCGGTGACCATACAGGCGGTGTACTTCTCGCCGCCGGAGCCGGCGTTGTTGTCCTCATCCGGCGCCTCGCCACAGGCGGCGGCGCTCAGTACGAGCCCACCCGCCGCGATGATCGAGGCGATCCGCATCCCACGCACCGAGCGCAAGACGTCTCCTTCCCATTGCACACCGCGTTGTACGCGGTGGCAGCCCTTGAACCGGCCTGCGCCTTGCCGCCGGCGTCCCACGTTACGGGAGCAGAGCGTACGCCCGCGCCCACCTGCCGACCGACAATCGTGCAGGACTGTTGGAGGCCTGTTACCCCTACGTAATGCTCGGGTGGGGCAGATCACTCAGGGTGTCGGCAGGTGGGCGGACGAGTGTCCGGAAAGTCCGTTTCCGATGGCCGGCCGCCCGGCCCGACGGTCACCTCCAGAAGACCGCCACGGCCGCGTTGACCAGGGTCAATCCCACGATGGCGAGGAAGTGCCCCCGGTTGACCTCCGCACGCTTGCGGGAGAAGAAGACCATGACGAAGATCAGCAGAGCGAGCACCAGCTTCGTCACAAGTTTGGCGGGTGCCGGCTCGTCGCCGTCGCGCAGTGGCGCACTCAGGCCGATGCCGGTCAGCAGACCGATCACCGACCCCCACAGCATGGCCAGGTTGATCCGGATCTTGCCGGTGATGTATTGGGCGATCGCGCCACCCAGCAGCAGCGCGAACCCGATCAGGTGAACGTAGAGAAGGATGAGTCGAAGTGCTTCCACCCGACCCATCCTGCCCTATCAACGACGGTTTGTAGTAGAGGCGGTTCCGGTCAGCCCTTCGTGCCGCCGGCGGTCAGGCCGGAGACCAGGTGCTTCTGGGCGAAGAAGAAGACCAGCCCGGCCGGCAGGGTGACCAGGACCGCCGCGGCCGTGAGGTACTCCCACTGCGGGTTGAACTGCGGCACGAACTGCTGGAGCCCGTACGCCAGGGTGAACTTGTTGTCGGTCTGGATGAAGGCCGACGCGTACGCCACCTCGCCCCACGCGGTGAGGAAGGTGTAGAAGGCGGTGACCGCCACGGCCGGGCGGGCCAACGGCAGCACCACCCGCCAGAAGGTGGCGAACGGACCGCACCCGTCCAGCGCCGCCGCCTCGTCCAGCGAGGTCGGAATGGAGTCGAAGTAGCCCTTCAACATCCAGGCGCAGAACGGCACCGCGATGGTCAGGTACGCGATGATCAGCGCGGGCATGGTGTTGATCAGCCCCAGCCGGGCCATGATCGTGTAGATCGGCACGATCAGGATGGCCACCGGGAACATCTGGGTGACCAGGAAGACCATCATCAGCGGTCGGCGACCCGGGAAGTTGAACCGGGACACCGCGTACCCGGTGGTGGCCGACAGGAAGATGCCGATGGCCATGGTGAAGGCCGCGACGACCACCGAGTTCAGGAACCACCTCGGAAAGTTCGTCTCGGTCAGCACGTAGCCGTAGTTGGCCAGCGTGGTGTCCCGGAACAGGGTCAGCTCGCTGCTCTGGATCGCGTACCCGGGCTTGAGCGAGGAGAGCAGCACCCAGGCGATCGGCCCGATCGCGATCAACGAGGCCAGGATCAGCGTGCCGTGCAGCAGGAAGGACCTCGCCGGGCTGCGTCGGCTGCGTCCGGGCCGTTGCACCGTCCGGGTCTTCGCCAGGGCCGGACCGGCGACCGCTTGGGCCGCCGGAGGCGGCGACGTCACCTGGCTCATGTCACCACACCTCGCCTTGCTTGCGCAGTGCTCGCCGGTAGAACACCGAGAACACCAGCAGGATGGACAGGATCAGGACGCCGTAGGTCGAGGCCAGCGAGTAGTTGCGGATGCCCTCGAAGGCCGCCCGGTAGGCCCCGGTCACCAGAATCTCGCTCTGCCCGGCCGGCTGCCCCTCGGTCACCAGGAAGATGATCGGGAACATGTTGAACGTCCAGATGGTGCCGAGCAGGATCACCGTCATGCTGACCGGCCGCAGGCCGGGCAGGGTGATGTTCCGGAACCGTTGCCAGGCCGAGGCACCGTCGATCTCGGCCGCCTCGTAGAGCTCGGACGGGATGGTCTGCATGCCGCCGAGCAGCGCCACCATCATGAACGGCACACCCAGCCAGATGTTGGTGACGATCGCGGTGAGCAGCGCGGTCCACCGGTCGGCGAACCAGGACACCGGATCGATGCCGAGCGCGGTGAGCAGCGCGTTGGCCAGGCCGAAGCGCTCGTTGAAGATGAACTTCCAGGCGAACGCGCTGACGAAGGCCGGCACCGCCCAGGGCAGCACCAGCAGCACCCGGTAGAGGCCCCGGAACCGCATCGGGCGGTTGAGCATGGTGGCCAGGCCGAGGCCCAGCCCGAAGTGGAAGGCCACGCAGACGAACGTCCAGATCAGCGTGGTGCCGGTCCACTGCCAGAACTCGCCGACCTCGCCGGTGAGCACCCGTACGTAGTTGTCGAGGCCGATGAACTCCCACTTGTTGGGGTTCTCCCGGCAGACCTCACTCCCGGTGATCGACCTTGTGCAGATCTCGGCGACCTGGTTCGCCTCGTTGAGGTTGGTGAAGGAGAGCCAGATCCCGCGGAACAGCGGGTAGAAGATCAGAACCGCCAGGACGATGACGACGGGCAGGACCATCGCCCAGGCGTACCAGTGCTTCTCCCAGCTGCGACGCAGCCGGGACGGACGAGCGGATCGGCCGGACGGCGGCGAGGGCGGCGCCGGATCGGCTGTCACGGTGGTCATCAGCTGCGCTCCAGAGGAGAGGTCCGGCAGGGCCACGGACCGTTACGGTCGCGCGACCCTGCCGGGTGCCGAGAGGTCACCGGCCGTGGCCGGCGGTGAGGTCAGTTCTCGTAGGAGGGAACGACCTCGGCCTTGTACTTCTTCGCGACGGTGTCCAGCGCGGCCTTCGGGTCCTTGTTCTGAATCAGGACCTCGGTGGCCATCTGGTCGAGCGGACCGAAGAACTGGCCGGCCTCGGGGATCCACGGACGACCCACGGCGGCCTCGTTGACCGCCTGGAACGCGGCGACGACGGCGTTGTTCTTGACCGCGTCGACCTGGTACGCGGAGGTCCGGGTGGGCAGCAGGCCGAGCTTCTCCGACAGGAAGGCCTGCGACTCGGCGGAACTCATGAACTTGACGAACGCGACAGCGGCGTCGACCTTCTCCTGCGGCATGCCGGACCAGATCACGTAGTTGTGGCCACCGACCGGGCCGCCGGCCTTGGCCGAGCCACCCGGCACCGGCGCGATGCCCAGGTTCTCCAGGCCGCCGAAGTCGGGTGCCGACTTGACGTTGTTGACCTCCCACGGCCCGTTGATGATCATGGCGACCTTCTTCTCCTTGAAGAGGGTCATCATGGTGCCGTAGCCGTCGTTGGCGGACGGCTTGGCCGCCGCGCCGCTGTCGATCAGGTCCTTGGCGATCGCCAGTCCGGCCGCGTTCTGCTCCGAGTTGACGATGATCTTCTTGCTGGCGGTGTCGACCAGGTCGCCACCCTCCCCGTACATGAAGGGCAGCAGGAAGTAGCCGGCCGGGTTGATGTAGACACCCTCGGCGTCGGTCTTCTCCTTGACGGTCTGCGCCGCGGTCTTCAGCTCGGCCCAGGTCTTCGGGGGCTCGCTGATGCCGGCCTGGCTCAGCAGTTCCTTGTTGTACATCAGCGCGAGGCTGTCGGTGACCTGGGGAACGCCGTAGGTCTTGCCGTCGAACTTGTTCGAGGCGAGCGGGGTCTCCAGGAAGTCGGACTCGTCGGCGAGCAACTCCGAGCCGTCCAGCGCGTAGAGGTAACCCAGTGAGGCGAACTCGGGCACCCAGGCAACCTCGGCCCGCAGAATGTCCGGCGCGCCGGTCTTGGCCTGCGCGGCGGTCTTGAACTTGTTCTGCGCCTCACCGAACGGGACCGACTGGTAGTTGATCTTGACGTTCGGGTAGGTCTGGTTGAACTTGGCGATCAGCTCCTTGAACGCCGGGCCCTCGTTCTGCGGATCCGAGGTGTCCCACCAGGTCAGTTCTGCGGTGAGGGAGGCGGGGTCGACCGCCGGCTGCTCCTCGGCCGCCTTCTCCTCCCCGCCGCACGCGGCGACGGAAAGGGCGAGGGTGGCAGAGGCGAGTACGGCGATCCCCCTGGCTGTGCGGCGCATGTTCGCTCCTAAGTTGCCTGCCGGGTAACGGCGGGGACAGTAGCAAGAAGTTTCGTAACTCGAAACCCCTTGCGAATGCCCTTGCAACAACCGTGCCTCATCCGCAACTTCAGTGCCCGACAAGTGTGTCTGTCTGGGCATTTCGCACCCGAGTGTGGTGACCGAACTCCCAGCCGGAGTCACTCTTCGCACACCCGCCGCGCACTCATAGTCCCCGTACGGCGCGGTGACGGCAAGCTCCGTGGGCACGCTCCCGACGATGGCTGCTCGATCCTGCAAGTTCTTGCCGACCAATGCGCAAGAACTTCCGGTGAGCTACAGTGCCGCCATGCGCGCTCGCCTGTCCGACATCGCCCAGCAGGCCGACGTCAGCGAGGCCACGGTGTCGCGGGTGCTCAACGACCGCCCCGGCGTGGCACCCGAGACCCGGCAGGCCGTCCTGACCGCCCTCGACGTGCTCGGTTACGAACGCCCCGCCCGACTGCGCAAGCGCAGCGCCGGGCTGGTCGGCCTGGTCGTACCCGAGCTGGACAACCCGATCTTCCCGGCGTTCGCCCAAATCATCGAGTCGGCCCTGGCCCCCACCGGCTACACCCCGGTGCTGTGCACGCAGACCCCCGGCGGAGTGCGCGAGGACGAGTACGTCGAGATGCTGTTGGACCGGCAGGTCTCCGGCATCGTCTTCGTCTCCGGGCTGCACGCCGACACCGCCGCCGACCACGACCGGTACCGGACCCTGCTCGCCCGCCCGCTGCCGATCGTGATGATCAACGGCTACGCGCCGGGCATCTCCGCACCCTTCGTCTCCTGCGACGACCGGGAGGCCGCCGAGCTGGCCGTGGCCCACCTGGTGGCCCTCGGCCACCGACGGATCGGCCTGATCACCGGCCCCGACCGTTTCGTACCGGTCCAACGCAAGGTCAGCGGCTACAAGGCGGCGATGGAGCGCCTCGCCGGGATCGGCGAGGACGAACTGGCCGAGCTGACCGAGCTGTCGCTGTTCGGCGTCGAGGGTGGGGAGGCGGCCGCCGGTCGGTTGATCGAGCGGGGCGCCACCGGCATCGTCTGCGGCTCGGACCTGATGGCCCTCGGCGCCATCCGGGCCGCCCGCCAGCGAGGGCTCTCCGTGCCGGCGGACCTCTCGGTGGTCGGCTACGACGACTCACCCCTGATGGCCTTCACCGACCCGCCGCTGACCACCATGCGCCAGCCTGTGGCCGCGATGGCGGTCGCCGCGGTGCGGGCCCTGGTCGACGAGATCAACGGCCACGCCGCCCCGCACTCGGAGTACCTGTTCCGGCCGGAGCTGGTGGTGCGGGGGTCGACGGCCGCGGCGCGGCAGGACGCCGCGAGCGGACCGGGCCGGCAGCGGCCCGCGCCGCCCGCGCTCGCCGTCCCGGCGTGACGTCGCCCGCACCGGGAGCATCATCGGCTCTTCTTGCGCAAGAAATGCTTGACTCTTGCAGAGCTGGCGCGGCATTCTTCTCAGACACCCGTGCGTCCCCACCTCACCCACGCCGGGTGCCGCCGTCCCGCGCCACAGAACGGGGAACACCCGATGACCGTCAGCACTCCCTCGCCGCTGACCTCCGACGCCGACTGGTGGCGGTCCGCCGTCGTCTACCAGGTCTACGTCCGCAGCTTCGCCGACTCCAACGGCGACGGCATCGGTGACCTCCAGGGCATCCGGGAACGCCTGCCCTACCTGCGGGAGCTGGGCGTCGACGCGCTCTGGCTGACCCCCTTCTACACCTCACCCATGGTCGACGGCGGCTACGACGTCGCCGACTACCGCGACGTGGACCCGATGTTCGGCAACCTCGCCGACTTCGAGGCGATGATCACCGACGCCCACGCGCTCGGCCTGCGGATCATCGTCGACATCGTGCCCAACCACACCTCCGACCAGCACCCGTGGTTCACCGCGGCGTTGGCCGCGGCCCCCGGTTCGCCGGAACGGGCGCGCTACCTCTTCGCCGACGGCAAGGGCGAGCACGGCGAAGAGCCCCCCAACGACTGGGAGAGCATCTTCGGCGGCCCGGCCTGGACCCGGGTCCCCGACGGGCAGTGGTACCTGCACCTGTTCGACCCGGCCCAACCCGACCTGAACTGGCGGCACCCCGAGGTGCGCGCCGAGTTCGAGGACGTACTCCGCTTCTGGCTGGACCGCGGCGTCGACGGATTCCGGATCGACGTGGCCCACGGCATGATCAAGGCCGAAGGGCTGCCGGACGTCGGCTTCAACTCGATGACCACCGGGCGGCGCCAGTCGGAACTGCTCGGCAAGGGTCGGCTGCCCTACTTCGACCAGGACGAGGTGCACGACATCTACCGGGCCTGGCGGCCCATCCTGGACAGCTACCCCGGCGGCCGGATGGCGGTCGCCGAGGCGTGGGCCGAAACACCGCAGCGACTGGCCCGCTACATCGGCGCCGACGAGCTGCACCAGGCGTTCAGCTTCGACTTCCTCGACGCCACCTGGTCGGCCGACTCGTTCCGGAAGGTGATCGACACAGCGCTGGCCGAGTCCACCATCGTCGGCGCACCGACCACCTGGGTGCTGTCCAACCACGACCGGCAGCGGCACGTCACCCGCTACGGTGACGGCGAGGTCGGGTTGCGTCGGGCCCGCGCCGCCGCCCTGCTGATGCTCGCCCTGCCCGGCTGCGCCTACCTCTACCAGGGGGAGGAGCTGGGCCTGCCCGAGGTGCTCGACCTGCCCGACGAACTGCGCCAGGACCCGGCCTTCCTGCGCACCGGCGAGAGCCGGGACGGCTGCCGGGTGCCGATTCCGTGGAGCGGCGAACTGGCACCGTACGGCTTCGGGCCGGCCGGCAGTGAGCTGAGCTGGCTGCCGGCCCCGGCGACCTGGCGTGCCCTCTCGGTGGCCGCCCAGACCGGTACGCCCGGCTCCACGCTGGAGCTGTACCGCGCGGCGCTGCGGATCCGCCACACCCATCCGGCGTTGGCCGGCACCGGCGGCATCACCTGGCTGGAGACCGGTCCGGGGGTGCTCGCCTTCCATCGGGAGGCCGACGACACCGTACTGACCTGCGTCGTGAACATCAGCGACGCGCCGGTGCTGATCGACGGATACGGCAGCCCGCTCGTCGCCAGCGCGACGCTCACCGAGCGCGACGGCGGGTACCTGCTCCCGGTCGACGCGGCCGTCTGGTTCGAGCGGCGCTGAACGGGTAAGAGCGGGCATCGGCCCCGGCCGTCCGGCGTGCTCCGCGCCGCCGGGCGGCCGGCAGGCGACCCCTTGTGGTGGGGGGTGCGGTGGTGCCGGTGCCCGGGGCGATCCCCCGGGCACCGGTACCGTTGGTCCGTCCGGCGACGGCTGCCTTGCCGGCTCAGCCGCTGGTGAGCTGGGCGGCGATCCGGGCGAACCCGGCACGCAGTTCGGCGGTGTCCGGCGCCGGCAGCGGTCCGGCCGCCCGGTCGTGCTCGGCCGCCTCCAGTTCCTCCTCGTCGATGGTGTCCTCGTAGTCGCCGTAGAGGTCGGCCTGGTCCACCCGCGCCACCTCGTCCTGTGCCGCGAGTTGCGCGGCGGCGATCTCACCGCGGATCTGCTCCACCGACACCGCCGGCACCAGCGGCTCCACCACCGCCATCAGCTGTTCCTCGGCGACCACCGCCTCGGCCAGAGCCAACGCGTGTGGTCGCTCGTAGGGGCCGCAGACCACCGGCTCCCAGTCGTCGGCGTCACCGAGCGGACCGAACGTGATGATCCACGGCAGCTCCAGCATCGGCGAGTCGGCCGGCAGGTCCAACGTCACGAGTGCCCCCACGGGCCCATCATCGCCGGTGTTCGACCAGGTGGGGGCGGGTTCGGCACAACATCGAGGGCCGGCGGCCGCTCAGCCCGCTCCACCCGGGGCACCGGGATCGGTGTCCACGTCAAGGTCGACCGGTGGGCGCCGACCGGCCAGGTCGACGGTCCGACCCCGCCGGCTCGTCGCCGCCAGCGCGGCGCCGAAGAGCACCAGTTGGTTGAGCAGGTAGAGGTAGACCAACAGGCCGACGGCGGTGGCCACGACCGTGTACGCCGGATTGTGCTCGATCCGCCCCACCCAGAACCGGCCGACGGTGTTGAGCAGGGTGATGCCGACCGCGACGATGAGCACCACCGGTCGCAGCCGGGACCGGCTCATCCGCAGCCGGGGCACCGCGACCAGCAGCAGGGTGGCGAGCACCGCGTTGACCAGCACGCTGAGCAGGGCACTGACCGTGGTCAGTGCCAGCGAGCCGGTGCTGCGCAGCAGGAAACGCAGCAGCGACTCCAGCGCGTCCACGGCCGCCACCGAGACACCGAGGAGCACGAAGACGACCACCAGCACGCCCAGGTCCACCAGCCGGCGGACGACCAGGTTTCCCGGGTGCTGATCGAGGCCGTGGATCAGCCGTTGCGAGGATCGGATCGCCTCGACCCACCCGATGCCGGTCAACACCAGGATCAACAGGCCGACCAGCCCGGCGGTGCCGCTGCTGTCGGCGACCTGCGCCGGGTCGAGGAACGGCAGGTTCTCACCGAGGAACTCCTCCGCCGCCGCGCGTACCTCGTCGTTGTCCTCCAGGATCGCGCCGAAGATCGCGTACGCGACCAGGGCCAGCGCGAAGACCGCGAAGAAGCCGTAGTACGCGATCGCGGCGGCCAGCCGGCCGCCCTGGAGGTCGGTGTAGAGCACCCCGGCGCGCCACAGGTGGCCGAAGACCGGGGAGCGGCGGCGCGCGGCCGTGAGCCGGCGGTCGACGGCCGCCTCGACCCGACCCAGAACGTTCACGTCGTCATCCTCGCCGATCCGTCGTCACCGCGTGCCGGGTACGACGTGCCGACCGAGGTGCTCAACCGCCCAGCCGGAAGTCCCGGCGTGGCTGCCACCGCGTCTGCCCGCTGTGCGAGAAGAGCGTGAAGCAGTCCACCTCGAACATCGCGGAGAAGTCCGCCAGGTCCTCGTACGCCTGGTCCAACGCCTCCGGCGCGACGTCCTGGGCCACCGTGACATGTGGATGGTAGGGAAACCGCAGTTCCCGACGTAGCTGGGGGGCGGCGTTGATCGCGGCGGCCAGCAGTTCGCACTCGCTGATGCCGGCGGCGACCGCGACGAAGACCACCTGGGTCACCGGCCGGAAGGTGCCGGTGCCCCGCAGGTGCAGGGTGAACGGCAGGTGGGCGGCGGCGACCTGGGCGAGATGCCGCTCCACGGCCGGCAGAGCGCTCACCGGGATCTCGGTCGGCCCGAGCAGGGTGACGTGGGCCCGCACCGTGTTGGGGTCACCGGACTCCAGCCGACGCCGGGTCAGCACGCTGCCCCACGGCTCCGGGATGTCCACCGCGATGCCGATCTGGACGGTGTCGCCGACAGCCGGCGCTCCGGTCCCCTGATCCACGCCTTGCGCCACCCCTTCGGCCATCGACCCCTGCCCGCACCGTCGCCCGCGCGTGGGCGGTCACCCGCCGCGTACCGGCGGGAAGAAGCCCACCCGCTCGTACGCGGTGCGCAGCGTCGGCACCGCCACCGCGCGGGCCTTCTCCGCCCCGGCGGCGAGGAGCTTGTCCAGTTGGGTGGGGTCATCGAGGTACGAACGGGTGCGCGCCTGGATGGGTTCGACGAACTCCCGGACCACCTCGGCGAGATCCTTCTTCAGGTCGCCGTAACCCCTGCCGTCGTATGCCGCGACCAGGTCGTCGATGCCACGCCCGCTCAGCGCCGAGAAGATGGTGAGCAGGTTCGAGATCCCGGGCTTGGTCTCCTCGTCGAAGACGATCTCCCGCCCGGTGTCGGTCACCGCCGACCTGATCTTCTTCGCCGAACGAGCCGGGTCCTCGAGCAGGTCGACGATGCCGGCCGGCGAGGAGGAGGACTTCGACATCTTGGCGGTCGGATCCTGCAGATCGGTGATCTTCGCGGTCTCCTTGACGATGTGCGGCGCCGGGACCGTGAATGTCCTGCCGAACAGCGAGTTGAACCGCTGTGCCAGATCGCGGGAGAGCTCCAGGTGCTGCCGCTGGTCCTCCCCCACCGGCACGGCGTTGGCCTGGTAGAGCAGGATGTCGGCGGCCTGCAGGATCGGGTAGGTGAACAGCCCGACGCTGGACCGTTCGTTGCCCTGCTTCTGCGACTTGTCCTTGAACTGGGTCATCCGGCTGGCCTCGCCGAACCCGGTGATGCAGCCGAGCACCCAGGCCAACTGGGCGTGCTCGGGCACCTGGGACTGCACGAACAGGGTGCAGCGTTCCGGGTCCAGCCCGACCGCGAGCAACTGCGCGGCGGCCACCCGGGAACGCTGGTGCAGCAGCTTCGGGTCGTGCCCGGCGGTGATGGCGTGCAGGTCGACCACGCAGTAGAACGCGTCGTGCGACTCCTGCAGCGCCACCCAGTGCCGTACCGCGCCGAGGTAGTTGCCGAGGTGGAACGAGTCGGCCGTCGGCTGGATGCCGGAGAAGACGCGGGGACGGACGGGAACGTCGGACATGCCGGCAATTCTGTCAGCAACGTCCGGCGTACGTCATGACGGGCCGGCGGGTCGAGGCCGGTCGGTGGCCGTCGCCACCTCGCGCCGCTGTTCCGGCAGGCGAGCGACGGTGACCGCGAGGCGGGCCACCCGCCGACCCTCCAGGGACAGCACCCGGAGCAACCAGCCGCCGGCCGGCGCTCCCACCGGATCGACGGCGACCGGCACCTCGTCGCCCGGCGCTGGCAGCCGTCCCAGCGCCGCCATCACAAACCCGCCCACCGTCTCGTACGGTCCCGGCGGTAACGGCACGCCGGTACGTTCGGCGAAGTCGGCGAGGTTGAGCCGGCCGTCCACCACCGCCGGCAGCCCGCGGTACGCGGGTCCGGGCGGGTCGGCGTACTCGTCGTGGATCTCACCGACCAGTTCCTCGATGAGGTCCTCGCAGGTGACGATGCCGGCGGTGCCCCCGTACTCGTCGACCACCACCGCCAGGTGGTGCCCCTCCCGTCGCATCTCGGTCAGCGCGGCGAGCACCCGTTTGCTGGCCGGCAGACGCTTGACCTCGCGGGCCAGCGCGCCGACCGTGGTGCCCGGTACCCGGTCCGGGCCGAGCAGCAGGTCACGCAGGTGCACGACGCCGACCACGTCGTCGTGGGTGCCGTCGACCACCGGATAGCGGGTGTGCGGGCCGGCCCGCACCAGCGGTTCCGCCTCGGCGATGGTCAGTGCCGCGGAGAGGAAGACCACCTCGGTGCGGGGCATCATCACCTCGCGTACCAGGCTCGCACCCGCCACCAGCACCTCGTCGATGATCCGACGTCCCACCGGATCGAGAACGGTGTTGGCGGCGACCAGGTCCCGCAGCTCCGCCTCGCTGATCCGCTCCCGACCGGCGGCCGGACCGGCGCCGAGCAGGTCGGTGACCAGCCGCAGGGTGCCGTCGGCGGCCCGGACCACGACCCGGGCGACCGCTCGGGCCAGCGGACCTGGCTGACGGCGGGGCAGGTCGTGGCCACGCCGCCGGGGTACGCGCCGACGCGAGGCCCGCATGGAAATGATGGTAGTCAGCTCCGCCCCGCCGCCGACATGTTCGACTCTGTTCAGAATTGATCGTTCGTGCTGCAATGGGGTGCCCGTGGGGTGGGCGTGGCCACGGTCCGCCACCGTAGGGTGACCACCACGAGGCCGCGACCCGTGCCGGCCAGGCAGGAGGAACCGACGTGAAACTGCTCGTCACCGGTGGCGCCGGCTTCATCGGCAGCGTGGTGACCCGGATGCTGCTCGACGCCGGGCACGAGGTGGTCGTCCTGGACGACCTGCGCACCGGCCACCGGGTCGCGCTTGCCCCCGAGGCCACCCACGTCGAGGCCGGCATCCACGACGCGGCCACGGTGCTCACCCCGCAGGCCGGCTTCGACGGCGTGCTGCACTTCGCCGCGCTCATCGCGGCCGGTGAGTCGATGGTCGCCCCCGAGCGGTACTGGCACAACAACACCGTCGGCACGCTGGCGCTGATCGACGCGGTGCGCGCCGCCGGCGTACCACGGCTGGTGTTCTCCTCCACCGCCGCCGTCTACGGCAACCCCACCGAGCTGCCCATCCCGGAGACCGCCGTCAAGGCGCCCACCAACACGTACGGGGCGACGAAGCTCGCCGCCGACATGGCGCTCACCTCCGAGTCGATCGGGCACGGCCTCGCCGCCGTCTCGCTGCGCTACTTCAACGTCGCCGGTGCCCACTTGGACGGAGACGTCGCCCTCGGCGAGCGGCACGACCCAGAGACCCACCTCATCCCGATCGCGCTGGAGGTGGCCGCCGAACGGCGGGACAAGCTGCAACTCTTCGGCGACGACTACCCCACCGTCGACGGCACCTGCGTCCGCGACTACATCCACGTCTCCGACCTGGCCCGCGCCCACCTGCTCGCCCTCGACGCGGCCACCGGCGGGCAGCACCGCATCTACAACCTCGGAAACGGCAACGGCTTCACCAACCGGCAGGTGGTCGAGGTCGTCCGCGAGGTCACCGGGCATCCGGTGCCGGTCGAGGTGGCGCCCCGCCGCGAGGGAGACCCGGCCGAACTGGTCGCCTCCTCCACCCTGGCCCGCGCCGAGCTGGGCTGGGAGCCCCGCAAGCCCACCCTGCACGACATGGTCAGCGACGCCTGGGCCTTCTACCGCGCGCAGGTCCTGGAGCGGTGAACCGCCCCGACGTGGCCGAGCGCGCCGGGACCGGCTTCCAGCGCGTGTACGGCGCGGCACCCAACGGCCGCTGGGCGGCCCCCGGCCGGGTCAACCTGATCGGCGAGCACACCGACTACAACGACGGTTTCGTGCTGCCGTTCGCGCTCCCGCTGCGTACCGTCGTCGCCGCCGCGCCGCAGCCGGCCGGACGCTGGACGGTCTGGTCGGAGTTGACCGGCGAGACGGTCGACTTCGGCGCCGCCGAGGTAACCGACCCCGGCCGGGTCACCGGCTGGGCCGCGTACGTGGCCGGGGTGGTGTGGGCGCTCCGGGAAGCGGGCCACCAGGTGCCCGGCGCCCGGCTCGCCGTCGCCTCCGACGTGCCGCTCGGTGCCGGGCTCTCCTCCTCCGCCGCACTGGAGGCCGCCGTGCTCACCGCCCTGGTCGACCTGGGCGGGCTGGCGGTACCGGCGGAACAGCAGCCCCGGCTGGCCCAGCGGGCCGAGAACCACTACGTCGGCGCGCCCACCGGAATCATGGACCAGTCGGCGGCGATCCGCTGCCGCACCGGGCACGCGCTCTTCCTCGACTGCCGTACCGAGCGGGTGGAACACATCCCCTTCGACCTCGACCGTGCCGGCCTCTCGATACTGGTGATCGACAGCCGCGCCCCCCACCGGCACGCCGACGGCGAGTACGCCTCCCGTCGCGCCAGCTGCGAGAAGGCCGCAGCCCTGCTCGGCGTACCCGCCCTGCGGGACGTGCCCGTCGCCGACCTCGACGACGCGTTGGCGCGGCTGCCCGACGACGAGATCCGGCGTCGGGTCCGCCACGTGGTCACCGAGGACCAACGCGTGCTCGACGCCGTGGCGCTGCTCCGCGACAACCGGGTCCGGCAGATCGGGCCGCTGCTCACCGCCTCGCATGCCTCCATGCGGGACGACTTCGCCATCACCGTGCCCGAGGTCGACACGGCGGTCGAGGCCGCGCTGGCCGCCGGGGCACTGGGCGCCCGGATGACCGGCGGCGGCTTCGGCGGCTGCGTGCTGGCCCTGATCGACGCTGATCAGGCCGACCAGGTGGCTGCGGCCGTCACCGCCGCGTCCGCCGACTGCGGCTACACCGCGCCCACCCTCACCACCGCCGTGCCCTCCGCCGGTGCCACCCGCCTCGACTGACTCCCCCACCAACCCGCCCGGTTGATCATGAAGTTGTTATCGAATTCATCGATCAACACCGGCAACAACTTCATGATCAACCTGCGGCAGCAAGGAGGGGATCGGAGGAGGAGGGGGGCGTCAGGCGGTTTCGACGATCATTCCGGCGCCGACGGTGCGGTTGGTGGTCTCGTCGATGATGATGAAGCCACCGGTGGTGCGGTTGCGGCGGTACTCGTCGGCCAGCAGGGGGACGGTGGTCCGCAGGCGGACCCGGCCGATCTCGTTGAGCCGCAACTCGTTCGCCGACTCGTCCCGGTGCAGCGAGTTGATGTCGAGACGGTAGTGCAGGCCGCGAACGATCGCCCGAGCCGAGCGGGTCGTGTGCTTGATCGCGTACTTGCCGCCGACCTGCAACGGACGGGTCTCGTCCATCCAGCAGACCATCGCCTCGATGTCCTGGGCCACCGCCGGCGCGTTGTTCGGCCGGCAGATCATGTCACCGCGGGAGATGTCGATCTCGTCTTCCAGACGTACCGTCACCGACATCGGCGGGAACGCCTCCGCGACCGGCCCGTCGGCGGTCTCCACCGCGGCGATCCGGCTGGTGAAGCCCGACGGGAGCACCATCACCTCGTCACCCGGCTTGAGCACCCCCGAGGCCACCTGGCCGGCGTAGCCCCGGTAATCGGTGACGGTGGTCGACTGCGGGCGGATCACGTACTGCACCGGGAAGCGGACGTCGACCAGGTTGCGGTCGCTGGCGATGTGCACCCGCTCCAGGTGGTGCAGCAGCGCCGGGCCCTCGTACCAGGGCATGTTCTCCGAACGGCTGACGATGTTGTCGCCGCGCAACGCGGAGATCGGCACCACCGTCAGGTCCGGCACGTCCAACTTCGCGGCGAAGGCGGTGAACTCGTCGGCGATCCGCTCGAAGACCTCCTGCGAGAAGTCGACCAGATCCATCTTGTTGACGCAGAGCACCAGGTGCGGCACGCGCAGCAGGGAGCAGAGGAAGGCGTGCCGGCGGGACTGCTCGACCAGGCCCTTGCGGGCATCCACCAGGATCAGCGCCAGATCCGCGGTGGAGGCCCCGGTGACCATGTTCCGGGTGTACTGGATGTGCCCCGGGGTGTCGGCGATGATGAACTTGCGCCGGGGCGTGGCGAAGTAGCGGTACGCCACATCGATCGTGATGCCCTGCTCCCGCTCCGCCCGCAGGCCGTCGGTGAGCAGCGCCAGGTTCGTGTACTCGTCGCCCCGAGCCGCGCTGACCGCCTCCACCGCCGCCAACTGGTCGGTGAACAACGACTTCGTGTCGTAGAGCAGCCGACCGATCAGGGTCGACTTGCCGTCGTCCACGCTTCCGGCCGTGGCGAAGCGCAGCAGGTCCATCGGCCGGCCCTCCGCCACGGACGGGGCCGACGCGAGCGTCTCGGTGGTCATCAGAAGTAGCCCTCCCGCTTACGGTCCTCCATCGCGGCCTCGCTGACCCGGTCGTCGCCCCGGGTCGCCCCACGCTCGGTGATCCGGGTCGCGGCGACCTCCTCGATGACCTTCTCGACCGTGTCCGCGTCGGAACGGACCGCCGCCGTGCAGGAGGCGTCGCCCACCGTGCGATACCGCACCCGGGCCTTGAACCGCTCCTCACCGGCGCGCGCCGGCAGAAACTCGTTGACCGCGTAGAGCATCCCGTCGCGCTCGACCACCTCGCGCTCGTGCGCGTAGTAGATCGACGGCAACTCGATGCGCTCCCGGGCGATGTAGTGCCACACGTCCAACTCGGTCCAGTTGGACAGCGGAAAGACCCGGATCGACTCGCCCGGGTGGTGCCGGCCGTTGTAGAGCGCCCACAACTCGGGCCGCTGGTTCTTCGGGTCCCACTGGCCGAACTCGTCGCGGAAGCTGAACATCCGCTCCTTCGCCCGCGCCTTCTCCTCGTCCCGCCGGGCGCCCCCGAACAGGGCGTTGAAGCGGTGCTTCTCCACCGCCTCCAGCAGCACCGGCGTCTGGATCCGGTTACGCATCCCGTCGGCGGACTCCCGGACCAGGCCGCTGGCCAGGGCCTCCGGCACGCTGGCCACCACCAGTTGCAGGCTCAGCTCAGCCACCCGCTGGTCGCGATAGTCCAGCACCTCGGGAAAGTTGTGCCCGGTGTCGACGTGCATCACCGGAAACGGAATGTGGCCCGGCGCGAACGCCTTCTGCGCCAGCCGGAGCATGACGATCGAGTCCTTGCCGCCGGAGAAGAGCAGCACCGGCCGCTCCATCTCGGCGACCACCTCGCGCATCACGAAGATGCTCTCCGCCTCCAGCGCGTCGAGATGGGTGACCTGGTACGCCGCGCTGGTCATGACACCGGCTCGATTCGCTCGGTCATCCGCTTTCCAGACCTTTCCGGTCGGGGATGTCAGAAAGTAGCGACAGGCTACCCGCAATGCCGCTGCAGCGCTGCAAGTAACCGGCTGGCGAGATCCTTGCGGCACACCAGCAGATCAGGCAGGCGAGGATCCGCCTCGTTGTATTTCAGCGCAGAACCGTCGATCCGGGAAGCGTGCAGTCCGGTGGCCGTCGCCACAGCCACCGGTGCCGCCGAGTCCCACTCGTACTGCCCGCCGGCGTGGATGTAGGCGTCCACCTCACCGGTGACCACAGCCGCGATCTTCGCCCCGGCGGAACCCATCGGCACCAACTGCGCCCCGACCTCCTCGGCGAGATCGGTCAGGAACACCGGCGGCCGGCTGCGACTCGCCGCCAACCGCAACCGCCAGGCACCACCGGCCCTCGCCGCCTCCGGCGTCATCGGCGGATAGGCCGGCGGAAGGTCCGTACCCAGCACCCGATGCTGGGCCGGCAACCCGACCGCACCGGCGACCAGACCGTGCGGAGTGGCCGCGCTACGCGCCCAGAGGGCCACGTGCACCGCCCAGTCCGCGCGCCCCTCCTCGCTGAACTCCCGCGTACCGTCCAACGGATCGATGATCCAGACCCGGTCGGCGGCCAACCGGGAGACGACACCGGTGTTCGCCTCGGCCGACCGGGCCAGCCGGGAACCCTCGTCCTCCTCGGAGAGCACCGCGTCACCCGGGCGCCACCTCGCCAGCTCGGTACGGATCAGGTCGTGTGAGACCTTGTCCCCCGCCGACTTCAACGCGCCCGCGTCCGCGAACCCCATCTCGGCCCGCAGGCCGAGCAACGCCTGCCCGGCCCGATCCGCCAGCCACCGCGCGAACGCGCCGTCGATCATCGGTGGACCGCTCATGCTTCCGCTCCCGTCGCCTCAAACCCCGTGATAAAGGTTCTGAGTGGGCTCCACACCTCGGTTGACCACGGATTCCACCATGTCCGCCGCCCGGTCCACCAGGAAGTCCAACTCCTTGCGCTCCACCGTGCCGAAATCCGACAGCACGTAGTCCGCCGGATCCTGCCGCCCCGGCGGTCGACCGATCCCGAACCGCACCCGCACGTAATCCTTCGTGCCCAACGACTTCGACATCGATCGCAGGCCGTTGTGCCCGCCCTCACCACCGCCGCACTTGACCCGCAGCTGGCCGTATCCGATGTCCAACTCGTCATGCACCGCGATCACCCGACCCGGCGGCACCTTGTAGAACTGCGCCAGGCTGACCACCGGGCCTCCGGAAAGATTCATGTAGGTCAGCGGCTTGGCCAGCACCAGCTTCGGCCCCCCCAACCCGAGCCGCCCCTCCGCGACCTCCGCCACGGCCCGCCGGTGCCGGCCGAACTTCCCACCCAACCGACCGGCCAGCAGCTCGGCGACCATGAACCCGACGTTGTGCCGATTGCCCGCGTACTCCCGGCCCGGGTTACCCAGGCCGACCACGAGCCACGGCCCGGTCTCGTCCGTCACCGCCGCACCTCCCGCTCACGCCGGCGGCCGCCCCCGCCCGCACCGCCGATCATCCGATACGCCGACAGGCGCCCCCGACGAACCGGGGACGCCTGTCGCAAACTGAACCGCGAGACGATCAGGCCTCGGTACGACCCTCGGTGCCGGCCTCGCCCTCGGCGGCCGGCTCCTCGGCACCCTCGGCGGCACCCTCGGTGACCTCGCCGACCTCGGCCTCGGCCTCCTCGGTGGCCGTCTCGACCTCGGGCAGCGTCGCCTCCAGCTGCTCGGCGGTCGGCGCGGCGGTGACCGTGGCGATGGCCAGCTCCGGGTCGGCGGCCAGCTCCACACCCGCCGGCAACGTCACGTCACTGGCGGTCACCTGGGAACCTGCCTCGGCACCCTCGATCGACGCCTCCAGGTGATCCGGCACCTTGGTCGCGTCGGCGGTCACCGAAAGGGTGTCGTGGTCGTGCACGATCAGGGTGTCGCGGGCGGCCTCGCCGGTGAGCTGGACCGGAACGTCCACCGTGACCTTCTCGCCCCGACGCACCAGCAGCAGGTCGACGTGCTCGAACGTGTCCTTGATCGGGTCACGCTGAATCGCCTTCGGCAGCGCCAGCGCCTGAGTGCCGTCGCTCACGTCGATGGCGAAGAGCTGGTTGGCGCCGCCCTTGCGGATCGCGGCCGCGAACTCTCGGGCCGGCAGCGCGATGTGCTTGGGCTTCTCGCCATGGCCGTACAGCACGGCGGGCACCTTGCCGGCCCGGCGGGTACGACGGGCACCACCCTTGCCGAACTCGGTGCGGGGCTCGGCGCTGATCTTTACCTCGGACACGGGGAAACTCCTGATGCTTCGCTGCGGCAGCTTGTCGTCTGGCGGTGCTGGGCGGGGGGCTCGCAGGGGCTCATGCGTCAGAAGACTGCCCGGAGCACCGCGTCGATCACGGTGCCTCCGTGCGGCGCTTCTCAGCGGCCCGCAGGGCACCCTCGCCGTGGCAACCGCACCAGTCTACCCGAGGGATTTCCCGGGTTTCCGGCAGTCCCCGTACCCGCCCCCGGCACCGGCCCGACGGCTCAGCCGTCGACCCCGCTCAGCTCAGCCCACCGAAGAGGGTGGTCACCGAGCCGTCGTCGAAGACCTCGCGGATCGCCCGGGCCAGCAGCGGCGCGATCGACAGCACGGTGAGCTTGTCGAGCTGCTTCTCCGGCGGCAGCGGAAGCGTGTTGGTCACCACCACCTCGCTGATCGGGCTGTTCTTCAACCGCTCCGTCGCCGGGTCGGACAGCAGCGCGTGGGTGGACGCCACGATCACGTCGGCCGCTCCCGACTCCTTCAGGATGTCCGCCGCCCGGCAGATCGTGCCACCCGTGTCGATCATGTCGTCGACGATCAGGCAGACCCGACCCTCGACCTCACCGACCACCCGGTTCGCCACCACCTGGTTCGGCTTCAACGGATCCCGGGTCTTGTGGATGAACGCCAGCGGGCAACCACCCAGCCGGTCCGTCCACCGCTCGGCCACCCGAACCCGTCCCGAGTCCGGCGCCACCACGGTCATCGGCCGGCCGGCGTACTTGCGCTCCACGTACTCGGCCAGGATGTCCATCGCGAAGAGGTGGTCCACCGGGCCGTCGAAGAAGCCCTGGATCTGCGCGGTGTGCAGGTCCACGGTGAGGATCCGGTTCGCCCCGGCCGTCTTGAGCAGGTCGGCGACCAGCCGCGCCGAGATCGGCTCCCGGCCGCGGTGCTTCTTGTCCTGCCGGGAGTACGGATAGAACGGCAGGACCACCGTGATCCGCTTCGCCGAACCGCGCTTCAGGGCGTCGACCATGATCAGGGTCTCCATGACCCACGTGTTCACCCCGTGCGTGACCGACTGCACCACGAAGGCGTCCGAACCACGCACCGAGTCCTTGAACCGTACGAAGATCTCGCCGTTGGCGAACTCGTACGCGTCGGCCGGCGTCGGCGCGACGCCGAGCACCTCACCGATCTCCTTGGCCAGCTCCGGAAAGCCACGCCCGGAGAAGAGCATCAGGCTCTTGCGGTTTTCAGCGACGATGCTGCCCATGGGCCCGTCTGCTCCCGTTTTTGTCGTCGGTACCCGACCTACGGAGACGGTCGGCCGGGGGACTAGTCGGTTGCAGTATCTCCCGACCCCACCGTACCGCCGACCGGCTCGGCAGCTCCGTGCATTGCCTCACCTTCACTTGCGGCCGACGTCTCGGCCGGAGCATCCTGCACGCCCCGGAGGGCACGCTCGGCGGCCTCCGCGGAAGCCGTGCCCGGGCGCTTGCGCGTCACCCACCCCTCCACGCTGCGCTGCGGCGCCCGGGTGACTCCCAGCGCCCCCGGCGGCACGTCCTTGCTGATCGCGCTGCCCGCCGCCACGTACGCCCCGGCACCCACCTCGACCGGCGCGATCAGGCTCGTGTCACAGCCCACGAACGCCGCCTCGCCGACCACCGTGCGGTGCTTGTTCACCCCGTCGTAGTTCACGAAGATCGTCGCCGCGCCGATGTTCGCCCGCGCGCCGATCGTCGCGTCACCCACGTACGACAGGTGCGGCACCTTCGCACCGGCCCCCAACTCGGAGTTCTTCACCTCGACGAACGTGCCGACCTTCGACCGCTCCGCCAACCGCGCATCCGGCCGCAGGTACGCGTACGGCCCGACGCTGGCGCCCGCACCCACCTCGGCGCCGACCGCGTGACTGCGCAGCACCGTCGCCCCGGGCCCCACCACCGTGTCGATCAACGTCACGTCGGGCCCCACCACCGCGCCCGCACCCACCACCGAACCGCCACGCAGTTGGGTGTTCTGATCCACCACCGCGTCGCGGTCCAGGGCCACAGTCACGTCGATCCAGGTGGTTTCGGGGTCGAGCAGGCTCACCCCGGTACGCATCCAACGCTCGTTGACCCGGTCGCGCAGCAGGCGACGCAGCGCCGCCAACTCGACCCGGTCGTTGCAACCGAGCGTCTCGGTGTGGTCGGCCGCCAGGTGCACACCCACCGGTTCGCCGGCGGAGACCAGCATCCGGAAGACGTCGGTCAGGTACTCCTCGCCCTGGTCGTTGTCGGTCGACAGCTTGCCGAGCACGTCCCGCAGCCGGGCCGCGTCGAACGCGTAGATGCCAGCGTTGATCTCCCGGACGGCAAGCTGGGCGGAGGTGGCGTCCCGCTGCTCGACGATCTGCTCCAGGCGCCCGGACGCGTCCCGCACGATCCGCCCGAGCCCGGTCGGATCCGGCACCTCGGCGGCCAGCACGGTCGCCGCGGCACCCTCGCTCTCGTGGGCGGTCACCAGCTCGACGACCGTCTCGGGCCGCAGCAGCGGCACGTCGCCGTTGAGCACCACCACGGTGCCGGTGACCTCCGGGGCGGCCTCCAACGCGATCCGCACCGCGTGACCGGTGCCGAGCTGCTCCGCCTGCAGGACCGCCGTGGCCTCCGGAGCGATCTCGGCCAGATGGGCGCGGACCTGGTCCGCGCCGTGCCCGACCACCACCAGGGTGCGCGCCGCGGCCAGTGGGTCGGCCGCGTTGAGGACGTGGCCCACCAGGGTCCGACCGAGCAGCGGGTGCAGCACCTTGGGCAACGAGGACTTCATCCGCTTGCCCTCACCGGCGGCGAGCACGACGACGGTGCGGGGGTAGGGCTCGGACACGACGTGGCTCCCGTCGGAACGCGGACAGTCTCGCGGCCATGCTAACCAGACATCAGCCACAGATCAGCGGAAGCTCCCGGGAGAGGATTCGAACCCCTATAATCAGGACCAAAACCTGACGTCCTGCCATTAGACGACCCGGGATAGATCAAAGCGGACAAAACCTCTCCGCCTGTAGGACTCCTACACTTTAGCGCCCCGCAGTTCCGCCACCATCGCTCATCCCCTTCATGATCCCTTCGATCTTCCAATACAACCGACGGGACCTGGGCACCTCGACACTCAGACAGCCCCGATACGTCTCTTCGGTGTTGCGACGCACGGTCGTGGGGCGATGCCGCTTCAATGTCGTCGGCTTGAACGCCTCAGCCGATACGCCCACCTGGCCGGCCCACCACCTGACCGCCTCCCCCACGTCGGCGGACTCGTGTATCGCGACTCGGTAGCGCAATGCCTCGCGCCGCTCACCCAGCGCCTCCACGAACTGGACGAACAAGCCGATCAACGCCGGGTCGCTGTTCACGAAACGCACCCGGCAGTCGTGCGGTCGCCAAGGCTTGGCCTTGGTGCCCTCGGCCCAGTAGAGCGCCGCACCGACCAACACCAGCTCGCGATAACGCAGGCTCTTGACCCACGCAGCGGTGGCGTTGATCGTTTCAGTCCGCGCGGCGTCCCGGACCCGGCGGTGCTCCCCCCACTGCGCATCCGTCATGGACTTTGAGTGAGCACGCCGACGTTCCCGCTCCTCCTCTGGGTCCCGGCTGAGCGGAATATGCCGAACCCAGAGGTACGCCGTTGACCGACTAACCCCCAGCCGTCGCGCGATCTCCGGTACCGACTGGCCAGTCGTCCGCAGCGCCTCCGCCTCGGCGCGCAGAGCCGGCCTGGCCTTCGGACGGCGGGTCGCGTCGAAATCAGTCATGTGGTGCAGGTTGGGACAGACGTACGACACCTCCGGCATCCATTCGCATCGCTGTCTGATGTGATCTTCCGGGCTCGTAAGTTACGGTGACGTAGGCGTAGATTGCGATCCGAGTTCCTGTGAGGTGCCATGTCCCACGCCCTTCTCGACCCTCACCCGATCGGCCCGAAACCCCTCACCCAGGGCACCCAGTCACGCGGCATCCTGATCGCGCTCTGGTCGTTCGTGGTGATTCCGTTCGCGGCGCTGATCGCCGCCGTGCCGGTGGCGTGGGGCGGCTGGCTCAGCTGGGTCGACGTGGGCATCGCCGCGTTCTGGTACGTGGTGTCGGGCCTGGGCATCACGGTCGGCTACCACCGCTACTTCACCCACGGTTCGTTCAAGGCGAAGCGGTGGTTGCGCATCGCCATGGCCGCCTCCGGCTCGCTCGCCGTGCAGGGTGAGATCATCCAGTGGGTGGCCGACCACCGGCGGCACCACGCCTTCTCCGACCTGGAGGGGGACCCGCACTCGCCGTGGCGCTTCGGCGCCACCGTGCGCGGCCTGACCAAGGGGCTGTTCCACGCGCACATGGGTTGGCTGTTCGGCCGGGAACTGTCCAATCGGGAGCGCTTCGCGCCGGACCTGCTGGCCGACCGGGACATCCGGCGGATGGACCGGTTCTTCCCCGTACTGGTGATCGTGTCGGTGCTCGGTCCGGCGGTGATGGGCTGGCTGTTGACGTGGTCCTGGCAGGGCGCGTTGACCGCGTTGTTCTGGGCCGGCCTGGTCCGCATCTCGCTGCTGCACCACGTCACCTGGTCGATCAACTCGGTGTGTCACGTGTACGGGGAGCGTCCGTTCATGATGCGCCACGGCGACCGGGCGGCGAACTTCTGGCCATTGGCGCTGCTGTCCTTCGGGGAGAGCTGGCACAACCTGCACCACGCCGACCCGACGAGTGCGCGGCACGGCGTCTTGCGGGGGCAGATCGACATCTCGGCCCGGGTGATCTGGTTGTTCGAGAAGGTGGGCGCGGCCTGGGACGTGCGCTGGCCGAAACCGGAGCGGATCGCGGCGAAGCTGGTGAGGCCGGCGGCCTGACGCTGACCGGGCCGCCAGCCCGCAAGTTACCTGGCAGTATGTTCGGGTGACCGGGCAGAAGGCAGGCAGCATCCCACGACAGGGCGTCACCGAGCGCCAGCGAGGTGACGAGATGGCCGAGGCTCCAAGCGCGGAAGGCGGCAAGCGGCGACGGCGGGCGGTGCCGGCCACGTCGGCGAAGCCGACCTCCCGGGTACGCATGTCCGCTGCCCAGCGCCGTGAGCAGCTGATCTCGATCGGTCGGCAGATCTTCGCCGAGCGCGGCTTCGACGCCACCTCCATCGAGGAGGTGGCGTCGCGCGCGAAGGTTTCCAAGCCCGTGGTCTACGAGCACTTCGGTGGCAAGGAGGGGCTCTACGCGGTGGTGGTGGACCGGGAGGTCCGATCGCTGCTGGACCGGATCACCACGGCGCTGACCGCAGGGCATCCCCGGGAGTTGCTGGAGCAGGCCGCACTGGCCCTGCTCGGCTACATCGAGGAGGAGACCAGCGGGTTCCGGGTGCTGGTGCGGGAGTCGCCGGTGCTCTCGGCCACGGGCAACTTCAGCAGCGTGATGAACGACGTCGCGCACCAGGTGGAGCACATTCTCGGCGCGGAGTTCTCCAGTCGCGGCTACGACCCGAAGCTCGCCGAGTTGTACGCGCAGGCGCTGGTGGGCATGGTGGCGTTGACCGGCCGCTGGTGGTTGGAGGTACGCAAGCCGCGCAAGGAGACGGTGGCCGCGCACCTGGTGAATCTCTCCTGGAACGGACTGTCGCACCTGGAGGCCAGGCCCGACCTGATCACCGTACGCGGACGCTGACCGTCCAACGGTCCGCCCGGGGTGTCGGTCAACGGCGACGGTGGGCCTCGGCGACCGGATGGTTCCGGCGGCTGCGCTCGGCCTCGGCGTCCTCGGGCGGGCCGACCTTGTCGTAGAGGCCGGTGCCGAGCAGGATCAGCCCGAAGAGCATCGAGACGATCACCGTCGACATGGAGAAGTTCAGGAAGTTCGCGCTGGTCTGGAGCACCGACATCATCAGGATGCTGGTGACCAGGAAGACGGCCCCGGCGGTGAGGTTCATGTAGTGGCCGAGGTTGCCGCGCCGGGACGCGCCGACGATGAGCACGGCCCCGAAGACGATGGAGACCAGCGAGAAGGCCAGGTTGGTACGGAGGCCGAGCGCCCAGTTGCCGCCCCGGCCGAAGAGCGGGTCACCCCAGGTGACGGCGGTGCCCCAGACGCCGAAGAGCAGGATGTAGAGCCCGACCAGGCCGGACAGCGCCCGGTAGAACGGCCGCGCCGGGTGGTTGATCGGAAAGTGCGCCATCGACGCCTCCACACCAAAAGGGAACAACAAGGGCATTGTTCCCCACCCACGCCGCCCGCGCCGCCCAAACGCCGAGCCTCAGCCAACCCAGACCCGGGTCCTCGGCCCGCAGGCCCACCGAAAGATTTCCCCTACCCTCCGGCCGTGCGTCTCACTCGAAGCGGAACCACGACAGGTTTTCGCCGGAGCCCGACCCGCGCAGGGATCAGGCCTGACCGCCCGGAGCGGGTCGGGCTCCGGCAAAAACCCCAACCGGAACCGAGACGACCTCAGAGCACGAGCCGAGCCTTCTGCCACGCCTCGTGCTCCTCGTCGCTGCCGACCTTGCCGTACATGCCGGCCATCAGCAGCGCCAGGCCGAGCACCATGTGCACGACGACCGTGGCGACGCTCAGGTTGAAGATGTTGGCCTCGGTCCGGATGAAGGCGAGTCCAGCCAGGCTGACCACCATGATCAGGTACGCAGACCACTGGTTGATCAGCACGTCGAGGTTGCGGCCGATGGCGGTGCCGGCCAGCACGATCGCACCGACCACGATGCTGAACAGCGAGAAGCCGAGGTTCGTGCCCTGACCCAGAGCCTGGGTGTCGCTGCGGCCGAAGAAGGGCTCGCCGGTGCTGGCGAGGAAGCCGATCACACCGAAGACCACCAGGTACAGACCGATCAGCCCGCCGATCGCCCGGTAGATCGGCCGCGCGGGGTGGTTGACGGGGGTGTGGGCCATGTCTGTGTCTCCAACGCCTTGGGGTGAGGGGTCGACGGCGATTCTCCCGCATCCTGCGGTGTGACGCCGCACACGGGGTCCCTGGAACGCCAGGTCGGGCCGCGGCCAGGTGGGCCGGTTCAGCTCGCGGGGATCTCGTCGGCCAGGGTGAGCCAGGCCTGCTCGGCTTCCTCCCGCTCACTGCGAACCTGGGTGAGCTGGGCGTCCAGCTCCGCGACCTTGGTGTAGTCGGTGGCGTTCGCGGCGAGCTGGTCGAGCAGCGCGGCCTCCTTCTGCTCCAGCTTGCCGACCTGTCGTTCGAGGCGGGTGAGTTCCTTGCGGGCCTGTCGGGCCTCGGCGGCGCTCATCCCGCCGCCGTCGGCCGGTGCGGTGGTCGCCGTGGCAGGTGTCGGGGTTCGGCCCGGCCCCGGTCGATCGCCGGCACGGGTGAGGTATTCGTCGACGCCGCCGGGCAGGTGCACCAGCCGGCCGTCACCGAAGAGCCCGTACGCCGAGTCGGCCACCCGCTCGATGAGGTAACGGTCGTGGCTGGCCACCACGATCGTGCCGGGCCAGGAGTCGAGCAGGTCCTCCAACGCGGCCAGGGTGTCGGTGTCGAGGTCGTTGGTGGGCTCGTCGAGCAGCAGCACGTTCGGTTCACTGGCGAGCAGTCGCAGCATCTGCAGCCGGCGGCGCTCACCACCGGAAAGGTCACCGACCGGGGTCCAGAGACGCCGGTCGTCGAAGCCGAACACCTCGGCGAGCTGGGCGGCGGAGATCTCCCGGTCGCCGAGCCGCACCCGCCGGGCGACTTCCTCGACAGCTTCGAGGACGCGCAGTTCGCTGGGCAGTTCGGCGAGTTCCTGGGAGAGAAAGGCGGGCCGTACGGTGCTACCGGTGATCATCCGCCCGCCGTCGGGCCGGGTGACGCCGGCGAGCAACCGCAGCAGGGTGGTCTTGCCCGCGCCGTTGGCGCCGAGGATGGCGACCCGGTCACCGGGGCCGACCTGCCAGGTGACACCGTCGAGGATGGTCTTGGGACCGGCGTGCAGCCGGACCTGTTCCAGGTCGTACACCTGCTTGCCGAGTCGGGCGGTGGCGAGCCGTTGCAGCGACATGGTGTCGCGCGGTGGCGGCACGTCGGCGATGAGCGCGTTGGCGGCGTCGATCCGGAACTTCGGCTTCGAGGTTCGAGCCGGCGCACCGCGGCGCAGCCAGGCGATCTCCTTGCGGAGCAGGTTCTGCCGGCGGGCCTCGGTGGCGGCGGCGACCCGTTCCCGTTCGGCGCGGGCGAGGGTCCAGGCCGCGTAGCCACCCTCGTAGGCGCGGACGGTCTGGTCGGCGACCTCCCAGGTGGTGGTGCAGACGGCGTCGAGGAACCACCGGTCGTGGGTGACCACGACCAGTGCGCCCTTGCGGCCGAGCAGGTGCCGGGCCAGCCAGTCGACGCCACCGACGTCCAGGTGGTTGGTGGGCTCGTCGAGGATGAGCAGGTCGGCGTCACGAACCAGCAGGGCGGCCAGGGCCACCCGACGGCGCTCGCCACCGGACATCGGCCCGACCGGGGCGTCGAGACCCAGGTGGGGCATGCCGAGTCCGTCGAGGATGGCGCGTACTCCGGCGTCGCCGGCCCATTCGTGCTCCGCGCCCATGCTCTCGGCGAGCCACTCGGTGCCGAGGACGACGTCGCGGACGGTGGCGTCGGGGCTGAGGGTGAGGTTCTGCGGAAGCCAGGCGACCCGCAGGTCACGCCGGTGGGTGACCCGTCCGTCGTCGGGCTGTTCGATGCGGGTCAACAGTCGTAGCAGGGTGGACTTGCCGGCACCGTTGAGCCCGACGACGCCGACCCGGTCGGCGTCGTCCAGGCCGAGCGAGACGTCGGTGAGCAGGGGCCCGGCCGCCCCGTAGCCCTTGGACACCCGGTCCAGGTTGACGATGTTGGCCACGTACCCACCTTCCATGATCAAGGCGTCCCGGTGCCGGCTGGCACCTGGGGACGCCTGTCATTCCAGGGTACGCGGAGGCGACGCGCGGTGGCCGGGGCCGGGCAGGCCCTCAGGTGATCCGCGCGCCGTGCACCGGACCGTGGGCGGTGCGGGCCTGCCGGCACACCCCGGCGGCCTCCAGTTCGGCGGCGACGCGTTCGGCGTCGGCGGCGTCGGCGGCGAGGAACACGCAGGTGGGTCCCGAGCCGGAGACGATGCCAGCCAGTGCACCGGCCGCCTCGCCGGCCTTCAGGGTGGTCGCCAGCGACGGCCGCATCGCCAGGGCGGCGTCCTGGAGGTCGTTGCCGAGGGTGGCGGCGAGCACCCGGGGGTCGCGTTGCCGCAGCGCGGCGAGCAGACCGTCGGTGCTGCCCAGGGGCGGTCCGGCGGCTCCGGTCTCGCGTAGCCGGTCGAGTTCCCGGTACGCCTGCGGGGTGGACAGGCCACCGTCGGCGATGGCGACCACCCAGTGCCAGGAGGTGGGGCGGGCCAGCACCGGGCTGACCGCCTCGCCCCGGCCGGTGCCCAGCGCGGTGCCGCCGTGGATCAGGAAGGGCACGTCCGACCCGAGGTCGGCGGCGATGCCGGCCAGCTCGTCGCGGGACAGGCCGGTGCCCCACAGCGCGTCGCAGGCGACCAGCGCGGCGGCGGCGTCGGCGCTGCCGCCGGCCAGTCCACCGGCCAACGGGATCTGCTTGCGCAGGTGCAGGCGGGCGTGCGGCATCACGCCGGCGTACCCGGCGAGGGCGTGGGCGGCCCGGATGATCAGGTTCGAGTCGTCGAGGGCGAGTTCGCCGGTGCCCTCGCCCTCCATGGTGAGGGTCAGCGTGTCGCCGCGCCGCGCGGTCAGCTCGTCGTAGATCGAGATCGCGTGGTAGACGGTGTTCAGCTCGTGGTAGCCGTCCCGGCGCAGCGGGCCGACGCCCAGGTGCAGGTTGACCTTGGCGGGCACCCGTACCCGGACCGGGCCGCTGGCCCCGCGCGGCTCGTCGTCGTCGGGACGCCAGGCCTCGGTCACGGGGTGATGTCCCGGACGGGCAACCGCACGTCGAACGGCTTGGTCACGATCAGCTCCTCGGCGGGGTCGGCGGCCAGCTCGTACCGGCCGTCGACGAGGTCGTACGCGTACACGTGCACGGGATTCTGCTCGATCCGCCAGTCGTGCGGGATACCGGCGTCGGCGTAGTCGGCGGGCTTCTCCAACCGGTCCTCGCGTCGGGTGCCGGGCCCCCACATGCCGGACCCGTCGGGGTCGATCGGCTGTGCGGTCACTGGTACACCTCCTCGGCGGACACGGCCTCAGCCTACTGCGCTGCCCGCGTACGGCTCGGGGCCGACGCGGCCACGGCGGCGAACTGCTCGACGGTGAGTGACTCCCCGCGCGCGCCGGGGTCGATTCCGGCGGCGGTGAGCGCTTCGGCGGCCCGGTCGGCGCCGCCGGCCCAGCCGGCCAGGGCGGCGCGCAGCGTCTTGCGTCGCTGGGCGAAGGCCGCGTCCACCACCGAGAAGACCTGTGCGCGGGGGACGTCGGGGCGGGGCGGTTCGCGGCGGGTGAAGGCCACCAGGCCGGAGTCGACGTTGGGCACCGGCCAGAACACGTTCGGTGGCACCTTCCCGGCGGCGCGGGCGCGGGCGTGCCAGGCGAGCTTGACCGACGGCACGCCGTACACCTTGGAGCCGGGACCGGCGACGAGCCGGTCGGCGACCTCCTTCTGCACCATGACCAGCCCGTGCCGGAGGCTGGGCAGTTCGGCGAGCAGGTGCAGCACCACGGGTACGGCGACGTTGTAGGGCAGGTTCGCCACCAGCGCGGTGGGTGCCGGGTCGGCCAGGTCGGCGGCGGTGATCCGGAGGGCGTCGGCGTGGTGCACGGTGAGCCGGGTGGCGTCGGCACCGGCGTGTCGGGCGGCGGTGTCGGCGAGCGCCCCGGCCAGCGTGGAGTCGATCTCGACGGCGTGCACGTGGGCGGCGACGGGGAGCAGGGCCAGGGTGAGCGAGCCCAGCCCGGGGCCGACCTCGAGTGCCACGTCGTCGGGGGTGAGCCCGGCGGTGGTGACGATCCGGCGGACGGTGTTCGGGTCGTGCACGAAGTTCTGGCCGAGCTTCTTGGTGGGCGCGACGCCGAGCCGGGCGGCGAGGTCCCGGATCTCCGCCGGGCCGAGCAGGTCTGCGGCCATAACCCGACAGCCTACGGTGCAAGGAAGGGCCCCCTGATAACGCCTGGCGTATAGGAAGGGCCCCCTTTTAACGTCGCCGTGAGCTTGGTCAGCGCCACGGCCCGAAGGCCCGGTCGCCGGTGGCGGAGATGGCGGCGCACAGCTCGTCGAGGTCGTGGCCGGTGGTCGTGGCGAGGGCCCGGACGGTAAGCGGGATCAGGTACGACGCGTTGGGTCGCCCGCGGTGCGGGACCGGGGTGAGGTAGGGCGCGTCGGTCTCCACCAGGATCTGGTCGAGCGGGGTCAACGCGGCGGCCTCGCGCAGTGCCCCGGCGCTGGCGAAGGTGACGGTGCCGGCGAAGCTGAGCAGGAATCCCCGGCGGACGCACTCGGCGGCGAACTCGGCGTCTCCGGAGAAGCAGTGCATCACCACCGTGTCCGGCGCGCCTTCGTCGTCGAGGATGCGCAGCACGTCGGCGTGCGCGTCCCGGTCGTGGATGACCAGGGTCCTGCGGTACCGCTTGGCGATGGCGATGTGGGCGCGGAAGCTCTCCTCCTGCGCGGCGCGGCCCTCGTCGCCGGTGCGGTAGCGGTCCATCCCGGTCTCGCCGACTCCGCGGACCCGGTCCTGGCCCGCCAGTGCCTCGATCTCGCGCAGCGCCCCGTCGAGGTCGGCCAGCCGGGGCGCCTCGTTGGGGTGCAGCGCGACGGTGGCCACCACCGCCGGGTGTCTGCCGGCCAGTTCGGCGCCCCAGCGGGAGGAGGCGACGTCGACACCGACCTGCACCAGCCGGTCGACGCCCACGGCGGCCGCGACGTCGATGGCCGCCGCGACCGGGTCGGCGCCGTCGCCGTCGCCGGGCACACCGGCCTCGTTGACCGTGATGTCGAGGTGGGTGTGGCTGTCCAGTACCGGTAGGGGCAGCGGCTCGGGGGCGGGTGGGAACTCTCCGGCGCGGCGGGCCGCGCGCTGGCTTCGGGACTTCGTCGGCTCGCTCATCTCCTCGACAGGATCACACACGCGACGAGTCCACCCGGGCGCCACCCGGAGTTCACCTCGACTACGCCGCGCACCCCTACCGTCGCGGAGTGGACGCGCGAAGCGAGCTTTCCTCGGCCGGCGGTACGGCGTCGGAGCGGACCGGTCTGCGGGTGGCGTTCGGCGGCGCGGTCTATCCGGCGGAGGAGATCGCCCGAGGGGCGGCGTACGAACTGTTCAGCGCCGACGAGGCGACCGGCTTCGAGTGGTCGCCCCGGCCGAACTCGGCACTGCCGTGGCGGCGGTTCGTGCACGTCACCGAGGTCACCGCCGTGTACGGGGCCACCGAGCAGGCCGAGGATCCGGAGTCGCCACTGCTGGTGCCGTTGCACCGCGAGCGGGGCTGGTCGGAGGTGCACCGGCTCGCCCAGCAGCCGGTCGCCGCGGACGACCCGCTGATCACCGCGGTACGCGCGTCGGCCGGCGTACGACGGGGCACCCGGATGCTGAAGATCCTCTCCGCCCGGCAGCTCGCCGGGTACGTGCGGGGCTGGCTGCCGCACGGCTTCTGCTACCGGGAACACGACGTGGCGCATCTACGTACCCCGACGACCACCAGTGTGCTGCGTACCGACGGCGGCGATGGCCGGGACGGTGCGGACGTGACGTACGCGCTGCGGTGGCGCGCCGCCGACCCGGGCGACTACGACGTGCCGGCCGGTGCGGCGTACCGCGGTCTGTCGGCGCTGGGTGCCCGGGACCGGTTGGGGCCGGCGGTGCTGGGTACCGGCTTCACGCCGAGCAACCACCATCTGATTCCCGAGTTCGTCACCCGGGACTTCGCCGACCTGCCGATGCCGGCGAACGCGACGCTGCTGGCCTATCCGGCGGAGGGCCTGGAGGTGGTGCTGTACGCCTACCAGGCTGAGCAGCGGGGTTGGCTGCGGATGGTGGGACCGCAGTGGCGGCACCTGCTCGCCGCGGTGCCGGGCCTGTCGCCGGATCAGGAGTACGTGCCGACCGGGGAGGCTCCGCGCTCGACCCGGTTGGTGGGCACGTACGCGGGCGCGGAGTACGAGGCGGTCGCCGATCTGCCCGGTGGCTTCCGGGTGCTGGCGCTGACCCGGGCCGCCCGGTACCCGGTCGACGGGGTCGGCCGACGGTTGCGCCTGGCGGCCTGGCGGGGGGTGCCGTGTCTGGTGCTGCGCGAGGAGGCGGGCTGGCTGCGGTTGCGGCTGCGACGCCCGGATCCGGACTCGGTGGCCGCCACCGGGGCACAGTGCCACGAACGGGGCGTCTACGAGACGTGGGCGCCGGGTGGTGAGGTCACCGACGACCAGGTGGTGGACCACCCGTATCTCCTCTGACCTGGGTTGGCGTCGGAACGGGCGCAGGAATATCGGATGCCCGTCGGGGAAGGCTCGGTCTCCGACCCTCGACAGGAGGACGAAATGCCCTTCATCACCGTCGGCACGGAGAACTCCGCGCCCATCGACCTGTACTACGAGGACCATGGCTCGGGCCAGCCGATCGTGCTGATTCACGGCTTCCCCTTCAACGGGGCCACCTGGGAGAAGGTCTCCGGACCGCTGCTGGAGGCCGGGTACCGGGTGATCACGTACGACCGGCGTGGTTTCGGCAACTCGGCGCAGCCGACGTTCGGGTACGACTACGACACGTTCGCGGCCGACCTCGACGTGCTGATGACCGAGCTGGATCTGCGCAACGCGATCCTGGTCGGCCACTCGATGGGTACCGGCGAGGTGACCCGTTACCTGGGCGCGTACGGCTCGGAGCGGGTGGACCGGGCGGTGCTGCTGGCTCCGCTGGCGCCCTATCTGCGGCAGGCGCCGGACAACCCGGAGGGGGTCGAGGCCAGCATCTTCGAGGGCTTCAAGCAGGCCATCGCGCAGGATCGGTTCGCCTACCTCACCCAGTTCTGCGACACCTTCTTCAACTACGACGAGAACCGGGGGAAGCTGGTCAGCGAGGAGGCATACCGGGCGCACTGGAACATCGGGGCATTGGCCTCCGCCAAGGGCACGTACGACTGTGTGGACGCCTGGGGCACCGACTTCCGGGCCGACGTGTCGCGGATCGACGTGCCGGTGCTGATCGTGCAGGGCGACAAGGACAACGTGCTGCCGTACCCGAAGACCGGTCAGCGGTTGCAGCCGATGCTCGCCGACAGCCGGCTGGTAACCCTCAAGGGCGCCCCGCACGGCACCCCTTGGACCAACGCCAACGAGGTCAACCAGGCGATCATGGAGTTCATCGGCTCGCCGGCCATGGCCCGCGCCTGACCCGTGCGGCCAGCGGCCACCGGCCAGCCGCGCGGATCACCAGAGAAGAGCCCCCGGTCACGCGACGGGCGCGACCCAGACCGGGTCGCGCCCGTCCATGGTGACGCGGCGTCAGCTCTCCAGCCGGGCCAGTTCCTCGTCCACGATCGAGGGGTCCAGCTTGCGGAACACCGGCTTGGGCGGCGCGAGCGCCCGGCCCACCGCGAGCGGCACCGACTCCCACCGTGCGCCCTGGGTGTAGTCCCCGGTCAGCACCGGGTAGGCGGGCCCCGCGTCGAGGTCGGCGACCTCCTCGATCACCGGCATCGGGGCGTGCACCCCGGTGCCGCCGAGCAGCTCGTGGATCTTCTGTGCGGAGTGCGGCAGGAACGGGGTGAGCAGCGTGTTGGCGTCGCTGACCACCTGGAGGGCGACGTGCAGGATGGTGCCCATCCGGGGCTTGTCCGCGGCGTCCTTGAGCTTCCACGGCGCCTGCTCGGAGAGGTACTTGTTGGCCTCGGCGACCACCTTCATCGCCTCACCGATGGCCTGCTTCTGCCGGTGCTTGGCGATCAGGTCGCCGACCGTGGCGAACCCGGCGCGGGCGACGGCCAGCAGCGCCTCGTCGGCCTCGGTCAGCCCGTCCGGGCCGATCGGCGGGATCTCACCGAAGTTCTTCGCCGCCATGGAGACGGAGCGGTTGACCAGGTTGCCCCAGCCGGCGACCAACTCGTCGTTGTTGCGGCGCAGGAACTCGGCCCAGGTGAAGTCGGTGTCGTTGTTCTCCGGGCCGGCGACCGCGATGAAGTAGCGCAACGCGTCGGCGTCGTACCGTTCGAGGAAGTCCCGGACGTAGATGACCACCCGGCGGGAGGAGGAGAACTTGCGTCCCTCCATGGTCAGGAACTCGCTGGACACCACCTCGGTGGGCAGGTTGAGCCGTCCGAGCTGGCCCGGCTCGCCACCCCGGTCGCCCTCACCGGAGTAGCCGGCGAGCAGCGCGGGCCAGATCACCGAGTGGAAGACGATGTTGTCCTTGCCCATGAAGTAGTAGGCCTGGGCGTCCTTACCCGCGCCGTCGGTGGACCACCACCTGCGCCAGGCTTCCGGGTCGCCGGAGCGGCGGGCCCACTCGATGGACGCGGACAGGTAGCCGATGACGGCGTCGAACCACACGTAGATCCGCTTGTCGGTGCGTTCACGCCAGCCGTCGAGCGGGATCGGCACCCCCCACTCCAGGTCACGGGTGATGGCCCGGGGGTGCAGGTCGTCCAGCAGGTTCCGCGAGAAGCGCAGCACGTTGGGCCGCCAGCCTTCCCGGGTGTCCAGCCACTGGCGCAGGACGTCGGCCAGGGCGGGCAGGTCGAGGAAGAAGTGCTCGGTCTCGACGAACTCCGGCGTCTCTCCGTTGATTTTCGACCGTGGGTTGATCAGGTCGATCGGGTCGAGCTGGTTGCCGCAGTTGTCGCACTGGTCTCCCCGGGCGCTGTCGTACCCGCAGATCGGGCAGGTGCCCTCGATGTACCGGTCGGGCAGGGTCCGGCCGGTCGACGGCGAGATGGCGCCCATGGTGGTCTTCGGCACGATGTAGCCGTTGCGGTGCATCCCCTCGAACAGCTGCTGCACCACCGCGTAGTGGTTGCCGGTGGTGGTGCGGGTGAACAGGTCGTAGGAGAGGCCGAGGCTGTGCAGGTCCTCCACGATCACCCGGTTGTACCGGTCGGCCAGCTCACGCGGCTTCAGACCCTCGGCGTCGGCCTGCACCTGGATCGGGGTGCCGTGCTCGTCGGTGCCGGAGACCATGAGCACGTCGTGGCCGGCCATCCGCATGTACCGGGCGAAGACGTCGGAGGGAACGCCGAAACCGGAGACGTGGCCGATGTGGCGCGGGCCGTTGGCGTACGGCCAGGCCACCGCCGCGAGAACGTGACTCATGGACAGAAAGCCTAGTGACCCTCGCGCGGTGCCCGCGAACCAATAGGGTCCCCTGGTCGACGTGGCGGTCCGGCCACCGCCGACAGCTGGTCCGAAATGTCGCCGACACGCTGCCTGAGCTGCCCGATCAGCCTCCCTCACCGGTGTCCAATGAAACGCGTGACTGGCAGCCGAGCGGCCCGAGAGCACTCCGACGGCCTTCCCATCGACGCCGCGCCGGACCCCACCGCGCCGCCGCGTACCCAGGTGGTGGCCCCACAACCCCGCGCGGTGCCCTCGGTCGCACCGGACGGCGAGGGCGACGCGGCCGGGCCGGAACGGGCCGATCCCGCCACCGTCGAGTTGCGGCGCGCCGACGTCGAGGTGGAGCCGACCACCGGCGCGCCGGCGGACACGCTGCCACGGCGGGTCCCGGTCCGGCCGGCCGGCCGCCGGGGCCGCCGGGGCCGGTCCCGCGACGACGGTACGCCGGACGAGGACACCTTCTGGGCACCGATCGAGGAGGTGCACTGGGACGGCACGCCGGTGCGACCGGAGGCGACCGGCGAGGGCGATCCGTGGTGGCGCCGGATCCGGCCGGTGCGCCGGCACCGGGAACGGAGCAACCATCCGCCGGATCCTCTGGCGGGCCTGTCGGTGATGGTCGGGTTGAGCCTGGCGGCAGCCTTCTTCGCCTGGGTCAGCGCCGGCCCGCTCTGGCTCGCCGTCGGGCACGCGACCTCCGGGACGGTGGTCGTCACCAGGTGCACCGGCGACGGCCTGACCCAGCGGTGCCGGGGCATCTTCACCGCGGCGGACGAGGAGTTCCGGACCCATGGCGTACGGGTCAGCGGGGTGCCCGGGGACCGCGCGGTGCCGGGTTCGGCCCTGCCCGCGAGGGTGACCGGCGCGGACGGCCACGTCGCGTACGCCGACCGAGGGGTGGGCGCCCAGTTGCGCTGGCTGCTCGGTCTGCTCGGGGTGCTGGGCTGTGCGGTGGGCATCGCCCGCTGGACCGGTGCGACCCGGCTGGCCGACCGGGGCGAGCGGCGTTTGGCGGTGGCCGCCTCGCTGGCCGGCCCGTTGCTGACCACCGTCGGCTTCCTGGTCGCCGCCTGGTGACACCTGGGGACGTCGAGGGCAGCTCAGGCTGGTGACGCCGGGCAGCTCACGGTCGGTGCACGATCGCGTAGACGTCGCGGCGGCGCAGCCCGTACGTGGTCGCCACGTCGGTGATCGCGTCCCGGCGGCTGCGTCCCGCCGCTTCCCGCTCGGCCACCTCGGCGCGCAACGCGTCGTCGTCGGGGCGGACGGTCGGCGCGGCGGGGGCACCGGCCACGACGAGAGTGATCTCGCCACGCGGGTCGCCGTCCGCGGCCCACCGGGCCAGCTCACCGAGGGGGCGGCGCAGCACCTCCTCGTAGGTCTTGGTCAGCTCGCGGCAGAGCGCGGCAGGCCGGTCGGCGCCGAACGCGTCGGCCAGATCGGTCAGCGCGGCGGCGACCCGGTGCGGCGCCTCGAAGAGGACCAGGGTGCGCTCCTCGGCGGCCAGTGCCCGCAGCCGGGCCCGGCGGGCGCCGGGCCCACGCGGCAGGAACCCCTCGAAACAGAACCGGTCGCAGGGCAACCCGGACAGGGCGAGGGCGGTGGTGACGGCACTGGGTCCGGGCGCGGCGGTGACCGGCACCCCGGCGTCCAGGGCGGCCCGGACCAGTCGGTAGCCGGGGTCGGAGACGCTGGGCATCCCGCCGTCGGTGACCAGCGCGACGACGTACCCCGCGGTGAGCACCTCGACCAGTTCCGGGGTACGCCGCTCCTCGTTGCCCTCGAAGTAGGAGACGATCCGACCGGGGACGGTCACGTCGAGGTCGCGGGCGAGCCGGCTCAGCCGGCGGGTGTCCTCGGCGGCGACCACGTCGGCGGTGGCGAGCACGTCCCGCAGCCGGGTGGAGGCGTCGGCGGGGTTGCCGAGCGGCGCACCGAGCAGTATCAGGCGGCCCGTTTCGGACATTTCACCCACTGGTGCGCACTCCTTCATCGATGGACGTACCGGATACGGGGACGACAGACCCCAGCGACCCCCTCCGCAGCCTACGATCGCCGGGTGACGAGTGCGTCGACAGCACAGAGCGCGAGCCCGGACCAGCCGCCGGAGCCGAGGGGGACACCGGACTCTCCAACCGACCCGGCACCCGGTGGTGTGCCGGCCGCGATCCGCCGTCGGCTGGCCACCGTGGAGGCCGGGCTGGACGCCCGGTCCTGGCTGGCCACAGCGGTGGTGGTGGTCATCGCGGCGGTACTGCGGTTCGCCAATCTCAGCCATCCTCCTGGGAAGATCTTCGATGAGATCTACTACGCCCGGGATGCCTGGGGGCTGCTCGACAAGGGTGTGGAGTGGAACTACTCGAACGGCGGTCCGTCGTACGTGGTCCACCCGCCGCTGGGCAAGTGGTTGATCGGTTTCGGTGAGTGGGCCTTCGGCTACGCCGACGCCGAGCACGGCATCTCGGTGCCCGGCCACCTGTTCACCACCGCGCCGGAGTTCGGTTGGCGTTTCTCGGCGGCGCTGCTCGGCACCCTGTCGGTGCTGTTGCTGGTCCGCATCGGCCGCCGGATGTTCCGCTCCACGGTGCTCGGCTGCGCCGCCGGCCTGCTGCTCGCGGTCGACGGGTTCCACCTGGTGCTCTCCCGCACCGCGCTGCTCGACATCTTCCTGCTCTTCTTCGTGTTGGCCGCCTTCGGCGCGCTGGTGCTGGACCGGGACGCCACCCGCCGTCGCTGGGCGCGGGCACTGGACTCCGGGCTGGACCCGACCGCCCGGGGGCGCGTCGGTCGTCCACCCGGCGGCTGGCGGAACTGGCCCTGGTGGCGACTGGCGACCGGAGTGCTGCTCGGCTGCGCCTTAGCGGTGAAGTGGAGCGCGCTGTTCTTCGTACCCGTCTTCGCGCTGCTGATGCTCCTCTGGGACGTCGGCGCCCGGCGTTCGGCCGGGGTGCCGCGGCCGTGGCGGGACACCCTGCTCGACGGCGTGCCCTGGATGGTGCTCGCCGGCCTGCTGATGGCTGTCACCTACGTCGCGACGTGGTCGGGCTGGCTGTTCGGCCAGGAGGGCTACTACCGGCTCGCCGAGCGGTACCCGGACGCCGGGCTCAGCGACGCACCCCTCGTCGGCCCGCTGTGGAACCTGGTGCAGTACCACCAGGCCGCCCTCGGCTTCCACAACCAGCTCGACGATCCGCACAAGTACCAGTCGTGGCCGTGGCAGTGGCTGCTGCTGGGCCGGCCGGTGGCGTTCCACTGGACCGGTGACGGCCCCTGCGGGGCGCCGACCTGCGCCGAGGAGGTGCTGCTGCTGGGCACCCCGCTGCTGTGGTGGTCGTTCCTGCCCGCACTGGTCGCGCTGGTATGGCTCGGCCTGGCCCGGCGGGACTGGCGGGCCGGCGCGATCCTGCTCACCGTGGCGGCCGGGCTGCTGCCCTGGTTCTGGTTCGCCGTCGACGGCCGGACGATGTTCTCCTTCTACGCCGCGCCCGCGCTGCCGTTCCTGGTCCTCGCCGTGGTCTACGTGCTGGGTGCCATCGCCTCACCGGCGGGACCGAGCGGCACCCTGGCGGTGACCGGCCCCGACGAGGAGGCGAGCCGGGACCGTCGGCTGGTCGGTGGCGTGATAGCCGGCGCGTACGTCGTGCTGGTCGTCCTCTGCTTCGCGTACTTCTATCCGATCTTCGTGGGCTGGACGCTGCCGTACGAGGACTGGTCGGCACGGATGTGGCTGGACGGCCGCTGGATCTGAACGCGTGATCGAGGAGGCCCGCTGCGGGCGGGCCTCCTCGATCAGGCTCCGAGATCACGAAGGGCCCGTACGCCGAGGCGTACGGGCCCTTCGTTGGAGATTAGGACGCGCCCCGATCGCCTGCCACGGGGGAAGCGGGCGATTGGGGCGCGCACCAGCAGCTTAACCACCCACGACCGGGGGCACAACGGGGCGGCGCAAGTCAGATTTCCGACGTATGCCGAATGCGACAGCAGAACCGGGCGGTTGTTACCGCTGAGTGACGCCACGCGGACTCTGCGCCGCCCATCAGCCACCGACCGCCGCTCGGCTGAACCGTTCCGGCCAGCCCCTCAGCACCTGAAGACATCGACTCGCATCCGCGGTCCGGTCCAAACTGGACGGTCGCCCCGGCCCAGCCTCACGACCGCTTCTGGCGAGGTGGCAGCCAACCGAAGAAACGATCCTGCAACGACGTCGAGCCGGCGACGTGCAGATCCTCGACGGCCGCGGCGAGGCAGGAGCCAAGGTAGACGCTGAGCATCGCCCGGTCCACGCCGTACTCGGCCAGCAGCTGCTCGCGTTTGGGTTCGCAGGGCCATTCGGCGCCACAGGTGCCACACGTCCATTCGGGGGTCACCGGGGCGTGCTCACCCGTCCGCGCGGACGGCGCGGTCCCGTCCGCCTCCGCCACCGTGACACCCGAGCGATCCGTAACACCCGTCATCGCGCTCCCTTCCGCCTCCACCGGGGACGGCGGGCGTGCCACCCACCGCCGGTCGAACATGCCCATGCGCCCATAAAGCGTCCGGGGACGCTCTGGCGTTACACCGTTGCGGTACGTTGACCAACCATGGCCGTCGCCACCCGCCGTAGGCATTGCATCAACCGGAAGCGCTCATCGTCGCCGGTCACCTGGACCGGTACCGGTGGCCGAAAGCACTATGCCGGATTCGCCGGTGCGTGATCTGCTTCCGCCCGCCGTCGCGGTGGCCGTGGCGGGTCCAGACGACTGGTCCGGTCGGCTGCACGCCGTCGAAGCGGCCTGTCTCGGGGAGCGCGCGGTGGACAGTCGCCGCCGCGACTTCACCGCCGGGCGGGTCTGCGCTCGGCGTGCGATGGCCGCGCTCGGACTGCCACCGGTCGCCGTACCGGCCGCCGCCGACCGCTCGCCGGTCTGGCCGGCGGGAACGGTCGGCACCATCACGCACACCCGTGGCTACTGTGCCGCAGCGGTCGCGCGTAGCGACGAGTTCCGGGCGGTCGGCATGGACGCCGAGCAGCACCGCGAACTCAGCGCGGGGGTACGCCGGCTGATCTGCCTGCCCGAGGAGGAGGAACAGGTCCGGCGGTTGCCGCCGGGCATCTCCTGGCCAGCGGTGATCTTCAGTGCGAAGGAGACCGTCTACAAGGTGTGGCATCCGACCGTCGGGAGTTGGCTCGACTTCCATGACGCGCTGGTGCACCTCGACCCCGACGCCGGCACCTTCACCGCGCGGATCTCACCCGCCCGGGTCGCCGACGCACCCACCGACCACGCGCCCGCGCAGGTCGCCGGCCGTTTCACGGTCGAGGCCGAGATCGTACGCACCGCCGCCGCGCTCCCCGCCCGGTAGCCGCGACACCGGGAGTTCACCTCGGCCGGCGCGGCCGGACCGAGTCACGGTGACCGCAATCTCCGTCCCCTGTGGACGCGGCTACACTCCGCCCGGTGATCAACAAGAGATGGTCGTCAGCCGTCCTCCTCGGGCTGCTGACGGCGACCACGCTGGCCGGCCCGGTGCCGGCACTCGCCGACGACCGGGCGGAACCTTCCGCCGAGCCACCGCGGGTCCAGCTGGTGCTGGACGTGAGCGGCTCGATGCGGGCCACCGACATCGACGGGCGCAGCCGGATCTCCGTCGCCCAGCAGGCGTTCGGCGAGGTGGTGGACGCCCTGCCCGACGAGACACAGCTGGGCATCCGGGTACTGGGCGCCACCTACCGGGGCAAGGACAAGCAGCAGGGGTGCCTGGACACCCAGCAGATCGTGCCGGTCGGCCCGGTCGACCGGGCGAAGGCCAAGGCGGCCGTGGCGACACTGCGCCCGACCGGCTTCACCCCGGTCGGGCTCGCCCTGCGCGAAGCTGCCAAGGACCTCGGGACCGGCACCACCGCCCGACGGATCGTGCTGATCACCGACGGCGAGGACACCTGCGCCCCGCCAGACCCCTGTCAGGTGGCCCGGGAACTGGCCGCCCAGGGCACCACCCTGGTGGTCGACACCCTCGGCCTCGCGCCGGACGAGAAGGTACGCCGGCAGTTGCTCTGCATCGCCGCAGCCACCGGCGGCACCTACACCGCCGCGCAGAGCGCCGAGGATCTGACCGACCGGCTGAAGCAACTGGTGGACCGGGCCCGCGACACGTACGCCACCACCCCGGCGAAGGTCGACGGGGCGGAGGCCTGCCAGGGCGCGCCGCTGCTCTCGCCCGGCGTGTACACCGACCGGGAGACCTTCTCCGAGCACCGCTGGTACCGGGTGCCGGTGCGACCGGAACAGGAGCTGCGGGCCTCGGTCAGCGTGGCGCTCGACCGACCCGTCAATCCCGACTACGGCGTACTGCTGCGGGCCACCGCGACCGACGGACGGGAACTCGTCCGCGGCGTGGACGCCGGCAGTGGGCGCACCGATGTGATCTCCGCCGGCCTGCGCTGGTCGGCCGGGGACGACGCCGAGCGCGACGAGGAAGCCGAGGCGACTCCGGCGGCCAGCGCGGCACCGGCCGTCACCACCGTCTGCCTGGTGGTCAGCAACATGTTCTCGCCCCGGGCGGGCACCGCGGCCGATCCGGGCATGCCCGTCGAACTGACCGTCGACGTGGTCGCCGCGTCGTCCGCCCCGAACGGGCCGGACCTGGGCCGTGGCTGGGTGCTGCTGCTCCTGTTGACCCTGGCCGGTCTGCTCACCGGGCTCGTCGCCGGCCTGCTCACCCGCTGGTGGGTAGCCACCTGGAGGAACTGAGAGATGCTCACCCGTTCGGCAACCGTTGCCGCGTTGATCGCCGCCGGTGTCGCCCTGGCCCCTGGCACGGCCCTGGCCGCGCCCACCCCCACCCCTTCCCCCGGTGCCGCCACCGTCACCAAGGCGGGCACCTCGTTCCTGAGCGCCACTCCGGTCGCCGCCGGGCAACCCGTCCGGGTCGGCGCCTCGACCGGTGAGTACCTCTACTGGTCGTTCGCGGCCGACGCGGGTGAGATCCACGAGATCACCGCGACGGTGACGCTGGCGCAGAACCGTAGCGGCCGATCCATCTGGTCGGTCGAGGTCTTCGACGGGCTGCGCCGCCGGCAGGCGTGCACGGCGGGCGCGCAGACGCCCACCGCCGACGCTTCGGCGCGTACCGTCGGCATCGGCTGCACCCTGCGGCGGGTGCGTCCGTGGGCCGAGCCGTGGTCCGGCGACCCACTGCCCGGCACGTACTACGTACGGCTGTCCGTGGTCGACGTCCCCGAGCCCGATCTCGGCCTGCCGATCGACGTGGACCTACTGGTCTCCACCATCGACGACGCTGGGGTCTCCGCCGACGACGGCACGTTGGAGGCGGCGCTGGTGCCACCGACCAACGCCGGCACCGTCCTCGACGCCGAACCGACGGCCGCCCCGCAGGACGACGAGGACGACGGCTGGAAGCTGAGCCTCACCGGCTGGCTGCCCGAGGCCGGCTCCCGCTGGATCTGGACCACTGCCGGCGGGATGCTGGCCGCGGTCGCGGGCGTGGTCGGCTTCGCCCTCACCCGGCGCCCCACCATCGGGTGAGCCCCGCCGGCAGGTCGCGCCGAGGTGCCCGACGCGACCTGCCGGCGGTCCTAGGGCCGCCACCGACAGTGGGACCCTTCGGCCTTGGCGCGACCCGGTGCCCGGGCGGCGCAAGGCCCGGGCACCGGGTACGGCGTCACAGCCGGGCGAGGATCTTCTTCATGGTGTCGATCTCGGCCTGCTGCGTGGTGACGATCCGCTGCGCCAGCGCTCTGGCATCCGGATTGGCACCCTGAGCGGCCTCCTCCTCGCCCATCGTGATGGCCCCCTCGTGATGGGCGATCATCATGGTGAGGAACTGCCGGTCGAACTCGGTGCCGGAGGCGGCCGCGAGCCGGGCCATGTCGGCCTCGGACATCATGCCCGGCATCTCGTGGTCCATCTCGGGCATCCCGTGGCCGTCACCGTCGGCCATCGGCATCGGTGCCCCCCACAGCGTCAGCCAGCCCTGCATTTGGGCTATCTCCGGCGCCTGAGCATTCTTGATCTGCGTGGCGAGCTGCTTCACCTCCGGGTCGGCGGCACGGGTTGCCGCCAGGTCGGACATCTCCACCGCCTGCTCGTGGTGGGGAATCATCATCTGCGCGAACATCACGTCGGCCGCGTTGCTGGTGGCGGAGTCCCCGCTGATCGCGCTTGCCGACGGGTTGCCTGGCATGGTGTGGCCGGTGCCGGGCGAGTGGCCGGAGCCGCAGCCGGCGAGGCCGATCGCAACGGTGAGGCTCACGCCGAACCGGAGGAAGCGGCGTGGGTAGGTGCGATTCATGGTTGTCACAGGGCCTTTCCAAGTCGGTGGACGGAAACGTGTCGGCGCGGTCACCCGCTCGGGGTGCGCGCCGGTCGCTCCTATATCCGCAGCACCGACACCGAGGCCGTGGTCAAGCCGATCAGGGGAAACGCCGGCGGGGCGCGGCCGCCCCGGGCCCGGGCGCACCGACGGTCCCGTCGCAGCAGGCTCCGCGTACGCCGAAGGAGACGGACGGCGAGCACGACGGCGAATGCGAAGCCGGCGGCGATCGCCAGGCAGACCGCCCAGCCCGACAGGTGCCCGGGTCCCGGCTGCTCCGTGGTGGGCGCCGCCTGTGCCACACACCGGTCGCCGTGACAGTCGCCGACGGCGATGGGCACGGCCAGCGCGGCCTGGCCGCCGTGCACGGCCTGGCCGCCGTGTCCGGCGTGCCCGGCGTGCCCGAGGATCGGGTCGTGGCCCAGGCTGTGCATCGCGGCCAGCCCGAACAGGGTGCACGCCAGCAGCATGAACCGGAGCCATCGCCCGGTGGTGGCCGCTTCGCCTCGCACCCGATCACGGTATCGCGCGGCAGAGCACCGGCACCGCGATCCCGCGCCTCCGCTAACCGGCGGAGCCGATCTGGCGGGTGATCGACGCATCGGTGATCGCGGTGTCCTTCGCCAGCATGATCGCCTTGCTGAGAATGACCGCGAGCATGCCGTCCCCCTCGAACGGCAGGAACTGCTGCTCCCCCGTCCGGCTCGCGCCACGCTCCGGCACGATGCAGAGGTACTCGTCGTTCGGGCTCATCAGGATGTTGCCCGAGCCCAGGTGGATCCGGTAGGTGCGCAGGTCACCCCGGACCACCAGGAACCGGCCGTCGATGTGGGCCCGCTGCCCCACCGCCAGCCGCGGCAGCAGCCGGGTCAGCAGCTCCCGGCGGGTCTCGGCGGTCGCGGACAGCTCCCCGAAGCTGTACGACGACCAGTAGTCCCGGAAGCGTCCCTGCGGTCCCCCGTCCGACCAGGTCGGGTCGTTGCCGACGCTGGCCACCCCGACGAAGAGGTCGACATCCCGCATGATCTCGCTGAACACCAGCGGTGGAACCCGGTCGAGCGGCAGCGGGTCGGCCGGCCGGGCGTCCGTCCACCGCTCCGCCGAGTAGCCACCACCGGAGGCATGTGACCAGTTCTGCGCGGCGGCGATCGGGTAGAAGCGCACCTGGTCGGTGACGAGCCGCAGATACGATCCGCTTTCGGTGGTGTCGGTGTCCCATTCGTCGCCGATGCCCTCCACCCAGTACTCGGCGCGCAGCCCCCACCCGGGCAGCTCCCGGAAGGTCGGCGGGTAGGAGTCGTCGACCATGAGCCGGAGCCGGTCCATCCAGCCCCGGACCGCGGCCAGGGCGTGAAACTGGTGCTGGCGCAGGATGTGCCCGGCGAACCGGTTGGAGTACGTGGCGGTGGCCTCCTCCGCCGGGGTGAGCAGGTAGACCTCCCGATGTGCCTGCTTGAACGGCTGGACGATCCCACGCCGCTCCAACCACTGCCGCCAGCCGACGACCTCCGCCACCGGCCGGTCTATCGGGTGCCAGATCCGGACCTCGGCGTCGGCGACCGCGATGACCGGGGTGTCGTCCACGGTGCGCAGCGCGTCGTCGGCCCAACCGCAGGGCACCCCGTCGACCAGCCAGAGCAGCCGGCGGGCCAGCGCGCCGACCAGAGGATGGTCCAGGTAGCGCTGCCGCCAGTCAGCCAGCTTCCAGGTGCGCTGGGCCAGGAAGAGCCGGTCCAGCCGGGCCACCTGTGCGGCGAGCATGCTGGTGATCTCCTTGACCAGGCCCTTCAGCTCGGCCAGCTCCACCGCATGCTCCCGGCGTACCACCGCCGGCGCGCTCTTCACCTGCCGGCCGGACTCGGTGTACCAGTCCAGGACGACGCTGGTGGACACGATCGACAGCTCGGCCCGGCAGCCGCCGAGGAGCGCCTCGTGCCGGCCCACTCCGGTCAGGCCGTAGTCCGGTACGGCCAGCTCCTCGATCTCGTCGCGACCGATGCCGAGGGCGGCGGCGCGCGCGTCGAGCGCCTTGTCGATCTCCTTGCGGGTGCCCTTGTAGGTGACCCGGGCCGAGAGGCGGGCGAGTTGCGCCAGCGCCGGATCGCCGTCGAGTCGCCCGAGCACCCCGACCGCGGCGTTGGCCACCTTCGGGCAGGCCGGCCCGACGCCGGGCAGACGGCGCAGCATCGCTTCGACCAGGCCGCCGATGCGGCGTACCTGCTCGGGCGTCGGCCCGGTCCGCTCGACCAGCCAGAGCAGGCCGCGCAGCAGGTCGGCGTTCACCGAACTCGGCTGATCCGGCGGGGTGCGGGTGGCGGTGGCCAGCCACCGGTCGAAGATCTGCCCGGCCTCGCTCAGGTCGACCTCGGCGAGTAGCCGGGCCGCCGTGGTCGACCAGCCGGCCGTCGGGCGGGCCGTGGTGGCGGTGCTGGCGTGGGCGAACAGCTGCCGCCATGCCGGATCCAGGGTGGGCAGCTCGGTGAGGAGCTGCCGGGCCCAGGCATCCGCCGGGTCGAGACGCGGCCCGGCCAGTTCGACGACGAACTGTCGCAGCCGCTGACTCTCGTCGGACCGGTCGACCAGCACGTCCATCAGCTCCGCGGAGATCGGGCCGCTGGCGGCCAGACCCCGGGCCACGGTCTCCAGCGCCGTCGGCGACAACGCGTACGGCTCCTCGACGGCGAACGCGGCGAAATCCTGAAGCTGCTCCGGTGCCAGCTCGGTGGGCAGTCGTCGGGCCAGCTGCCCGATCAGATCGCGCGGCGGCCAGGTGTGGACCCGGTCCTGCCGCACCAGGGTGGCCATGGCCTGCACGAGACGCGCCACGTCCGGACGGGACAGCGCGCGCAGCGCGGCGCGTACCTCCGGATCGTCCCGGCAGAGGCGGGCGTGCGTGTAGAGGTGAGCTGCCAGGGCGTCCAGATCGTTCGCGGCGACCAGGTCGCGGGCGCGGGTCGCATACCAGACGGTGTCGGTGGTGGTGGTCATCAGCCACCGACCAACGGGACGAGCTTGAGGAAGGTGACCTGGGTGTCGCGGCGCAGGTCGACCTCGTCGTCCAGCTCCTCGATCTGCCGGTCGTCGACCAGCACCACGAAGCCGTTGCGGCGGAACGCCTCCTCGGCGAGGGCGATCTGCCGCTGCGGGTCGACGCGGCGGCGAGGGCGCTCGCCCCGGTCCCCGTTGAGGGCCCGCTCGGTCGAGGTGGGCTGCACCAGCAGCCTGCGTGGCTCCGGGCTGGCCGCGTTGTGCTCGGCCACCTCCTGGTGGATCCGCCGCCGGATCAGCTCGCGCAGCGTCAGCCGCTCCTCGAAGATCTGCAGGGCCCACGCGGGGGTACGGGCACCGGCCGTGCTCTCGTCCACAAAGGTCACCGTCGCCATGTCGGGGGAGTCTAGGTACGCCCTCCGACAGTCCGGTCCGGCGCGGCCGCGACCGTCTACTCCAGGGCGAAGGTGGCCGACGCCCGCCCCGCCACGTCCGATACGGCTTCCAGGAAGAGCAGCCCGTCGCGGTGTCGGACGTACTGGCCGGGGAAGTTGACCGACTCCAACGACATCTTCGCCGGGTCCGCGAGGCCGGCTCGGCGGGTGAACGTGGCGTCCTGCCGGAACAGGTTCGACCCGTCGGTGCGCTCCACCCAGAGCTGATGGTTGCGGTGTCGCAGGTAGTAGCCGGGGTAGTTGGTCGACTCCAACGAGATCGCCGATGCGTTGGACAGCCCGGCGACGATCCGGAACTGCGAGTCGGCCAGGTTGGTGACGTTGGGCTCCAGCCGGACCCGGAACTCCCAGTGCCGAAGGTAGCGTTCCGGCAGGTCGTGCGAGCGCAGCCGGACCGGCGTCAGACCGTCCGGCACCGGTACCCCGAAGTTCGGCGTGCCGTCGGCGTTCCAGTAGACCCGCTGGATCCGGGTACGCCGGTTGGGGTCGTTCAGCGGGTCGTAGCCGTTGCCGAGATACCGCTCGTAGTTGCGGGAGTGGTAGACGATCACGTCGCTGCCGTCCTCCGCGACGGTGAACGAGTTGTGCCCGGGACCGTACTGGCCGGTCCGGCTGTCGCTGGCCAGCACCGGCGTGGCCCGCTTGCTCCACGACGCCGGGTTCAGCAGGTCGCTGTTCGCCGAGGCGGTGAGCAGCCCGACGGCGTAACTGGCGTCGGTGGCGCTCGCCGAGTAGGTCATGAACACCCGCCCGTTGCGGATCAGCACCGCCGGCCCCTCGTTCACCCGGTACCCCCGGGTCTCCCAGGCGTATGTGGGGGTGGCGATCAGGGTCGGGGTGCCCGCGTACGTCCACGGGTTGACCGCCCGAGCCAGGTAGATGTTCGAGTTGCTGCCGGCGTACTCCGCCCAGGCCAGGTAGCGCTGGCCGTTGTGCACGAAGGTGGTGGCGTCGAGGGAGAAGCTGCTGCGGGCGGGCTGAAGCTGGCCCCGCTCGACCCACGGCCCGTCGAGCGGGTTCGCGGCGCTGCTCTCCAGCACGTACGGCCGGATGGCCCAGATGTCGTCGGTGCGCCCGGCGGCGAAGTAGATGTACCACCGGCCGTCGATGAAATGGATCTCCGGGGCCCAGATGTGCGCGCCCATCTCGCCGCTGCTGTGACGACGCCAGATCACCCGCTCGGTCGCGGTCGCGAGGCCCTGGAGGGTGGTGGCGCGACGCAGCACGATGCGGTCGTACTCCGGCACCGTCGCGGTGAGGTAGTAGTAGCCGTCGGTGTGCCGGTGAACATGCGGGTCGGCGCGCTGCTCGGCGATCGGGTTGGTGAAGGTGACGGCGGCGGCCCGCGCCGGGGCGGCCGGCGCCACCAGCACGGCCGTCGCCGCCATGACCAGCGCGGCGAGCGCGGCCGCACCTCTGCTGACACGGAGCCGTGCACGCGCCATGGTTACCGCCCTCTCGCCGCCCGGAAACCGGGTCATCCGTACGGCGGACCCGTGGTGGCACCAGACCGGGGCCCGCCAGCCGAAGGCACTCGCCTGGCCTCATTGATAGCGTTAACATTCTCCCGCTGTCAACAGACGCGCATCTATGTCGACCGGCCGCGTCGGAGCCGGCCGCCGGACGGCGGAGACCCGCGTAGGCGAGGTCGCCGTCCGCCCGGCGGCGCTGACCGTTGCCCTCAGCGAGTAGCGCGCCCGGTCATCTTGTCCCGCAGCCGATCCACCATGCCCACCCCGGGGCCGACCAGCTTGTGAAACAGTTCGCTGTTCGGTGCGCCTGGGTGAGGTCGCGTCGGCGCCAGCTTCTTGGCCGTCTCCACCTTGCCGGCCAGCTCCACCAACTCCTCGCGGGGCACCCTGCGGCGCAACTCGGGGAACTGCTCCGTCTCCTCGTCCCGCACGTGGTCCGCCAGCAGGTTCTCCAGGCGTCGCAGGGCGTCGTCGAACTCGGCATCGGACACGTCGAGCGCCTCGAGCCGCTTCATGGTCCGCTCGAGTTCGTCGTGCTCCTCGATGTCGTGCCGGACGGCGTTCTCACCGTCCGCCAGGTGCTTGCGCATCGCCGGGTACACGTACATCTCCTCCGCGACGGCGTGCCGTACCAGCTCACTGATGACCGTGTCGGTCAGGTCCCGCCGGATCATCGGATCGGTCACCGACTTGATCTCACCGACCAGGGCGACGATGTCGCGGTGATCGCTGATCAGGACGTCGACCACGTCGCCGTTCATCTTGCTGTCGGTCATGTTTCCTCCACACGTCGCCGCTTCGCCCCCTTCGGGCGGATGCCTCCTACCCCTCGCAGAGGTGATCACTCCCGCCCACTCGAGCTGGTTGGCGACGAACCACCGCGCGGTTCAGGGGCGAAGGCGCAGTTTTCGGGTGGATCCCGGGGGTATCAGGCTGCCGAGGGCCAGGGATTTGAGTGGTCCATCAGCGCACTGGCCCAGGAGGCAGCTTGATGCGAGCAATGGTCTATCGCGGCCCGTACCGGATCCGGGTGGAGGAAAAGGACCGCCCGTCGATCGAACACCCCAATGATGCGATCGTACGGGTTACGCGCGCCGCGATCTGCGGCTCGGACCTGCACCTCTACCACGGGATGATGCCCGACACCCGGGTCGGGACGACCTTCGGCCACGAGTTCATCGGCGTGGTCGACGAGGTGGGCCCGTCGGTCCAGAACGTCAAACCGAACGACCGGGTGATGGTACCCTTCAACGTCTTCTGCGGCTCGTGCTTCTACTGCGCCCGGGGCCTGTTCAGCAACTGCCACAACGTCAACCCGAACGCGACGGCGGTGGGCGGCATCTACGGCTACTCCCACACCTGCGGCGGCTACGACGGCGGCCAGGCCGAGTACGTCCGCGTGCCCTTCGCCGACGTCGGTCCGAGCATCATTCCCGAATGGATGGACGACGACGACGCCGTCCTGCTCACCGACGCACTCGCCACCGGATACTTCGGGGCGCAGCTCGGTGAGATCGTCGAAGGCGACGTCGTGGTGGTGTTCGGCGCCGGGCCGGTGGGCCTGTACGCCGCGAAGTCGGCGTGGTTCATGGGAGCCGGTCGGGTCATCGTCATCGACCATCTCGACTACCGCCTGGCGAAGGCGGCCTCGTTCGCCCACGCCGAGACGTACAACTTCGCCGAGTACGGCGACATCGTCGTGCATCTCAAGAAGATCACCGACCACCTCGGTGCCGACGTGGCCATCGACGCGGTCGGCGCCGAGGCCGACGGAAACTTCCTCCAGCACGTGACCGCCGCGAAGCTGAAGTTGCAGGGAGGCTCGCCGGTCGCCCTCAACTGGGCGATCGACTCGGTACGCAAAGGCGGCACCGTCTCGGTGATGGGCGCGTACGGGCCGATGTTCAGCGCGGTGAAGTTCGGCGACGCGATGAACAAGGGGCTGACCCTGAGAATGAACCAGTGCCCGGTGAAGCGACAGTGGCCTCGCCTGTTCGAGCACATCCGCAACGGCTACCTCAAACCCAGCGACATCGTGACCCACCGGATCCCGCTGGAGCACATCGCGGAGGCCTACCACATCTTCTCCGCCAAGCTCGATGGATGCATCAAGCCGCTGATCGTCCCGAACGCCGCCTGACCAGACCGGGAGCCGGAGATGCCGTACACGCCCGACAAACCGCCCCTGGCCCACTCCAGTGACGAGCTACGCGCCCGCATCCCCGGGTGGGGTGCCGACCTGGACCCGAAGGACCGCCCCTCGGTGCCGCGGGAGAAGTTCGACCCGAACCTCAACGGCGCGCGGTGGCAGTTCCCGGAACGGCAGCCCGAGAAATGGCCCCGGGAGAGGTCGATCGAGCACAAGTTCCTCACCCCGGTCTTCGGCACGTCCTGCCCGCCCAGAGGGCTCTCCGGGGTGATCCGCAGGTACGCCTACCGCACCTACAGCGAGGGACGGGCCGCGCACTGGCTGCTCCTGCTGGCCGCCGACCGGGTGGACACCGCCGAGAGCGTCTTCCGGTCGTTCCTGAGCGGGCGGCCCGACAACCCGATCACCCAGACCGGAGTGCTCAGCGAGTTCTCTCATCACGGACTCGCCTCGCGTACCCGTGGGCGGCGCGCCGACCGGGCGCACCACCCGCTCGACCCGATCATCGTGGCGGCACCGTGGCTGCTGGCCGGGGGAATCGCGTTCGCCGCCGTCAGGAAGATCACCAGACGCCGCGGCTAGGCCGGGCACGGCTCACGGGTCGTGCCGATGGCGCAGGTCAACCGGACGGAGGACGCAGTGAAGGACAGCAGGACCGCGAACGGCGCGGAGACCGGACAGCGGCGGCACCGGGTGGTGATCGTCGGCTCCGGCTTCGGCGGTCTGTTCGCGGCCAAGGCACTGCGCCGCGCGCCGGTGGACGTCACCATGGTCGCGCGCACCACCCACCACCTGTTCCAACCGCTGCTCTACCAGGTCGCCACCGGCATCCTCTCGCCCGGCGAGGTGGCACCGGCGACCCGTGAGATCCTGCGCCGACAGCGCAACGTCGAGGTCCTGCTCGGTGAGGTCACCGACATCGACCTGGAACACCGCACCGTCACCGCGAACGCTCCGCTGACCACCTTCAGCACGGAGTACGACAGCCTGATCGTCGCGGCCGGCGCGGCACAGTCGTACTTCGGTCACGACGAGTTCGCCGAACACGCGCCCGGCATGAAGAGCATCGACGACGCGCTCGAACTGCGCGGGCGGATCTTCGGGGCGTTCGAGCTGGCGGAGCTGGAGTCCGACCCGGCGGCGATCGAACGGTGGATGACGTTCGTCGTGGTCGGTGCCGGACCGACCGGCGTGGAGATGGCCGGGCAGATCGCCGAGCTGGCGCACCGGACCCTGCCGGGCGAGTTCCGGCGGATCGACCCGCGCACGGCACGAATCGTGCTGCTGGACGCGGCCGACTCCGTACTCGGCACGTTCGGCGAACAACTGTCGACCAAGGCACTGCGACAGTTGCGCCGCCTCGGCATCGAGGTGACGCTCGGCACGACCGTGGTGGGGGTGGACGACACCGGCATCGATCTGGTCGACCGCGACGGTCAGCGGAGCCGGATCGCATGCATGACGAAGATCTGGGCGGCCGGGGTGTCGGGATCCCCGCTGGGCGCGCGCCTGGCTGCCGCAGCGGGCGCCGAGACCGACCGTGCCGGCCGGGTCAAGGTCGAGCCCGACTGCACCCTCCCCGGGTACCCGGAGGTGTTCGTCATCGGCGACCTGATGGCGCTGGACCGGCTGCCGGGCGTCGCCCAGGTGGCGATCCAGGGCGGGCAGCACGCGGCCCGGCAGATCATCCGACAGGTGCGCGGCGAACCGGCGCGTCAGCCCTTCCGGTACCGCGACAAGGGCAGCATGGCCACCATCTCGCGCTTCTCGGCGGTGGCCACCGTCGGGCGGCTGCGGCTGGCCGGCTTCACCGGGTGGCTGCTCTGGCTCGCCGTACACCTGCTGTACCTGGTCGGCTTCAAGAACCGGGTCACGGCCGTCCTGCACTGGTTCGTCAGCTTCATCGGGCGGGGCCGCTCTGAGCGGACCGTCACCCTGCAACAGGTGCTGGCCCGCACCGCCCTGCGGCAGGGCACCGGGGCAGCGGACCAACAGATTCCGGCCCCCGCCCGGCCGGCCGGCTCCGTGGGCGCAGAGGGCGTCGCGCCTGAGCAACGGGTTGCGCCGGAGCAACCCGCGCCCGCAGCGGTACCGGGCCCCGCAGCCGCCCGCCGTGGCGCCCCGGAGCAGGCCGAGGGCTGACCGTCGCTGTCGCGTACGCCGGCTCGGCGGTGCCGCCCCGCCCGATCGGCCCCGCGCCCGGCAACGGCGATGACCGTGACTCGTCACGATCATCGCCGCTGTCGAACGACCGGCTTACAAATCACCCGCGGGCCTCGACCGGCCCAGAACTCACGCTCCGGTGGCCCGCGACGCCTCGCCGGGCTCGTCGGATGGCAGGTCGGTGGCCAGACCGGAGGCCAGCGGGGAGGCCGCACGCTCGCTCGCGTTCTCCGAACCCGACTCGCCGCCCTCCGGTGCCACCGCGCCGTCGTAGTTGTAGACCGTCAGCGCGGCACCGTCACGCTGCCGCTGCTCGGTGGTACGGATGTAGCGGTGGATCAGGCCATCGATCTGCACCTCGACCAGGCCGGCACCGTCCCCCGTGACCAGCGTGTCGTCGCTCGGGCCACCTACCAGAATCGCGTCCTTGCTCGTCGTCATGGCCGTTGTCTACCCACGGCCGTTCTCGCGCACTCCCCCGCCAGGACCGAGTTCTCCTCGATGGGGGTTGCGGCACCGGTCGGGGTGTAGGCAGGCGGGATGCCGGGTACCTCGCGCCCAACCCCCGTACCCCTGCCCAGGAGGACGCCATGACCGTCGTACTCGCCGTCGTCTGCAGCGACGGGGTGGTGATCGGCGCGGACTCCCAGATCACCGACAGCGACCGCGGTCTGAGCTTCCCCGCCCAGAAGCTGCACCCGCTGGGCTCCTGCGCCGCCTGGGGCGGCAGCGGCGCGCGGGGAGTACTCAACGACCTGCGCCCCCTCCTCCAGGACTCGGCCACCGCCATCCTCGAAGCACCCGACATCGGCGACGAGTTGCGGGAGCGCGTCCTGCCCGTCTTCAAGAAGCACTACGAGAGCTACATCCCGGACGTACCCGGCGAGGACGACGGCGGCGGGGTGTCGGCGTACCTGCTCGCGGCCGGCTACAGCCAGGGCGGGCCGTGGATCGTGGAGATCAACCCCAACGGGCTCATCGGCCGCTACGAGGACGTGGGCTTCCACGCCGTCGGCTCCGGCGCGCCCATGGCCCAGCAGGCCGGCGCGCTACTGTCCCACTTCCGGATGACCACGCGCACCGTCGAGTACGGCGTGGTGGGCGTGGTACGGGTGCTGGAGGCGCTGGATCGGACCTCGCCGTCGGTCGGTGGGCCGTTCAGCGTCGCGTGCATCCGCGAGGAGGGTGCCCACCACCTCGACGATAAGGAGATCGCCAAGGCGCTGAAGGACTCCCAGCGCTGGCGCGACCTCGAACAGGAAGCGCTCGACCGGCTGTTCGACTGACGACGCCGGCTGCTCCCGTCCGATCCGCCTTGCCGGCACCGTCGCCGTCGACCATCGCGCCGAGACCCGGCGCGCTTGCCTCCCTGGCCAGACGAAATTCGGAGAGGAACGCCAGGAAGAGGCGACTCAACCTGCTGCACAAGATCGAAAAAGGCCGTCTCCCATCACGGGAAACGGCCTTTGAGCTGGGTGGAGCTGAGGGGATTTGAACCCCTGACCCCCTCGATGCGAACGAGGTGCGCTACCGGTCTGCGCCACAGCCCCTCCGCCGGTCTACCGGCGTCGGTCCCACCCGGCTGTCACCGGGCGGGCCGGCGACAAGGCTAACAGGTCGAGCGCTTCCGCCGCGAACCACCCCGCCGCGCCGGCCCCAGCAAGATCCGCGCAGTTTCCCCGATGTTGCTGCCACCAGACCGGCTGAGGCAGCACTTTCCCCGAACTTGTCGCCTCGTCCCCCCGGCGCGGAGCCCGAGCGCCTCATCCCACCCGGCGCGGAGCCGGAGCGCACCCACCGGCGCGGAGCGCAGCCCCGGCGCGACGAGCGGCGTCAGGCGGTGTGGGAGCCGGGGCCGGTCTCGTAGGGGCGGCCGCGTAGGCCGCCGGCTCGGCGGTAGGAAACCGAGCCGCCGTTGGCGGCCTGCGGCAGGTCGGCGGGGCGGTCCAGGCCCATCGCGCTGCGCCGCACGGACTCCCGCTGGGCTGCCAGGCGGCGCTGCGCCTCGCGGCGAGCCGCTGCCCGACGGGCCTGTTCCCGGCGCACCTCGGCCTGGCGGGCGGCTAGCCACGCGGCCTCGCGAGCTGCGGCGCGGCGTCGCCGGCGGTCGGCCACCGCGCGGGCCCGCAGATGTACGACGTACACGATCAGCAGGGTGGCGGTGACGCCGAAGCTGATCCAGAATCCGGGGCCGACAACCAGCACGCCGATCAACTCGACGGCGTTGAGCAGCACCAGCGCGGCGAGCACCCGACGACGGCGGTAGATGGCGGGAGTGTGGTGGTGCCGCCGGTCGGGGCGGCGGCGCGGTCGACCCCGACCCTCCGGTACGGCACGCAACCGGCTCGGCCGGCCGGAGCGGCGTGGCAACGGCCGCTCGCCCGTCGCACGGGAGGAGTCCGATCCTGACTCACCGGCGGCCCCTGAACGCGGCGATCCGGCCGTGTCGGCCGACCGGCGCGGCGTGGGAGGGACCGAGCGGCGCAGAGCCGGCGGGCCGGAGACCGGGGCGGCCAGTTCTCCCGAGCCGGTGTCCTCGCTGAGAGTGATAACCAGAGCGCGGGAGGGGTTGACCGGGCGCCGGCCGGGGACAGTGCGCCGCCGTCGGCGGCGCTGGAGCACCCGCGCCGTCGACTGCGCCCGCTCCGCCACCAGCCGCTCGGCGGCGTCGTACCGGCGGACCAGCGCCGGAGCGAGGGCGAGCAGCCCGGCGGCGGCGAGGACGGCGAGGAGCACCGAGGTCGGCACCCTCACCCCTCCCGTCACCAGATTCGGAGCAAGCGCCGACCGGCCGCAGGATCTTTCACCGATCGGCGTCGGCGACGTGAATCATGCGGGGCGGGCAGCGCCTGCCGCAGCTTGCAGTTACCTGAGGTTACGGGTCACCGTCGCCGGAACCGCCGCGCCGCGCCGATCCCGCACGTGGGACGGCTCACGGGGTGCGGGCGCGCAGCCGGTGCCAGCGGGCCAGCAGGCCACCTTCGGCAGCGATCTCCTCGCTGGTCATCGCGTATCCGATGTGGTCGCGCCAGGCGCCGTCGATGTGCATGTAGCGCGCGTGGTACGCCTCCTCGCGGAAGCCGAGCTTCTCCACCACCCGGCGCGACGGACGGTTCTCGGGGCGGATGTTGACCTCGATCCGATGTAGTCCGCCGGGACCGAACGCGTGGTCGACCGCCAGCGCCAACGCGGTGGGAATGACACCCCGGCCAGCGACCCGACGGTCCACCCAGTAGCCGACGTATCCGGAGCAGAACGCGCGGCGCACGATGTTGCCCACGTTGATGTGGCCGACGAACCGCTCCACACCGTCCTCGTGAAGACAGACCGCGAACGGCATCCCTTCGCCCGTCCGTGCCGAGCGTCGTTGGTCCCGATAGACCCAGCGGAAGGTGGCCGGCGAGTTCAGGTCGTCCCAGTCACCGGGTACCGACGACTCCCAGGGAGCGAGCCAGTCACGGTTGGCGCGGCGCACCTGCGACCAGGCCGCCGCGTCCGACCGCCGGTACGGCCGCAGCAGCACCGGACCGTCGGAGAGCACCGCCGGCCAGCCAGGCGCCCGTCGGAACACCGAACCTCCACTCCCGAGCGTCACCACCAGTCACCTGCGACGGTCCAGCAGCAACACGTCCACGGTGGAGCCGGCGGCGGCGGCGGTCACCCGCTCACCGAGAACGAGAAGGCCGTTCGCCTCGGCCAGGCCGGAGAGCGTGAACGGGCCGCCGTTGAGCGGCTGCACAGTGTAACCCCCACCGCGCCGCTCGGCGACGTGTGCCGGCCGGAACTCCCGTAACCCGGCGGGCGAGGAGACGGTCTCCAGCAGATGCGCCCGTACGCTGGGGCGAAACACCGGTTCGGCGCCGGCCAGCAGGTTGATCGCGGGCCGGGCCAGCACCTCGAAGCCGATCATCGCGGCACCTGGGTCGCCGGGCAGGCAGACGACCGGCACCTCCTCGGCGCCGACGGTGCCGAAGCCGAGGGCGGTGCCCGGATAGAGCGCCACGTCGGTGAAGGTGACCGGGCCGGCCCGGCTTCCCTCCCGCCGGGACAGGATCCGGCGGACCATGTCCCCCGGCCCGGTGCCGGTGCCGCCGGTCGTGATGATCAGGTCGGCGCGCAGGGTCTGGTCCTCCAGCAGCCCGCGCAGCCCCTCCGGATCGTCGTCGCAGATGCCCACCCGGTACGCCAGCGCACCCGCCTCCGCCGCCGCGGCCGTCAGGGCGTGCGAGTTGGCGTCGACGACCTGGCCGGGCTGGCTGCCCCGACCCACGTCGACCAGTTCGTCGCCGGTGGCCACGATGACCACCCGGGGGCTCGGGCGGACCACCACGTGACCGATGCCGGTGGCCGCCAGCACCGCCACCAGTGCCGGTGACACGTAGGTGCCGGAGCGGGCGAGCAGGGCGCCCGCGGCCACCTCCTCGCCGGTCCGGCGTACCCCGTAGCCCCGTTTCGGCACCCGGAAGATCTCCACCGCCGCCATGCCCTGGTCGGTCCACTCCACGGGAACGACCACGTCGGCGGCGATGGGCAGGGGCGCGCCGGCAGCGACCGAGAAGCACGAACCCGGGGTGAGCCGTACCGGTCGCCAGCTCGCCGCACCGAGGTCACCGACGACGTTGAGCCGTACGGTGCGACCGCCCGGCCGGCTGGCCTGGGCCGGGACGTAACCCACGCCCCGGCCACCGCCTGAGATGTCCTCCCAGCGCGCGGCGTACCCGTCCACGGCCGCCTGGTCGAAGGCCGGGAACGAGTGCGGTGCGACGACGTCCTCGGCGAGGACGTTGCCGTACGCCTGGGTGAGGTCGAGGTCGAGCGGAGGCAGCGCGCGCAACCTGCGCAGCACGCTGCCCAGGTAGTCGGCGAGCGGCGTCAACCCGTTTTCGGCCGCCTCGGCGTCGGCCGTCGCGGTCATGTATTCGGACCGCCCGACGCGTCGGAGTTGACGAACTCGGCCAGCCACTTGCGGAACTCACCGCCGAGATCCTCGCGTTCGGCGGCGATCTGAACCACGGTCTGCAGGTAGCCCAGGGGCATACCGGTGTCGTAGCGGATGCCGCGGTAGACGATCGCGTGCACGGGTGTGCCCTCGGTACGCAGGATCTCCATCGCGTCGGTCAGCTGGATCTCCCCACCGCTGCCCGGCTTGGTCCGGCGGATGGCGTCGAAGATGCTGCCGGGCAGTACGTACCGCCCGAGCACGGCCAGGTTGCTCGGCGCGTCCTCCGGCTTCGGCTTCTCCACCATGCCGGTCACCTTGACGACCTCGCCGATGTCGGTCAGCTCGGACTCGGCCGGCTCGACCGAGGCGATCCCGTACCGCTTCGTCTCCGCCGGGTCGACCTCGAAGAAGGCGAGCACCACACCGCCCGTACGCGCCTGAAGCTCCAGCATGGCCGGCAGCAGCGGCTCCGCGAGATTGACGAATTCGTCGCCGAGCAGCACCGCGAACGGCTGGTCGCCGACGTGCGACTCGGCGTACCCGACCGCGTGGCCGAGCCCGAGTTGCTCCGGCTGACGGCAGGTGTAGATGGAGGCCAGTTCCTCGGTCCGCTTGACGGCGGCGAGCAGGTCGGGCTTCTCCGCGAGCCGTTCCTCCAGGTCGGGGCGACGGTCGAAGTGGTCCACCATCGACGTCTTGCCCCGGCCGGTGATGAGCAGCACGTCGCCGATGCCGGCCTGGGCGGCCTCCTCGACGATGTACTGCAACACCGGACGGTCGACGACCGGCAGCAGTTCCTTGGGTACCGCCTTGGTGGCCGGCAGGAACCGGGTCGCCAGGCCGGCGGCCGGGATGACGGCCTTGACGGCACGGGGACGGCCGGTGGCGGCGGCCGTTGAGGGGTTCGCTGAGTGCTCCGACATGTCGCGAGACTATCGGCCATGGCCGTGACTCGGCGGGTGAGGACCGGAAGACGCGCCGCCCGCCGGACCGGTTCTGCCGGTGCCGATGGTGCCCCGCCCGGCAGGCGGGTCGCCGGTGGCCAGGTCGCCAGGGCCGGCGCGGGGCAGGCCGTCGGCGGGGCTGCGGGCCGCCGACGGCACCGGCACCTCCCGGATCGGTGACGCCGGCCTGGGCGGTGCCAGCCGCCAGGTGTCCCGGCCGGCGGCCTTCGCGGCGTAGAGCGCCTCGTCCGCCGCCTCCAGCACCTGAGGGCCGGTGTCGGCGTGGTCGGGGAACACGGCGATGCCCGCGGAAACGGTCACCGGGATCGCCTCCCGTACCCCGGCGTGCCCCACCACCGCCACCGGGGTGTCGCGGACGGCCGCGCCGAGCCGCTCGGCGACGATGGTCGCGCCCCGCGCGTCGGTCTCCGGCAGCAGTACGACGAACTCCTCCCCACCCCGACGGAAGGCGAGGTCCACCTCGCGGATCTCGCCGCGTACCCGCCGGGCGAACTCGGCCAGCACGGTGTCCCCGGCCGCGTGCCCGTACGTGTCGTTGACCTTCTTGAAGCGGTCCAGGTCGAGGGCGAGGACGCTGACCATGCGGCCGAACCTGCTGGCCCGCTCCACCTCCCGGCGCAGCGACTCGCGCAGGTAGCGGTAGTTCCACAGCCCGGTCAACGGGTCGGTGAGGGACAACCGTTGCGCCTCCTCGTGTACCCGCACGTTGTGAACCGCGACCGCGGCGTGCCGGGCGAAGGTGCGCAGGGTGGCGAGGTCGTCGTCGTCGAACTCCGCACCGCCGAGGCGGTCGTAGAGGGCCAGCACGCCGAGCACCGCCTCCGTCGGCCGGCCCGGGGCGGCGGTCGGGGCCATGCCCGGCGCATCGCCACCGGTCGCCTCGGGAGCGGCGAACGGCACCGCGATGTACGTCCGGCAGCGCGGCTCGTCCGAGGTCGCGGCGGTCGGTTCCACCCGGCCCCGGCGGGGCTGACCGGTCGCCGCGACCGCACCGAGCATTCCGCTGCCCAGCGGCACCCGCAGCGGTTCGGTACCGGGCCAACGCCCGTCGAGCCCCGCGCTGCAGCGGGCGACGAGCAGTTCACCGTGCTCGGTGAGCAGCACCGCGCCCGCCCGCGCCCCGGTCGCGGCGAGCGCGCTGTGCAGGATCACCCGCAGGATCCGGGGCAGGTCGTGCGTGCTGGCCAGGGTGTCGCCGAGTACCGCCAGGTGTCCGCGCAGCTGGTCCCGGCTGCTGGCCAGCGCCGCCAGGTAGCCACCCGTCTCCCGGGTCATCCGGTTGAACGCAACGGCCAGCCGACCGATCTCGTCGCCGCTGCGTACCGGTACCCGGGCGGTGAGGTCTCCAGTGGCGACCCGGTCCGCCGCACCGGCGAGTTCCACCAGCGGACGGGTGGTGACCCGCGCCAGCCGCCAGGCGGCGGCCACCCCCAGCAGAGCCGCCAGCAGCACCACGGCGACCAGCACCGCGTGCAGGCCGGGTGGTTGGTCGCTGGGTACCGAGAGCACCAGGGGCAGCGGCTGCCCGACGGCCGGGCCGGCGCGGCGCACGTACCGGCCGTCGCTGGTGCCGGTGACATGCTCGTCGCGCAGGGACGCAGCGGCGGCGAGCACCGCGGCCCGACCGTTGGCGGACTCGGTGGTGTGCGCCACCTGCACGGGCGCGGCGCCGTCGAGCAGGGTCACCGCGACCCCGGTCACCGCGGCGAGTCGCGCGACGAGGGCCGGGTCGACCGGTTGTGCGGCAGCCACCGTGCCCAGGGCCGTGCCGGCGGCGTCGCGCAGCTCCACCCGGACCACCAGGGCGCTGACCGGTCCACCGGGCAACGCCGGCGCCGCGCAGTCCCGCCAGGGAGCCGGCGGTGCGTCCGGGGTGGCGTAGCTGACCCGGCCGGTCACGTCGGTGACGAGCACCGCGGCGGCCAGGCCCCGGCTGACCACCTGCACGGCGGTCCCGGCGTGGTCGGCGGTGACGGCGACCGCGTCGGCGGCGGCACGCAGCTGCTGGCAGAGGGCGTCGATCGAGGTACGCACGGCAGTGGCGGCGACCGCCAGGCGCTCGGTGGCGCGGGTGCGGTCGACCGCCGCGACGGTGGAGGCGACGAAGACGGCACCGAGCAGGACTGGGCCGAACGCCACCGCCAGGAAGGCTGCGGTCAACCGCCCGCGTAGCGTCAACGCTTCCCCTTCCCCCCGGAAGTTGCGTGACCGTTGCCTGCGATGCTGACACAGAGCGACGGTGAGGCAAGCGTTGCGTGAGGAGTGTTGCGTGCCGGAATTTGCTGAAGGAGCGGAAGTGACGCATGACGCGAAGCGGGCCGTGCGCATCGGGCTGCTGGCGCGCCGCCGGGCCCGCACCGAAGCCGAGCGCGCGACCGCTGCAGCACGCGTCCAGGCCGAGCTGACCTCCCTGGTACGCCGGCTGCGGCCGCGCCGGGTGGCCGCGTACGCCCCGGTCGGCCGGGAGCCGGGCGGCCCGGACCTGCCGGCGGCGCTCGCCGACGCGCTGCCCGCCGGGGCGGACCTGCTGCTGCCGGTGCTTCGCGACGACCTCGACCTGGACTGGGCCGCCTGGGACGGGCCGCAGGCGATGGTCGCCGCCGGGCGGGGTGTGCGGGAGCCGACCGGGCCCCGGCTCGGTGTCACCGCGATTGCCGCCGCCGAGCTGGTGGTGGTGCCGGCGCTGGCGGTGGACCGTCGCGGCGTACGCCTGGGTCGCGGCGGCGGCTCGTACGACCGGGCCCTCGCGCGGGTGCCGGCGAGCATCCTCACGGTGGTGCCGCTGCACGACGGGGAGCTGCTGGACCAGTTGCCGGCCGAGCCGCACGACCGGCCGGTACGGGCGGTCGTCACGCCGGCTGACGGCCTGACGACCCTCTCGGGTGTCGTGCCCCACACTTCCGCTGGACGAACCGGGGGCCGATGACGCACCATTGGCACTCGAATACGTCGAGTGCCAACCGGCCGTGCCAGATCCGGAGGAGAACGTGCCCACGTACCAGTACGCCTGCACCGCGTGCGGTCACCAGCTCGAGGCGGTGCAGTCCTTCTCTGACGAGCCGCTGACCGACTGCCCGGCGTGCGAGGGACGACTGCGCAAGCTGTTCAACTCGGTCGGCATCGTCTTCAAGGGCTCGGGCTTCTACCGCACCGACTCCCGCTCCTCCGCCTCGGACACCACGTCGAGCGGTTCCAGCGGCAAGTCGGAGTCGTCGTCCTCGGGCTCGACCGGCTCGAACTCCTCGTCCACCGGGTCCACCTCGTCCGGCTCCGGCTCGGCGAGCGGCTCCTCGGGCGGTTCCTCCGGTTCGTCGGGCGGTTCATCCGGCGGCACGAGCAAGGCGCCGGCCGCAGCCAGCACGTCCTGAGTCACGGCCCGCCCAGCCCGCCGCGCCCGGCATCCAGTCCCAGCGCGGCGGGCGCGCTCAGCCCGGTGCGACGGACCCGGTCCCAGCACGGAGGGCACGGAGGGCGCGGGCGGTCCCGGTGCGGGGGAGGCGCTCAGTCCCAGTGCGGCGGACGCTCGGCGAGCAGCCGGTCGTCGTTGCCGCCGGCCCGCTCGCCCCAACCATGGTCGGTGTCGTCGGCGGTCTGCTCCGGCAGCACGACGAAGTCGTCGGTCAACTCGACCGCGCGGTCATCATCGCCCCGCCCACCCGGTTCGCTCATCCTCACGAGCCGCAAGACTAACGCAGCCACTGCTCGCCGCCGACCGCTCGCCGCACCCGAGCAACTTCGGCGATACTGCTGCCTCCCGTCCGCCGGAGGCAGCAGTATCAGGGAAGTTGTCCGGATCATGACCGGTCCGGGCGCGGCCTGACCGGGTCGCGGTGGGGTGGTTGGTAGCGTCGGACGGCGTGACGACCCCGCGACCCGGACCGGACCCAGACGCTGCCTGGCGCCGGCCCGCCACCGGCGACGGGTCCGGCGCCTCACCGGACGGCACGCCGGCACCGGCGGACGCCGACCACCCCCCGCCCACCGCTTCGTCCGCCTCCGGCGCGGCCGCCGACCGGGCGGGGTCCGTCAACCCCACCGGCGCGAGCGGCACCACCAACCCGAGCGGCGGAGTTGGTCGGATCGCCGGTGGCTCGGCAGCGGACCCGGCAGTCGGGTACGGCGGGCCGCCACCGACCATCGCGCCACCGCCCGGCTGGCGGCCTCCCGTGCACCTGCAGCCGGCGCCGCCGCGCCAACTGCCGGCGCAGGACATGATCGACCTGGACGCGCGGGAACAACGGGCGCAGCGGGTCACCTGGGCCGTCGGCGCGGTCGCCGGGGCCGTCATGGTGGTGCTCAGCTGCCTGCTCTGCACCCGGCTACTGTTCTGAGCCGATCCCGGACGGCCTACTCGAAGGTGTTGCCCCAGACCATCTCCGCACCGGAGTGGCCGCTCAACCAGACGTAGACCAGGGCGGCGACGCCCAGCCCCAGCACCACGACCGACAGCACCGCAGGCACCCAGCCGGGCAGCCTCGGCACCCGGGGATGGTTGCTGGTGGCGACCAGCAGCAGGATGACCGCCAGGCCGAGCCCCAGCGTGACGCGGAACAGGATCTCGCCGTGCGCCGCATGCTCACTGATCTTGTCGAGGATCTCGCCGGAGAAGCCCCGCGCGATCTGCCGGGCCTCGAGCGCCCTCCCGGACTCCATGGCGACCCATGCGGTGATCGGCGCGACCACCGCCAGGCCGGCCACCGCCCAGTCCAGCCGAGCGCGGAAGCGGGGCAGCAGGATGTACGCGATGGCGAGCAGCACCAGCAGCGGCACGAAGACGACGACCGCGTGCACGACCAGCACGTGTAGGGGTAGGCCCAGCGCCTTCTCGAACATCGGCACCTCCGAAGGTGATCGTGGGAGTCAGCGTACGGGCCACTGGTTGATCGCCCAACGCCTCGCTGCTGCACACGCAGCTCCGATCGAACGGGTTCAGCCGGTGGGCGTGGCACCCTTGACTGGTGGACACCGTCGACGTCGGCCTGTTCGGTCCCGGTTCGGTCACCTGGAAGCTGCACCAGGAGCCGATTCTGTTCGTCGCCGGTCTGCGTTCGCTCTACCTCCAGGCGTTGCACCCACGGGCGATGGCCGGCGTGGCACAGAACAGCAACTACCGCCGGGACGCCTGGGGACGCCTGATCCGCACCGCCGACTACGTGGGGACCACCGTCTACGGCACGACCTTGGAGGCGGAGCGGGCCGGACAGCGACTACGCCGACTGCACGCCCGGATGACGGCCGTTGATCCGGCCACCGGTGAGCGGTTCCGGATCGACGAGCCGGACCTGCTGCGCTGGGTCCACGTCACCGAGGTCGAGTCGTTCCTCGACACCGCGCGGCGGGCCGGCGTCCCACTGGACGCCGACGAGGTGGACCGCTACTACACCGAACAGCGGCGCACCGCCGCTCTCGTCGGGCTGGACCCGGAGACCGTACCCGGCACCGCCGCCGAGGTGGCCGACTACTACCAGCGGATCCGGCCCGAGCTGCGGATGACCCGCGAGGCCGCCGAGACCGCCCTGTTCCTGACCGCCCCGCCGCTGCCGTGGAAGCTCAGCCTGCCGGCCCGGATCGGGCTGAACCTCGGCCCGCCCCGCTGGGCGTACCTGGGGATCGCCGGTACCGCGCTCGCGCTTCTTCCCGGGTGGGCACGGCGGCTGTACGGCGGACTGGGCCTGCCGACCACCGCGCTGTCGGCCGACGTGACCGTACGCGCACTGCGGCTGGCCCTCACCGCGCTGCCCCGCGACTGGCGGGAAGGCCCCATGCAGCGCGCCGCCAAGGAGCGCGCCGCCCAGTTGAGCACCGCCTCGACACCACCTGAACGTCAGTCCTGCTCGGATGCGGGCGCGGCGAGCCGTTCGACCGCGGCCCACGGCTCCTTGCCGGGCGTGGCCGCACCCGCGGGGCAGCCGCGCCGGTAGTCGCACCAGGCGCAGCGCGGCCCGGCGGCGGTCGGAAAGACCTCGTCCGGATCAGCGCCGTCGGCGACCGAGCGTTCGGCGGCCATGATGTCGCGGGCGGTCTCCTCGGCACGGCTCACCTGCCGCGCCAGTGACTCGACGCTGTGCTCGTGCGCGGCGACGGTGCCGCTGGGCAGATGGTGCAGCTCGACCCGGCGGCACGGCCGGCGGAACACCCGCTCGGCGGCGTACGCGTAGAGCGCCAGCGCCTGCGAGCCGCGTGCGTCGTCGCCGTCCAGCCCGGTGCGGCCGGTCTTGTAGTCGACGATCACCAGCTCGGGCCCGTGCGGGCCGGGCCGCGAGTCGATCCGGTCGGCGCGGCCGTTGAAGGCCAGCACCCCGGTCTTCACCGCGACCACCCGCTCGACCCCGAGGGGCTCGTCGGCCGGATCAAGCCCGCCGACATACGCCTCCAGCCAACCCAGCGCCCGCCGGTAGGCCACGCGTTCCTGCTCGTCGTCGCGGTAGCCGTCGCGCACCCAGGTGCCCTTGAGCAGGGTGGGCAGGACCTCCGGGTGACGCCGGTCGGCAGGCAGCGCGTACCAGTTCTTCAGGGCGGTGTGCACGCTGGCGCCGAGAGAGTTGTGCGCCCAGGGCGGGCCCTTCGGCGGCGCCGGACGGTCGACGTAGGAGTAACGGTAGCGCCGTGGACAGTCGGCGTACGCGCCGAGCCGGCTCGGCGTGCAGACGAACAGCCGCTCCGGCATGCCCTCGAAGCCGAGCTGCTCGGGCTGCGCGTCGCGCGACCGGGGCGCGCGGCCACCGGCGGCGGGTCGTCCGGCTGGGGAGGCTCGTCGCACATGCTGATCCTGCCATCCACCCCCGACAGAACCGACGAGCCGGTCAGCCGACGCCGTTGTACTGGGCCACGAAGGCCGCGATCGCATCCGCGATGAGCTGAACGGCGATCGCGGCCAGCAGCAGGCCGGCGATCCGGGTGAGCACCTCGATCCCACCCGGCCGCAGCACCTTCACGATGCCGCCGGAGAAGCGCAGCACGATCCAGACCGTCAGCATCACCGCGACGATGGCGGCGGCGATCGCCGAGTAGTCGCCCGCGCCGTCGGCCCGCTGGACGAAGAGCATCGTCGCCACGATCGCGCCGGGCCCGGCCAGCAACGGCGTGCCCAGCGGTACCAGGGCGATGTTGGCCGTGGCCTGCTTGGTCGGGTCGTCGGTCTTGCCGGTGAGCAGCTCCAGCGCGACCAGGATCAGCAGCAGTCCGCCGGCCGCCTGCAGTGCCGGCAGGTCGACGTGAAGGTAGGCGAGCAGGGTCTGACCCGCCACCGCGAAGATCACGATCACGCCGAGTGCCAGCGCGACCGCCTGCCAGGCCGCCCGGTTCCGCTCCCGCGCCGACAGCGGGCCGGTCAACGCCAGGAAGATCGGCATCATGCCGGGCGGGTCGACGATCACCAGCAGGGTCACGAAGACCTCGCCGAAGAGCTTGAGATCCACCCGGTCACCGTAGCCGTGACCGTGGTAGCCGAAACCCAGGTCAGCGCGAAGCGACCTCGGTCACCCCGGAGGAGAGGGCGACGATCCTCTCGTACGCCTCGACGCCGGTGGTGAAGGCGCCCAGCTGGACCGTCTTGTGGGTGCCGTGGAAGTCCGACGAACCGGTGACCAGCAGGCCCAACTCGGCGGCCAGTCCGCGTACGTGCGCCCGCTCGGCGGGCGAATGGTCCTCGTGGTCGGCCTCCAGGCCGGCCAGTCCCGCCGCGGCCAGGTCGGCGATCAGCTCGTCCGGCACGATCCGGCCGCGTCGACTGGCTCGCGGATGGGCGAACACCGGCACGCCACCCGCCGCCCGGATCAGCCGGACGGCCCGGAACACGTCGATGTCCTCCTTGGGCAGCCGGTACCGCTCCCCCAGCCAGTCCGGCCCGAACGCCTCGGTGGTGGTGGCGACCAGACCGGCCCGGATGAGTGCCTGCGCGATGTGCGGTCGGCCCACCGTTCCGCCGCCGGCCAGGGCGAGGATCTGTGCCCAGTCCACGTCGATGCCGTCGGCCCGCAACAGCGCCACCATCCGTTCTCCCCGTGCCGACCGGGCCGCCCGCATCCGGGTCAGCTCGGCGACGAGTTCCGGGTGTTCCGGATCGAAGAGGTACGCCAGCAGGTGCAGCGACACCGGGGGCCGCTCGCCGCCCCACCGGCAGGAGAGTTCCGCGCCACGGACCAGGCCGAGTCCGGGTGGCAGGGCACGCAGCGCCGGTTCCCAACCGTCGGTGGTGTCATGGTCGGTGAGCGCCACCACGTCCAGGCCCGCCTGGGCTGCGGCGCGAACCAGTTCGGCCGGGCTCAAAGTGCCGTCGCTGGCCGTGGAGTGCGTGTGCAGGTCGATCCGGGAGGTCATCACCCGGCGTCACCGGATGCCCGGTCAGCCACCGCTCACCACCACCGGCAGCTCGCCGGCGGGAAGGCCGGGGAGGGCGGACGGCGCGGCGGGACGGCCGGCGGCCACCCGGTCGACGGCCACCCGCACCAGGCCGCCAGCGGCGTCGGCGTAGTAGGCGGTGTCGGGCGCCTTCCAGACCACGGCGCCCTTCATCGCCGGCCCGGCCGGCCGCGCCTCGGTGGCCGGGCCGAGCTTCGCCAGCTCCACCAGCAGCGCCGAGTCCTCACCCTCGGACCGCCCGTTGACCAGCAGCCAACGCCCGTCGGGTGACACCGAGCCCAGGCCGTCACCGCGCAGCTGCGGCCCGCAGTCGACCTGGGCGGGTGCGAGATCCCGAGCCGGGTCGAGCAGGATCAGACAGGCGGAACGTCCGCCGTCCTCGGTGACCTCGCCGACCAGACGTCCGTCGGGCAGCTCGCCGAAGACGTGGGTGCTGGCCCGGTCGCCGCCCTGGTCCAGTGGGCCGGGGCGCAGCGCCCACAGGACGTGCCCGGGGCGGTCGGGTGCCAGCCTCACCACCACGGCACCGTCGACGAACCGCAGCGGTACCGCCTCGGCGGGCGCCTCGGCCCGTACGGTGGTGGCGAGTTCGCCGTTGACGATCCCGGCGGCGGCCAACACCCCGCCCTGCTTCCAGGCGACCTGCCGACCGTCCCGGTCCAGCACGATCTCGTCGGCACCGGCCAGCAGCACCTGCGCGGTACCGTCCGGGGCCACCGCCCACAGGAATCGCCCGGCCAGGGTCGGTGCCCCGACGGCCAACCAGCCACGCCCATCGGTGAGGCGATGCGCCCGTTCCACCACGCCGGTGCCGTGCAGCTGCACCCGTCGGCCCTGGGCGGTGGCGATCGACCCGTCCACCACCAGGTCGACCTCGGCCAGCGGGGGCCCGGTGTCCGGGCCGGGTGGCGGAATCGTGCGGTTGACGAACGGTGCCTGATCCGGGTCGCCGATCACCACCGTGCCGCCCGCCGGCGGGCGGTCGACGCGTAGCTGCACACTGCCCACACTGACCACCGCGATCGCCAGCGCGGCCAGGCCCATCCCGGCCACCGCGCGGCGCCGCTGGATCCGGTTGGCCCGTCGGATCGCCGCACCGGCCGGATCGCCGGCGACCGCGCGCGCGGCTGCCGCCCGCTGGGACAACATCTCCCGGAGGGCACCTTCCAGCTCGTTGCGCGGCACGTCCAATGAACGATCCGGGGAGCGGCTCAGGTTGTCATGAGCTGTCGGTACCTGCCTCACCGTCGTTCACCGACCAACGCGCCGCCCGGCTGCGCCACCGGCACGGACGCCGGGTCGTTGCGCCCACCGGCTCGGGTCGGGGTGGGCGAGCCGGGCGAAGCATCTCCGTCCCGGGAGGCCGTGGCGCACTGCGGGTCCGCCGCAGCACCGGCGGTCGCCACGGCACCACGCGGGTCCGTCGACGCACTGGCGGCCGCCGTGGCGCGCGAGGTCGCCGCGTCGCTGGAACCCGCTCCGCTGGCCGGGGCGGCCCAGTCGGCGGGGGTTCCACCCCTCACCTGACGTGGCGCTCTCCCCGACCGACCGGCGTCCGCCGGTTGCGGCTTCCCGCTCGCGGTCCGGCTGGCCGGCGGCTCGACCCGCTGCACCGGTCCGGCCGGCTGCGCGGCCGGGTCGGGCCGCCCGGCGCGCAGTTCGAAGGCTTCTTCCGCGCCGATCCGTCGGCGCAGCGTGGCCAGGGCCCGGGAGGTCTGGCTCTTCACGGTGCCCGGCGAGATCTCGAGCAGGGCGGCGGTCTGCGCCTCCGACATGTCCTCGTAGAACCGCAGCACCAGCACCGCGCGCTGCCGGGCGGGCAGCGCGCGCAGGTGCCGCCAGAGCACGTCCCGGTCCAACTGGCGCTCGATCTCGTCGGTGGCGGCCTGTTCGGGCAGCACCTCGGTCGGGCGCTCGCCGTGCCAGCGCCGCCGCCACCAGCTCGTCGACGTGTTGACCATGACGCGTCGGGCGTACGGCTCGATCGCCTCGATCCCGCCCAGTCGCTTCCACGCCAGGTACGTCTTGGTCAGCGCCGTCTGGAGGAGGTCCTCGGCCGTACCCCAGTCCCCGGTGAGCAGGTACGCGGTCCGCAGCAGAGCGCCGGAGCGGGCCGCGACGAAGTCACGGAACTCCTCTTCCAGCGGGTTGCTGCTGGCCACACACCACCTCCGTGCCTGATCCTGCCGCAGCCTGCCACAGCGTGACCAGCGGGTCGAGGACGGAAGGTGCGCAACGTCTCCGATGTTCGGCCGAGAGTCTTCAGGCCCCGTCGTCGGCCTTGGCCTCGTCCTGCTCCTTGCCCAGCCGGGCCTCGACCGCCTGCGGCTCGTACATCTCCTCGACGACGCGCAGGTACAGCTCGTTGGGGTTGGGCAGATTCTTGACCTCGCGCAGCGCCTGCTCCTGACCGGCGGACTCCAGCACGAAGGTGCCGTAGTTGAGCGCCCGACCGGCCGGCGTCTGTTCGTACTTCATGTCGGTCACCCGGACCAGGGGCATCATCGCCACCCGCCGGGTGATGATCCCGTTGACCACCATGACCCGTTTGTTGGTCAGGATGAACCGGTCGTACCACCAGTCCGCGACCCGCCACGCCACCCATCCCATCACCGCGAACCAGAGCAGCACCGCGATCGTGGTGAGCGCGCCGACGTCCTGTCCGGCGAGGAAGCCGGAGAGGTAGCCGAGCACGAAGGTGGCGGCGATGCCGACGATGATCGGCGTGGCGAGGTGGATCCAGTGTCGTTTCCACTCGCCTCGGTACCGCTCGGTGGGGAAGAGGTACCGGGCGACCAGCGAGCTGGGTTCGTCCTCCAGCGGCAGCACCCGGCGCGGGGTGGCACCGCTGGCGTCGGTCCGCAGGCCGGCCAGCTCCTCCTCGGAGATCTGCGGCGGCAGATGGCCGGCCTCCGGGTCGCGCACCCAGGCGCGACCCGACCGGCCTTCGCCGGCGTACCCCGGACCGTCGCCGTAGCCGGCGTCGTCGGAGAAGGACGGACCGTCGGAGAGGCGGGGGCCGGAGCCGTAGCCCGGCCCGTCGTCGGGATCGATCCGAGGGATCGGCTCGGTGTCGCGTTCCCGGCGGGCCCGGTCGGGGTCGTCGGGATCGAAGGGCGGGCCGGAGGGGCTTCCCATCGGAGGCTAGGCGACCAGTGAGGTGAAGAAGTCGCCGAAGCCCTGGGCGATGTCCATGATGCCGCCGCCCAGCGACTTGAACACGTCCGCGGCGGAATTTGGCCGGTAGGCGACGAAGAAGATCAAGAATGCGATTCCGGCCCAGGTGAGGACCTTCTTGACCATGGCGGGCCATCCTCTCGCGCGGCGCCGGGTCCCATTACCGCAGCGGCACCCAGAGTATCAGCGTGGTGTCTTACCGTGAATATCTGCGTCCGTTCTCCGACATTCCGGGACGCTTGTCAAGCCTTCCCGTGCAGGTACGGAGATGGTGCGCCGTACACGAGCTCGGATGGCGTCCACTCGACCAGGTCGTGCAGTAGCACGTCCTCCGCGAGCAGATGCCCCGCACTCGCCGGCCAGGCTATCGCATACAGCCACATTCCCCGAGCCTCGCCGGCGTACGCGCTTCGATCCGGCAGCGAGTTCACCAGCCACAGTGGAGTCGGGTGTCCGGCCACTCTGATCCCGGCGCGTCCGACATGCCCGGGGTGTCCCGGCCCCGGTTCGGTCAGCGCCTCGGCCAGCTCCGGCCCGGCGTCCGGCCCGAGCACCCCGGCGTAGCGCGCACCCAGGCCCACGCCTGGTTCCTCGGCCACGAAGACCAGGTCCGCAGGCCCACCGCCCAGCGGTGCGGGACCGGCGCAGGCGACCGCCGTGGCACGCACCCCGAGCCGATCGTCACCGGCCCACGCCACGCCGGTCGTGGTCCAACCCGGAGGCAGCGGCCACGGGCACCACAGCGGTGCCACCGCCTGCTGCGCCTGCGCCGCAGCCTGGATCTGCCCCACCACGCTCGCCACAATCTCCGCGCCGATGTGCTCGGGAACGTGCAGCGGGGCGACCGGGCCGCAGTCGGGGCAGCGGGACTCGGCGTGCATCAGGTCCGGCGGCCGGACCGACCCACCGCATCTGGGACAACTCACCGCAACCGTCACCACTCCACCGTCACTCCACGGCCGCGCCCCGTCAAGCCGAGCACCCTCATTACCCCCGTCCCGATCCGGATCCACCACCCGCCTCCGGGGCACGATCATGAAGTTGTTTCCCGGCCTCCCGGCGTGTCGCGGCAACAACTTCATGATCGACCGCGGCTGTGGAGGGTGGCGGGTCGGCGTGGGCGCGGATCCAGGCGTGCATGGCGATTCCGCTCGCCACCCCCGCGTTGATCGAGCGGGTCGAGCCGTACTGGGCGATGGAGAAGAGCTGGTCGCACCCGGAGCGCGCGGTGTCGGACAAGCCCGGGCCCTCCTGGCCGAAGAGCAGCACGCACCGGCGGGGCAGCGTGGCGGTCTCCAACGGTCGACAGCCGGGCAGGTTGTCGATCCCGACCAGGGGCAGGTCGCGCTCCGCCGCCCAGGCGACCAACTGCTCAATCGTCTCGTGGTGGCGTACGTGCTGGTAGCGATCGGTGACCATGGCACCGCGCCGGTTCCAGCGGCGTCGACCCACGATGTGCACCTCGGCCGCGAGAAACGCGTTGGCGTTGCGGACCACCGTGCCGATGTTGAGGTCGTGCTGCCAGTTCTCGATCGCCACGTGGAAGTCGTGCCGGCGCCGGTCCAGGTCGGCCACGACCGCCTCGCGCCGCCAGTACCGGTACCGGTCGACCACGTTGCGCCGATCCCCCGTGGCGAGCAGCTCCGGGTCGTAGCGGGGGTCCTCCGGCGGATCTCCGGGCCAGGGCCCCACGCCGACGTCTAGCTGCTCACCGGTCACGGTCACGCAGGTTACGCCCCGCCACCCGGATCACCGCCCACCGGCCGGCCACCGCCAGCCCGCGCCGGCCACCGCCGGCCTGCGTCGTACACCGCCAGCCCGCGCCGGCCACGCGGACCGTGTCGGTCAGCGCAGGGCGAGCGCGTCGCCGAGCCGGTCGAGGAAGCGACGGTCGACGGGAGCGAGCACGCCGCCGGGCACCAGCGAGGACGCGGTACGGCAGACGCGGGCGGCCACCGACTGCACCCACTGCCGGTAGGCGGCCGAGTCAGCCGGATCGGCCCGACGGTCCAGCACCCGCACCACGGCCCGGCAGGCGGCGAGCAGGTCCACCAGGTCGGCGAGCTGGGCCGCGGGCGGAGACGTTCCGTCGTCCCGGGCGTAGATCGCGGCGACCACGGCCCGGACCAGGTCACTGTCGAAGGCCCGCCCGGCCGCCACCGCGTCCAGCCCGGCCAGCCCCGCGGCCACCCCCCGGTGCGGACGTCCCGGGCCCGGCTCGGCAGCCGCCACGATCACCCGCCCGGGCAGGCTCGTGAGCAGGTCCCACTCGGTGGCGGAATACGTGGTGGCGGTGGTGATTCGCTCGCTCATGGCGGGACCTCCGGCGCCAGCATATGCGCCCGGACCAGGGACCGAACCGCTCCGGCGGGAACCGGTAACGGCGCGCCGTCGCGACTTCGCCCACCGGACGCGACGGGCTCCCGGTGGCGGGAGACCGACATACGCGCTCAGGGAAGTTGGGCCGCTCGCTCAGCGGGGCTCGGGGAAGCTGGGCCGCTCGGGATCGACGCCGTCGGGCACGGCCGCAGCCGCGTACTCCCGCTTGGGGACCATCACCTTGCGCCGGAAGACGCAGACCAGCGTGCCGTCCTGGTTGTAGCCGCGGGTCTCCACCGCGACCACGCCCCGATCCGGCTTCGAGGAGGACTCCCGCTTGTCCAGCACGGTGGTCTCGCCGTAGATCGTGTCGCCGTGGAAGGTGGGGGCGACGTGGCGCAGCGACTCGATTTCCAGGTTCGCGATGGCCTTGCCGCTGACGTCCGGCACCGACATCCCGAGCAGCAGCGAGTAGATGTAGTTGCCGACCACGACGTTGCGCTTGAACTGACTCGCCGTCTCGGCGTAGTGCGCGTCCATGTGCAGCGGGTGGTGGTTCATGGTGAGCAGGCAGAACAGGTGGTCGTCGTACTCGGTGACCGTCTTGCCCGGCCAGTGCCGGTAGACCGCGCCGACCTCGAACTCCTCGTAGTAGCGGCCGAACTGCATCCTGGTCCCCTTCGACGGGAGGCGACGGAGTTCGGCACAGCATGCCTTATCGACGGTTAAGGTGAGTGGCGGGGCGCGGCGGGCGTCGAAATGTCACACCGCTCGGTGCCGGAGGGCCGCTCGGCCGGCCCTCTTCGAGGCGACGACCGTGCCGTGTCGCCACCGCGGACCGAGGCCGGACGCAATGAGCGGCGGGGCCCTCCCCGGCACCCGCCGCCCACGCTCTGATGTCTCAAGATTCTGCCGTACGCCCATCCGGCTGCACAGAGACCGAGGTCACATTTATCTTTTTGTTACATTACGCTGAGTGACCGATCATCGGCCAAAAAGCGATCTCCGCAGGTCGAATCGCCGCTAGTCAAGGGCAAAGTTACTGCTACGTACCCGGTCAAGGGGTTGATCTCACTGGAAACGCTCCCATCACGGGCGGTCACGCAAATGCGACATGCATGTGCGATCTGCGGACGCTGCTGGAGACCGACGATGATCGATGCGGACAAAGACCCCAACCGGACCGTGGCCAGGGTTACGGTGGCACCACGGCGGGAATGCGAAGGGGTACGCCCGGGTTCCACCAGACACAGCTGTTCCGCGTGATCGGAGAGACTCACATGGCAACCGTCGAGCTGACCACGGCAAATTTCGACCAGGTGACCGAGGGCAACGGCATCGTGCTGGTTGACTTCTGGGCCGACTGGTGCGGTCCCTGCAAGCGGTTCGCTCCGGTGTACGAGCGTTCTTCCGACAAGCACGAGGACATCACCTTCGGCAAGGTGGACACGGAGGCGCAGCAGGAGATCGCCGCCAAGTTCGACATCCGGTCCATCCCGACCATCATGGCGATCCGCGACGGCGTGATCGTCTTCGCCCAGCCGGGTGCGCTGCCCGAGTCGGCCCTGGAGAACCTCATCGAGCAGGTTCGGGCGCTCGACATGGAGGACGTGCGCAAGAAGCTCGCCGAACACAAGCACTGACCGAACACCGACATGACGGCCGGCCCCAGTGGGGCCGGCCGTCGGCGTCAGCGCCACCGCCTGACAGCAAACCCGTCACAGGTGGGACACAGCCGGGCCGACCGGACCACTCCCGCGAGCACCGGTGCCGTATCTTCGGCACGCGATGGATGCGTTGACGAGCCGCGGCCGCACGGTCCGGGTGGCGGTGACGGCACTCGGCCTGGCAGTCCTGCTCGCCGGCACGATCTGGGGCCAGGACGACCACTTCCCGTTCGGCCCCTTCCGGATGTACTCCACCTCGGATCCGGCCGACGCCGACGCCCCGGACACCCGGGTGGAGGGGGTCGACCTCGGCGGCAACCTCGTCGACCTGGGCGAGGGAGCGACCGGAATCCGCCGGGCCGAGATCGAAGGCCAGCAGAGCAGGTACGTTGCCGACCCCAGCCGGTTGCGCGAGGTCGCCGAGGCGTACGGCCGACGTAATCCCGACGCACCGGACCTGGCCGAGGTCCGTATCGTGATCCGCTGGCACGACATCACCGACCGCCGGCCGACCGGCCGCTGGGTCGACGAGACCGTCGTCAGCTGGCAGGTCACGCCATGATCCGCTGGCTCACCGAGGCGGTGCCGCGCGGTCGCGTCGCCGCCTTCCGCACCCTGGTCTACCTCTTCGTCGCCGCCGACCTGGTGATCTTCACCCCGTGGGTGCGCGACCGCGTCGACGTGCCCGGCAACCTGTACCAGCCGCTCTTCGTCGGCCGCGTACTGCCGCTGCCCACCCCGACCGCGACGCTGGTGAGCGTGATCTTCTGGGCCCTGCTGCTGCTGGCCCTGCTCGCCGCGACCGGGCGGGCACCTCGACTGCTGGGTTGGACGGTCTTCGCGCTCTACCTGGAGTGGATGATCATCGCGATGAGCTACGGCAAGGTGGACCACGACCGGTTCGCCCTGCTCGTCGCGCTGGCCGTGCTGCCCACCGCCGGCCGGGCCCGGCACGGTGACCCGACCAGGACGGAAGCCGGCGGCTGGGCGCTGCGGGTCACCCAGATCTCGGTGATCTGTACCTACTTCCTCGCCGCCTGGGCCAAGTTCCGCTTCGGCGGTCTGGACTGGGCGACCGGCTCGGTGCTCGCCAAGGCGATCATCCGACGTGGCACCGAGCTGGCCGACCTGATCGCCCAGGTCCCCCACCTACTGCTCGTCGCCCAGTTCGGCATCCTCGCCTTCGAACTGCTCAGCCCCCTGGTCTTCGTGCTGCCCGAGCGCTGGCGGATCGCCGCGGTCGGCTTCTTCTACTCGTTCCACGCGGTGACCATCGCGACCATCACCATCTCGTTCGCACCACACCTGGTCGCCATGACCAGCTTCCTGCCGCTGGAGAAGATCCGCCCGGTGATCGCGCTGCGCCGGCTGTTGGCCCGCAGCTCGACGCCCGATCAGCGAAGGCTCGACTCGGACCCGCCGTCGGCCGACACCCCGCCGAGTGGGAGCCCAACGCCAGAGGCCGATGCCCCGCCTGTCGATGCCGCCTCCGCTTCGGGGGGCGGGCCGGACACCGCGCCGACCGCGGGAACGCGGGACCGGATGGCGCCCTGACGGGCCGACCCGTAGACCTTGACAGTTTTTCGTTCGCGTCTTGGGCTCAACCGAAAGTGTCCAAGATCGCGGCGCGCGACCTGGAACGCCGCGGAGCGTGCGGGCGTTGTTCCGCGTTGGCGCGTTGTCAGCCGCGGGAGGGGCCGTAGAGGCGGTCCCGGGTCTCCTGGGGCAGCGAGCAGGCGGCCGTACCGCCGGGCATCCGGTGCCGGTTGCGGGCCACCCAGCGGTACGCGGGCCAGGCTGCGGCGCGTATCGGCGGGATCCGTAGCCCGGCCCCGGCGATCCGCCACAGCCGGCCACTGCTGCCGAGCAACGCGGCGATGGCGTCCGGGCCCGCGGCCCGGCTGCCGTCGGAGCCGACCCACTGCACCGCCTCCTCGCACTCCGCCTCGGTCAGGCCGAGCGTGTCGAGGTCGGCGAACTGCCAGGGCACCACGCGGGCGCCGGTGGGGATCCGGCGCTCGATGAACTCCGCGCAGCGGGTGCAGAAGGCGCAGTCCCCGTCGTAGACGAAGGTCGACATGCCTTCATCCTCCCCCCACGGCGGCCGACCCACACGCGGGTGTCCGGCGGGTCACTTGCACGGCGATAGGACATGTGTTCGAATACTGGCCATGCGCTGGGAGAACCTCACCGCTCCCCCGGTCGAGGGAGTTCCCGGACGGGCAGCGCCAGCGACGCCACCCCTGCCGCTGGCGCTGCCCGAGGCGATCGTGCGCACCTTCGACACCCCCGACTTCGCCGGCATGACCTTCTACGAGGTGCGCGCGAAGTCGATCCTCAACAAGGTCCCGGGCACCTCCCGCGTCCCCTTCGAGTGGACCGTCAACCCGTACCGCGGATGCAGCCATGCCTGCTTGTACTGCTACGCCCGCAATACCCACACCTTCCTCGACTTCGACGCGGGGGCGGACTTCGACCGGCGGGTGGTCGTCAAGGTCAACGCTGGTGAGCTGCTGCGTCGTGAGCTGGCCGCGCCGCGTTGGCGGGGCGCGCACGTGGCGATGGGCACCAACGTCGACTGCTACCAGCGGGCCGAGGGGCGTTACCGGCTCATGCCGCCGATCATCGAGGCGCTGCGTGACTTCGCCAACCCGTTCTCGATTCTGACCAAGGGCACACTGATCCAGCGTGACCTGCCGTTGCTGCGGCAGGCGGCCGAGGTCGCCCGGGTGGGCGTCTCCTTCTCGGTCGGCTTCCTCGACGAACAACTGTGGCGTTCGGTCGAGCCTGGCACGCCGAGTCCGAGCCGGCGGCTCGACGCCGTCCGTCGCTTCGCCGACGCCGGCTTCGAGGTGGGCGTACTGATGGCGCCGATCCTGCCCGGCCTCTCCGACACCGACGAGTCCATCGAGGCCACCGTGGCGGCGATCGCCGCCGCAGGAGCCGCCAGCGTGACGCCGCTTCCGCTGCACCTGCGCTCCGGCGCCCGGGAGTGGTACGCGCACTGGCTCGCGCGGGAGCATCCCCGACTCGTTCCGCGATACCGGGAGTTGTTCCGGGCGGGCGCGTACGCTCCGCAGTCGTACCAGCGGGAACTGACCGCGCGGGTACGGGTCGCCGCCCGTCGCCACGGACTGGTCCGGTCCGGGGCCGGCGAGCACCGCAACGCGCCACAGCCTGTACCGGCACCGGAGCAGCTGAGCCTGCTCTGAAGCGCCGGCCACGCCACCCGGTTACAGTCGTCGGGTGCGTTCCGCCCAGCAGATCCTCGCCGACGCCGCCGTGATCGCCGTCGTGGGCGCGTCCCGCGATCCCTTCAAGGCCGCTCACCGCGTTCCGCTGGAGATGCAGCGGTACGGCTGGCGCATCATCCCGGTCAACCCGACCGCCGACGAACTCTTTGGCGAGCCGGTGTACCGGTCCCTGGCCGACATCCCGCACCCGGTCGACCTGGTCGACGTGTTCCGGCCGGCCGAGGACGCGGTGGAGGTGGTGCGCGAGGCCGTCGCGATCGGCGCCCCCGCCGTGTGGTTGCAGCTCGGCATCGTCTCGCCGCAGGCCCGGCGGATCGCCGAGGAGGCCGGCATCGACTACGTGGAGGACCGCTGCCTGATCGTGGAGCGCGCCGCCGCGGGTCTCACCCGCCGGGGCTGAGATCCGGCAGCTCCGGCTGATGCGCGCGGAGCAGACCGGCACCAGGCGTTAGGGCGTGTTTTGAAATCCGGGTGGGGTGTGTTGGTGCCCGGGATGTGGCGAGGTCTCCGGTAGATGGTTCATCGACGAAGAAGAACCTGATACCGG